>NZ_CP077073.1:815000-1115000 GCF_019139535.1 Pseudomonas muyukensis | reverse complement strand
CTGATGCGCAAGGATCCGCCCTTCGACATGGAGTTCGTCTACAGCACCTACCTGCTGGAGCAGGCCGAGGCCGAAGGCGTGCTGGTGGTCAACCGCCCGCAGAGCCTGCGCGACTGCAACGAGAAGCTGTTCGCCACCTTGTTCCCGCAGTGCACCCCGCCGACCCTGGTCAGCCGCCGTGCGGACATCATCCGCGAGTTCGCCGCCAAGCACGGCGATGTGATCCTCAAGCCGCTGGATGGCATGGGCGGCACCTCGATCTTCCGTCACCGCGCCGGCGACCCCAACCTGTCGGTGATTCTCGAGACCCTGACCGCCCTCGGCGCCCAGCAGATCATGGCCCAGGCCTACCTGCCGGCGATCAAGGACGGCGACAAGCGCATCCTGATGATCGACGGCGAGCCGGTGGACTACTGCCTGGCGCGTATCCCGGCCAGCGGCGAGACCCGTGGCAACCTGGCCGCCGGCGGGCGTGGCGAGGCCCGCCCGCTGAGCGAGCGCGACCGCTGGATCGCCGCCCAGGTTGGCCCGACCCTGCGCGAAAAGGGCCTGCTGTTCGTTGGCCTGGACGTGATCGGCGAGCACCTCACCGAGATCAACGTCACCAGCCCGACCTGCATCCGCGAGATCGACGCGGCCTACAACACCAACATTGGCGGCCAGTTGATGGATGCCATTGATCGCAAGCTGCAGGCGCGCTGACCGAGGACAGGTGGCAAAGCCGCGCAGTGGGGTATGATGCCGGTCCTTCTCGACTGAACCGCTACCCCGCCTCGCGGTTGCTGGATACCCGATGACGTTGCCCGCCGACATCCCCGCCGACCTGCTGCCACCGCGCATTCGCCCGGTGGACCGGCTCGGCTTCACCCTGTTCCTGGCTGCCGTGGTGCACCTGGCGTTGATCCTTGGCGTGGGCTTCACGGTGGTCAAGCCGGCCGATATCCGTCACACCATGGACATCACCCTGGCCACCTTCAAGAGCGAGAAAGCGCCAGAGAAGGCTGACTTCCAGGCCCAGGACAACCAGCAGGGCAGCGGCACCCTGGACAAGAAGGCGCTGCCCAAGACCACCGAGGCCGCGCCGTTCCAGGACAGCAAGATCAACAAGATCACCCCGCCCCCGGCCGCCCGTCCGCAAACGCCGCCAGCGCCCGCCAAGTCGGTGGTCGCCACCCAGGCGCCGAAACCGCAGAAGGTCGAGCCCAGGCCGAAGGAAAGCAAACCGCAACCCAAGCCCGAGACCAAGGCGCCGGCCTTCGACAGCTCGCAGCTGTCCAGCCAGATCGCCAGCCTCGAGGCCGAGCTGTCCCACGAACAGCAGCTGTATGCCAAGCGCCCGCGCATCCATCGCCTGAACGCCGCCTCGACCATGCGCGACAAGGGCGCCTGGTACAAGGAAGAGTGGCGCAAGAAGGTCGAGCGCATCGGCAACCTCAACTACCCCGAAGAGGCCCGGCGCCAACAGATGTACGGCAGCTTGCGGATGATGGTATCGATCAACCGCGACGGCTCGCTGTACGAAGTTTTGGTGCTGGAGTCCTCCGGCCAGCCGGTGCTGGACCAGGCGGCCCAGCGCATCGTGCGCCTGGCAGCGCCGTTCGCGCCGTTCACCGGTGACCTGGCCGAGTTCGACCGGCTAGAGATCATCCGCACCTGGCGCTTTGCCCGGGGTGACAAGCTGTCGAGCAATTGACGGGCAGGTGAAGGGTCTGGATCTTGCGGTGGCGCGCACATCGAGCGCCGCCCGCGCGGCGCATCGCGGATGAATCCGCTCCTACATCTTTTGCAACGTACCGATGCCTGAAAGGCCATGGCCGACCGCCTTGTTGGCACGACACGACTTCTCGGTGTGCGCTACCCCCGTTCCGTCGCCTGTAGGAGCGGATGCATCCGCGATGCGCCGCATAAGCGGCGCTCGAACACCTTGTCAGCCTTGCCACCTGGCGCCACACTAGCGTTCATGAAGACCCTCGCCCCCAGCTACCTCAAGCACCAGTTCCTGATCGCCATGCCGCACATGGCCGACCCGAACTTTGCCCAGACCCTCACCTACATCGTCGAGCACAACGCCAACGGCGCCATGGGCCTGGTGGTCAACCGCCCGCAGGAGCTGAATCTGGGCGACATCCTCGAGCAGTTGCGCCCGGACCAGGAGCCACCGGCCAGCACCCTGCACATCCCGATCTACCAGGGCGGCCCGGTGCAGACCGACCGCGGCTTCGTACTGCACAGCAACGACTGCAGCTACCAGGCCACGGTCGAGCTCGAGGGCCTGTCACTGTCCACCTCGCAGGACGTGCTGTTCGCCATCGCCGCCGGTACCGGCCCGCGCCAGAGCCTGATCACCCTGGGCTATGCCGGCTGGGAAGCCGGGCAACTGGAGGCGGAGCTGGCCGACAACGCCTGGCTCAACTGCCCATTCGACGCCGACATCCTGTTCGCCATGGCCAGCGAAATGCGCCTGGCCCAGGCCGCGAAGAGCCTGGGCATCAACCTGAGCCTGCTGACCAGCCAGGCAGGGCACGCCTGATGGCCGAACTGCGCCTGTTGCTGGGCTTTGACTACGGCACCCGGCAGATCGGCGTCGCCGTCGGCCAGGTCATCACCGGCCAGGCCCGCGAGCTGTGCACGCTCAAGGCCCAGAACGGCGTGCCGGACTGGAACCAGGTGGAAAAACTGATCAAGGAATGGAAACCCGACGCCATCGTCGTCGGCCTGCCGCTGAACATGGACGGCACGCCCAGCGAGATGAGCGAGCGCGCCGAGAAATTCGCCCGCCGCCTGCATGGCCGCTACAACCTGCCGGTGCACACCCATGACGAACGCCTGACCACCTTCGAGGCCAAGGGCGAGCAAATGGCTCGGGGCGGGCGCCACGGCAGCTATCGCGACAACCCGGTCGACGCCATCGCCGCGGCCCTGCTGCTGCAAGGCTGGCTGGAGGCCAACACTTAAATCCGCTTTGCCGCCGGCGGCCTGCCGGCGCCCGCCTTCCCGAGGAGCACGCAATGAGCCTACCCAATCCCGCCGAGCTGATCCGGCAGATGGCCGTCGACCTTCGCGCCCACCTGGCCCGCCGCGCCATCGCCGAGCCACGCTTCATCGGCATCCGCACCGGCGGCGTGTGGGTGGCCCAGGCGCTGCAGGCCGAACTCGGCGAGCAGGGCCCGCTGGGCACCCTGGACGTGTCCTTCTACCGCGACGACTTCAGCCAGAACGGCCTGCACCCGCAGGTGCGCCCATCAGAGCTGCCGTTCGAGATCGAAGGCCAGCACCTGGTGCTGGTGGACGACGTACTGATGAGCGGCCGTACCATCCGCGCCGCCCTCAACGAACTGTTCGACTATGGCCGCCCGGCCAGCGTGACCTTGGTCTGCCTGCTCGACCTGGATGCCGGCGAACTGCCGATTCGCCCCAACGTGCTGGGCGCCACCCTGTCCCTGGCGGCCCATGAACGGGTAAAATTGACCGGACCCACGCCGCTCGCCCTCGAGCGCCAGGACCTCGCATTTGCATCCGCCCTTTAAGAGTCCCCCGCGATGACGCCATTCGACGCCAAGCGCCCGCTGCAGCTCAATGATCAGGGCCAGCTACGCCATTTTCTCTCGCTCGACGGTTTGCCCCGCGAACTGCTCACCGAGATCCTCGACACCGCCGACTCGTTCCTCGAAGTCGGTGCCCGGGCCGTGAAGAAAGTCCCGTTGCTGCGCGGCAAGACCGTGTGCAACGTGTTCTTCGAGAACTCCACCCGCACCCGCACCACCTTCGAGCTGGCCGCCCAGCGCCTGTCGGCCGACGTGATCAGCCTGAACGTGTCGACTTCCTCGACCAGCAAGGGCGAGACCCTGTTCGACACCCTGCGCAACCTCGAGGCCATGGCCGCCGACATGTTCGTGGTGCGCCATTCCGACTCCGGTGCCGCGCACTTCATCGCCGAGCACGTCTGCCCGGACGTCGCGGTGATCAACGGCGGCGATGGCCGCCATGCGCACCCGACCCAGGGCATGCTCGACATGCTGACCATTCGTCGGCACAAGGGCAGCTTCGAGAACCTGTCGGTAGCCATCGTCGGCGACATCCTGCACTCGCGCGTGGCCCGCTCCGACATGCTCGCGCTCAAGGCCCTGGGTTGCCCGGACATTCGCGTGATCGGCCCGAAAACCTTGATTCCGATCGGCATCGAGCAATACGGCGTGAAGGTCTACACCGACCTCGCCGAAGGCCTGAAGGACGTCGACGTGGTGATCATGCTGCGCCTGCAGCGCGAACGCATGGCCGGCGGCCTGCTGCCCAGCGAGGGCGAGTTCTACCGCCTGTTCGGCCTGACCACCGCGCGCCTGGCCGGGGCCAAGCCTGACGCCATCGTCATGCACCCAGGGCCGATCAACCGCGGCGTCGAGATCGAGTCGGCGGTGGCCGACGGCAAGCATTCGGTGATCCTCAACCAGGTCACCTACGGCATCGCCGTGCGCATGGCCGTGCTGTCCATGGCCATGAGCGGGCAGAACGCGCAACGTCAATTCGAGCAGGAGAACGCCCAGTGACCATCAGCATCATCGGCGCCCGGGTCATCGATCCTGCCAGCGGCCTGGACCAGGTCACCGACCTGCACCTGGACGGCGGGCGCATTGTCGCCATCGGCGCAGCCCCGGCCGGCTTCAGCGCCAGCCGCGTGATCCAGGCCGACGGCCTGGTGGCCGCCCCGGGCCTGGTCGACCTCGGCGTGTCGCTGCGCGAACCGGGCTACAGCCGCAAGGGCAGCATCGCCAGCGAGACCCGCGCCGCGGTCGCCGGCGGCGTCACCAGCCTGTGCTGCCCGCCGCAGACCAAGCCGGTGCTGGACACCTCGGCGGTGGCCGAGCTGATCCTCGACCGCGCCCGCGAAGCGGCCAACAGCAAGGTCTACCCGATCGGCGCCCTGACCAAGGGCCTGGACGGCGAGCAACTGGCCGAACTGGTGGCCCTGCGCGACACCGGCTGCGTGGCCTTCGGCAACGGCCTCAAGGAGATCCCCAACCACCGGACCCTGGCCCGTGCGCTGGAGTACGCGGCCACCTTCGACCTGACCGTGGTGTTCCACTCCCAGGACCGCGACCTGGCCCAGGGCGGCCTGGCCCACGAAGGCCCGATGGCCAGCTTCCTCGGCCTGCCCGGCATCCCCGAGACCGCCGAGACCGTGGCCCTGGCCCGCAACCTGCTGCTGGTCGAGCAGACCGGCGTGCGCGCCCACTTCACCCAGATCACCAGCGCCCGCGGTGCCCGGCTGATCGCCCAGGCCCAGCAACTGGGGCTGCCGGTGACCGCCGACGTGGCGTTGTACCAGCTGATCCTCACCGATGAGGCCCTGCGCGACTTCTCAAGCCTGTACCACGTGCAGCCGCCGCTGCGCACCGCCGCCGACCGCGACGGCCTGCGCGAAGCGGTGAAGTCGGGGGTGATCCAGGCCATCTCCAGCCACCACCAGCCCCACGAGCGCGACGCCAAGCTGGCGCCGTTCGGCGCCACCGAGCCCGGTATCAGCAGCGTCGAGCTGCTGCTGCCGCTGGCCATGACCTTGGTCGAGGACGGCCTGCTCGACCTGCCGACCTTGCTCGCGCGCCTGGCCAGCGGCCCAGCGCAAGCCCTGCGCCTGCCAGCCGGCGAGTTGAAGGTCGGTGGCGCGGCGGACCTGGTGCTGTTCGATGCCAAGGCCTCGACCGTGGCCGGCGAGCAGTGGTTCTCCCGCGGCCAGAACTGCCCGTTCATCGGCCACTGCCTGCCGGGCGCGGTGCGTTATACCTTGGTCGATGGGCACGTCTGCCACGAGGCCTGAGCAAGCTCACAGCTCGCTCTTGTAGAAGCGGCCTTGTGTCGCGAAAGGGCCGCGTAGCGGCCCCCGGATCTCGGCATCATGCGGAAATCGCCGGGGCCGCTCTGCGGCCCTTTCGCGACGCAAGGCCGCTCCTGCAACGAACATGCCCAGCCTCGACGGGTAGCAACCATTCATCCCCCCCGGTTGAAATCCTTCCCCCCTCCCCCCATATGACTCTCCATCAGGCATTTTCGCCCCGCTGCGTGGAGACTCTCCCTTGACTACCATCGTTTCTGTCCGCCGTAACGGCAAAGTCGTCATGGGCGGCGACGGCCAGGTTTCCCTCGGCAACACCGTGATGAAAGGCAACGCCAAGAAAGTCCGGCGCCTGTACAACGGCCAGGTCATCGCCGGTTTCGCCGGAGCCACCGCCGACGCCTTCACCCTGTTCGAGCACTTCGAGGCCCAACTGCAGAAACACTCCGGGCACCTGGTGCGCGCCGCCGTCGAGCTGGCCAAGGAATGGCGTACCGACCGTTCCCTGAGCCGCCTGGAAGCGATGCTGGCGGTGGCCAACAAGGACGCGTCCCTGATCATCACCGGCAACGGCGACGTGGTCGAGCCTGAGGATGGCCTGATCGCCATGGGCTCCGGTGGTGCCTATGCCCAGGCCGCGGCCCGCGCCCTGCTGAACAAGACCGACCTCTCGGCCCGTGAAATCGCCGAGACCGCCCTGAACATCGCCGGCGACATCTGCGTGTTCACCAACCACAACCTGACCATCGAGGAGCAGGACCTGGCCGAGTAATCAGCTGTTCTGGCGCCTCACCCCGGCGGTGAGGCCTTCCCACGCTGAATCACTCTGCTCGAGGACCACATTGATCATGTCCATGACCCCCCGCGAGATCGTCCACGAACTCAACCGTCACATCATCGGCCAGGACGACGCCAAGCGCGCCGTGGCCATCGCCCTGCGCAACCGCTGGCGGCGCATGCAGCTGCCGGCCGAGCTGCGTGCCGAGGTGACCCCGAAGAACATCCTGATGATCGGCCCCACCGGCGTCGGCAAGACCGAAATCGCCCGGCGCCTGGCCAAGCTGGCCAACGCACCGTTCATCAAGGTCGAAGCGACCAAGTTCACCGAAGTCGGCTATGTCGGCCGTGATGTCGAATCGATCATCCGCGACCTGGCCGACGCCGCGCTGAAGATGCTGCGCGAGCAGGAGATCGTGCGCGTGCGCCATCGCGCCGAGGACGCCGCCGAAGACCGCATCCTCGATGCCCTGCTGCCGCAGGCGCGGGTCAGCAGCTTCAGCGAGGAAGCCCAGCAGTCGAGCAGCGACTCCAACACCCGCCAGCTGTTCCGCAAGCGCCTGCGCGAAGGCCAGCTGGACGACAAGGAAATCGAGATCGAAGTCGCCGATGCCGTGGGCGTCGAGATCGCCGCGCCGCCCGGCATGGAAGAGATGACCAACCAGCTGCAGAGCCTGTTCGCCAACATGGGCAAGGGCAAGCGCAAGGCGCGCAAGCTGAAGGTCAAGGATGCCCTGAAGATGGTCCGCGACGAAGAAGCCAGCCGCCTGGTCAACGACGAAGACCTCAAGGCCAAGGCCCTGGAAGCGGTCGAGCAGCACGGCATCGTGTTCATCGACGAGATCGACAAGGTGGCCAAGCGCGGCAACGTCGGCGGCGCCGATGTCTCCCGTGAAGGCGTACAGCGCGACCTGCTGCCGCTGATCGAAGGCTGCACCGTCAATACCAAGCTGGGCATGGTCAAGACCGACCATATCCTGTTCATCGCCTCCGGCGCGTTCCACCTGAGCAAGCCGAGCGACCTGGTGCCCGAGCTGCAAGGCCGCCTGCCGATCCGTGTCGAGCTCAAGGCCCTGACCCCGGAAGACTTCGAGCGCATCCTCAAGGAGCCGCACGCCTCGCTGACCGAACAGTACCGCGAGCTGCTCAAGACCGAAGGCCTGCACATCGAGTTCGCCGACGAGGGCCTCAAGCGCCTGGCCGAGATCGCCTATCAGGTCAACGAGAAAACCGAGAACATCGGTGCCCGTCGCCTGCACACCCTGCTCGAGCGCCTGCTCGAAGAGGTGTCGTTCAGCGCCGGCGACCTGGCCAGCGCCCACGAAGAAACGCCGATCAACATCGACGCGGCCTACGTGAACAGCCACCTGGGCGAGCTGGCGCAAAACGAAGACCTGTCGCGTTACATCCTGTAAGACCGCCGGGGGCCGCTTTGCGGCCCTTTCGCGATACAGAGGAGCGCGCTTCCCTGTAGGAGCGGCCTTGTGTCGCGAAAGGGCTGCACAGCAGCCCCCTTGCACAATGCCTGGAATCACTCGAAGCTTGCAGCTTGAAGCCAAAGAGAGATTCGCCCATGGCCCGCCTGCCCACCGCCATCAACCTGCACAAAGCCTCCAAGACCCTCACCCTCAGCTACGCCCCCGGCGAGGTCTACCACCTGCCCGCCGAATTCCTGCGCGTGCACTCCCCGTCCGCCGAGGTCCAGGGCCACGGCAACCCGATCCTGCAGTTCGGCAAGATCAACGTCGGCCTGAGCGGCCTGGAGCCGGCCGGTCAGTACGCACTGAAACTGACCTTCGACGACGGCCATGACTCAGGATTGTTCACCTGGGAGTACCTCGAGCAACTGTGCCTGCGCCAGGAACAGCTGTGGGCCGAATACCTTGATGAACTGCACAAGGCCGGCAAATCCCGCGACCCATCCGAATCCGTGGTTAAACTCATGCTCTAGCGCAAGGCCGCCAGGCTTTAGAGCGCATTTTCTAATCTCATCTGCTTGAATGCCTCAATGGCAGCCAATGACTGGCTGTCTTGCGCATTACACGAAAGTCGGGTAACCAATGGGGCTGGCAAGTTCCCTGCATTGTGTTCCACGCAGGCAGGGCCAGGCCGGTATGTACAGGTCGCGAGCGAAAGCAGGTTGTCTTCATACGCACCAACCCCCGCAGCTCATCAGCGCCACGCATCCGGTCGCAGCACCGCTGTTCCTTATCACTGGTCACCCGAGTAGCAGTACCGGGCTGTCACAGCACGCCGGTACTCGTCTCAGGACAACGGAGCGTCGTAGATGAGTAACAAGAACAACGATGAGTTGCAGCGGCAGGCCTCGGAAAACACCCTGGGGCTCAATCCGGTCATCGGCATTCGCCGCAAGGACCTGCTGACCTCGGCGCGCACGGTGCTGCGCCAGGCCGTTCGCCAGCCGTTGCACAGCGCCCGCCACGTGGCGCATTTCGGCCTGGAACTGAAAAACGTGCTGCTGGGCAAGTCGGCCCTGCAACCGGAGGGCGACGACCGTCGCTTCAGCGACCCGGCCTGGAGCCAGAACCCCCTGTATCGCCGCTACCTGCAGACCTACCTGGCCTGGCGCAAGGAGCTCAACGACTGGATCGGCAGCAGCGACCTGTCGGCGCAGGACATCAGCCGCGGCCAGTTCGTCATCAACCTGCTGACCGAGGCCATGGCGCCCACCAACACCCTGTCCAACCCCGCGGCGATCAAGCGCTTCTTCGAAACCGGCGGCAAGAGCCTGCTCGATGGCCTGTCCCACCTGGCCAAGGACATGGTCAACAATGGCGGCATGCCCAGCCAGGTCAACATGGAAGCCTTCGAAGTGGGCAAGAACCTGGGCACCAGTGAAGGCTCGGTGGTGTACCGCAACGATGTGCTGGAACTGATCCAGTACAAGCCCATCACCGAGCAGGTGCACAGCCGCCCGCTGCTGGTGGTGCCGCCGCAGATCAACAAGTTCTACGTCTTCGACCTGAGCCCGGAGAAGAGCCTGGCACGCTTCTGCCTGCGTTCGCAGCAACAGACCTTCATCATCAGCTGGCGCAACCCGACCAAGGCCCAGCGCGAGTGGGGCCTGTCCACCTACATCGATGCCCTCAAGGAAGCGGTCGACGCGGTGCTGGCGATCACCGGCAGCAAGGACCTGAACATGCTCGGCGCCTGCTCCGGCGGCATCACCTGCACCGCGCTGGTGGGCCATTACGCCGCGCTGGGCGAGAAAAAGGTCAACGCCCTGACCCTGCTGGTCAGCGTGCTCGACACCACGGTCGACACCCAGGTGGCGCTGTTCGTCGACGAGCAGACCCTCGAGGCGGCCAAGCGCCACTCCTACCAGGCCGGGGTGCTCGAAGGCAGCGACATGGCCAAGGTGTTCGCCTGGATGCGCCCCAACGACCTGATCTGGAACTACTGGGTCAACAACTACCTGCTGGGCAACGAGCCGCCGGTGTTCGACATCCTGTTCTGGAACAACGACACCACCCGCCTGCCGGCCGCCTTCCATGGCGACCTGATCGAGATGTTCAAGAACAACCCGCTGACCCGCTCGCAGGCCCTGGAGGTATGCGGCACCGCCATCGACCTGAAACAGGTCGACTGCGATATCTACAGCGTCGCCGGCACGGCCGACCACATCACCCCGTGGCAGTCGTGCTACCGCTCGGCGCACCTGTTCGGCGGCAAGATCGAGTTCGTGCTGTCCAACAGCGGGCACATCCAGAGCATCCTCAACCCACCTGGCAACCCCAAGGCGCGCTTCATGACCGGCGAGGACCGCCCCGACGACCCGCTGGCCTGGCAGGAGAACGCGGTCAAGCACGCCGATTCCTGGTGGCTGCACTGGCAAGCCTGGCTGGGCGAGCGCGCTGGCGAGCTGAAGAAGGCGCCGGTACGGCTGGGCAATCGCGCCTATGGCGCAGGCGAAGCCGCACCCGGCACCTACGTCCACGAACGTTGAGCTGAACCGCCGCGCAGCCTACCGGCCCCGCGCGGCGCTACTTTCACCCCAGAGTCACGCGCATGCCGGAACCGTACATTTTCAGGACCGTCGAGCTGGACCAGCAGTCCATCCGCACTGCGGTCCGCCCGGGCAAGCCACACCTGACGCCGCTGCTGATCTTCAACGGCATCGGCGCCAACCTCGAACTGGTGTTCCCGTTCATTGAGGCCCTGGACCCGGACCTGGAGGTCATCGCCTTCGACGTGCCCGGGGTCGGCGGCTCGTCCACGCCGCGCCACCCCTACCGCTTTGCTGGCCTGGCCAAGCTGACCGCGCGCATGCTCGACTACCTGGACTACGGCCAGGTCAATGTCATCGGTGTGTCCTGGGGCGGCGCCCTGGCCCAGCAGTTCGCCCACGACTACCCCGAGCGCTGCAAGAAGCTGGTGCTGGCCGCCACCGCCGCCGGCGCGGTGATGGTGCCGGGCAAACCCAAGGTGCTGTGGATGATGGCCAGCCCTCGGCGCTATATCCAGCCGTCCCACGTGATCCGCATCGCCCCGCTGATCTACGGCGGTGGCTTTCGCCGCGACCCTGACCTGGCCATGCACCATGCCTCGAAGGTGCGCTCCGGCGGCAAGCTGGGCTACTACTGGCAACTGTTCGCCGGCCTGGGCTGGACCAGCATCCATTGGCTGCACAAGATCCACCAGCCGACCCTGGTGCTGGCCGGCGACGACGATCCGCTGATCCCGCTGATCAACATGCGCCTGCTGGCCTGGCGAATTCCCAATGCCCAGCTACACATAATCGACGACGGCCACCTGTTCCTGATCACCCGGGCCGAGGCCGTCGCCCCGATCATCATGAAGTTCCTCCAGCAGGAGCGCCAACGCGCGGTCATGCACCCAAGGCCCGCTGCGGGCACCTGAGGCGCTGGCGTGGGGCCGGCTTGCCCCGTGATCGGCCCGATTGCTAAACGATGGAGTGTTGGCATGAAAGACAAACCGGTGCCCGCCACCAGCATGAACGTGCAGAACGCCATCACCGGCCTGCGCGGTCGTGACCTGATCTCGACCCTGCGCCAGGTCGGCCGGATCAGCCTGCGCAACCCGCTGCACACCGCGCATCACCTGCTGAGCCTGGGCGGCCAGTTGGGCCGGGTGCTGATTGGCGACTCCTCGCTGCAGCCGCATCCGCGGGACAGCCGCTTCAGCGACCCGACCTGGCACCACAACCCGCTCTACCGCCGTGGCCTGCAAGCCTACCTGGCCTGGCAGCGGCAGACCCGCCAGTGGATCGAGGAAAGCAGCCTGGGCGACGACGACCGCGCCCGCGCGCAGTTTCTGTTCAACCTGCTCAGCGATGCCGTGTCGCCCAGCAACTCGCTGCTCAACCCGCTGGCGATCAAGGAGCTGTTCAACAGCGGCGGGCAGAGCCTGCTGCGCGGCGCCAGCCATCTGCTCGACGACTTGCGCCACAACGACGGCCTGCCGCGCCAGGTGGACGAGCGCGCCTTCGAGGTTGGCGGCAACCTGGCCGCCAGCCCCGGCGCGGTGGTGTTTCGCAACGAGTTGCTGGAGCTGATCCAGTACAAGCCCATGAGCGAGAAGCAATACGCCCGCCCGCTGCTGGTGGTGCCGCCACAGATCAACAAGTTCTACATCTTCGACCTCGGCCCGACCAACAGCTTTGTCCAGTACATGCTCAAGCAGGGCTTGCAGGTGTTCATGGTCAGCTGGCGCAACCCCGACCCGCGCCACCGCGAATGGGGGCTGTCGAGCTATGTACAGGCCCTGGAAGAGGCGCTCAACGCCTGTCGCAGCATCAGCGCCAGTCGCGACCCCAACCTGATGGGCGCCTGTGCGGGTGGCTTGACCATGGCCGCGCTGCAAGGCCACTTGCAGGCGAAGAAGCAACTGCGCAAGGTGCGCAGCGCCACCTACCTGGTGAGCTTGCTCGACAGCCAGTTCGACAGCCCCGCCAGCCTGTTCGCCGACGAGCAGACCATCGAGGCGGCCAAGCGCCGCTCCTACCAGCGCGGCGTGCTGGACGGCGGCGAGGTGGCACGGATCTTTGCCTGGATGCGGCCCAACGACCTGATCTGGAACTACTGGGTCAACAACTACCTGATGGGCAAGACCCCACCGGCCTTCGACATCCTCTACTGGAACGCCGACAACACCCGCCTGCCGGCGGCCTTGCACGGCGACCTGCTGGACTTCTTCAAGCTCAACCCGCTGACTTTCCCAGCCGGGCTCGAGGTGTGCGGCACGCCGATCGACCTCAAGCAGGTCGCCCTGGACAGCTTCACCGTGGCCGGCAGCAACGACCATATCACCCCGTGGGACGCGGTATACCGCTCGGCCCTGCTGCTGGGCGGCGAGCGCCGCTTCATCCTGGCCAACAGCGGGCATATCCAGAGCATCATCAACCCGCCCGGCAACCCCAAGGCCTACTACCTGCACAACCCCAAGCTCTCCAGCGACCCGCGCGCCTGGTTCCACGACGCCGAGCGCCGCGACGGCAGCTGGTGGCCGCTGTGGCTGGAGTGGATCAGCCAGCGCTCCGGCACGCTCAAGGCGCCACGCCCCGAGTTGGGCAACGCCACCTATCCACCGCTGGGCCCCGCGCCAGGCACCTACGTACTGGCCCGCTGACCGGATGAAGACCCGCGACCGTATCCTCGAATGTGCCTTGCAACTGTTCAATCGCCAGGGCGAGCCGAATGTGTCGACCCTGGAGATCGCCAATGAACTGGGCATAAGCCCCGGCAACCTGTACTACCACTTCCACGGCAAGGAGCCGCTGGTGATCGGCCTGTTCGAACGCTTCGAGGAGCAGTTGATGCCGCTGCTCGATCCGCCGCTGGACGTGCGCCTGGACGCCGAGGACTACTGGCTGTTCCTGCACCTGATCGTCGAGCGCATGGCGCAGTACCGCTTCCTGTTCCAGGACCTGTCCAACCTCACCGGGCGCCTGCCCAAGCTGGCCCGCGGCATGCGCAGCCTGATCAACGCGCTCAAGCGCACCCTCGCCGCGCTGCTGGCCAGCCTCAAGGGCCAGGGCCAGGTGACCAGCGAGACCCAGGCGCTGGGGCAGTTGGTGGAACAGATCACCCTGACCCTGATGTGCTCGCTGGATTACCAGCGGGTGCTGGGCCGCGAGGGTGACGTGGGGGTGGTGGTGTACCAGGTGATGATGCTGGTGGCGCCGCACCTGCACGCTCCGGCGCGCAAGGCCGCGGAGCAACTGGCCATGCGCTACCTGGAGGCGTAGCAGGCAGCCTTCGCGGCGCCTGGTTCGCCAGCAAGGCTGGCAGGTCGCAGACCGCGTAGGAGCCGGCTTGCCGGCGAACACCGGCATAGCCGGTGCCATCCACCGCGGCGTCTGGTTCGCCAGCAAGGCTGGCTCCTACAAGGCCGAGTGCCAGATCAGGCGCTGCCAATCACCGCGGCGCCATGCGGCCATCACAGGCTGAACCGACCCACCATCGCGCGCAGTTGCTGCCCCAACTGCTCCAGCTCGCCACTGGACACCGCTGTCTGCTCACTGGCCACGCTGGTTCGATCGGACACATCGCGCACATTGATCACGCTGCGGTTGATCTGCTCGGCCACCACGCTCTGTTGCTCGCTGGCCGTGGCGATCTGTTGGTTCATGCCCTGGATGGTCGACACCGTCGCGGTGATCTGCCCCAGCGCGTCGCCGGCCTTGCGGCTGAGCTCGACGCTCTTGCTGGTGAGGTCCTTGCTGTTGTCGAGCAAGCGGGTCACCTCGTCGGTACCGCGATGCAGGTTGTCGATCAGTTGCTCGATTTCCTCGGTCGACTGCTGCGTACGCTGGGCCAGCCCGCGCACCTCGTCGGCGACCACGGCGAAGCCCCGCCCGGCCTCACCGGCCCGCGCCGCCTCGATGGCGGCGTTGAGCGCCAGCAGGTTGGTCTGCTCCGATACCGACTTGATCACATCGAGGATCGAGCCGATCCGCTGGCTCTCGCCCGACAGATGGCCCATCGCGTCGCGGCAATGGTCCATCTGCCCGGCCAGTTGCTCGATGCGCGAGATAGCCTCGGCCACCACCTGGTCGCCCAACTGCGCCTGGCTGTCGGCGGTGGTGGCGGCCATCGACGCCTGCTCGGCATTTTGCGCCACCTCCTGCACCGTGGCGCTCATCTGGTTCATCGCCGTGGCCACCTGGTCGGTTTCTTCACGCTGCTGGTTGATCCGCTCGCGGGTGTCGACGCTGGACGTGGCCAGCTCCGCGGCGGCCCGGGACAGGTGGCCGACGCCCTGGTCGATGCCGCCGAGCAGCTCGCGCAGGCTCAAGGTCATTTCCCGCATGCTGGTCTGCAATTGGCCCATCTCGTCACGACGCGCGACCGTGTCCACCTGGCTGAGGTCGCCGCGGGCGATGCGCGAAGCCTGGGCCAAGGTCTGGTGCAAGGGCCGGGTGATCTGCCCGGTGATCAGCCAGGCGGCCAACACGCCCACCAGCAAGGCCAGTACCGCCACGCTGGTGAGCAACGAGCGGGCGGCCAGGGCTTCACTGTCACGCTGCTCGACCTTGCGCTGCCCCAACTCGATACTGACGGCGCGCAATTCCTCGCCCATCTTCTCCATGTTGTCCTGCAACTGCTCGACTTGCAGCGCGGCGCCCCGGTAGCGCTGCAGGTTATCGCGGTAACGGGCCAGTTCCGCCCCCGGGCGCTCCATCAGCGTACGCGCAAGGCCCAGCGGCGCCACGCCTCTGAGCAGTTGTTCCAGGCTGGTGTCGGCGGCGTCCAGCGCAGCATCGCCAACCGTGGCGAAACTGTCGCGGGGAGAAAAGGTATACGCCGGCACCTGGCTCTGCTGGTTGGCGCTTTCGACATGCCGGCTGAGGTTGTCCATGAGCCCGACCACGCTGCCTTGCTGACCGTCGCCGGGCATTTTCAGCAGGGCCTGGGTTTGCAGTTCGTCGATGACCTTTTCCAGCGTGCCGGCCTGTTCCAGCATCGCCGTGCGCAGGCCCTGACGGCTGTCGACTGCCCGCTGCAAGGCGGCGAAGTCCTCTTGCAGGCGCTGCAGCAATTGCAGCTTCTGGGTCAGCATCTCGCGCGATTCCTCGACATGGGAGCGTTGCTGCAAGGTGGTCATGCGGCTTTGCAACTGGTCGAGGATACGGGTGATGCGGGTGCGACTGGTGTCGTCGTTGAGCACGCGGTAGGTGATGCGTTCGGCGCGCAGGTCCTTGGTCAGGTCGTTGATCGCGCCGATTTCACTGAGCTGCTCCGAGCGGCCGATGGCACCGTCCAGCGCGCGCCAGCCGCTGACCGTGGTGGCCAGGGTCAGCAGCAATACCACGGCAAAACCGAGGGCGAGCTTGTGCCCGACCTTCAGGTTGCCGAGCTTGCGGTCGAGGTAAGCGAACATGACAGGTCTCCGTCCAGGTGAGAGAAGGCCATAGCGGCACTTTGCCGCTATGGTCATCGCTCATCGGCAGAGAAGCTGCCGGACGGGGCCTGTAATTCAGGTAGGAAGAGTCGTTGTGGGATGAAGGAAAATTCCTGCAGCCCACAACGCCGCGGTTTACAGGCGGAAGCGCCCGACCAAGCCTTGCAAGTGTGTGCCCAGGCGCGCGAGCTCGACGCTGGAGCTGGCGGTTTCCTCGCTGGCCGCCGAGGTCTGGTCGGAGATATCGCGCACGTTCATCACGCTGCGGTTGATCTCCTCGGCCACCGCGCTCTGCTGCTCGGCGGCGGTGGCGATCTGCTGGTTCATCGCCTGGATCGACGACACGGTGTGGGTGATGGTGGCCAGCGAACCGCCGGCGCGGCGGGTCAGTTCGACGCTGCTGTCGGTCAGCGCGCGGCTGCTGTCCATGACGTTGGCCACCCGCTCGGTGCCGCTTTGCAGGCCGGCGATCAGTTCCTCGATTTCCTCGGTGGACTGCTGGGTGCGCTGGGCCAGGCTGCGCACCTCGTCGGCGACCACGGCGAAGCCGCGCCCGGCCTCGCCGGCCCGGGCCGCCTCGATGGCGGCGTTCAGTGCCAGCAGGTTGGTCTGCTGGGCCACCGCCTTGATCACGTCGAGCACACTGCCGATCTTGTCGCTTTCAGCCTTGAGCTGGTTCATCGCCTCGCTGGAGTTCACCACTTCGCTGGCCAAGCGCTCGATCTGGGCGATGGCCTGGCCGACCACCTTGTCGCCCTCACGGGCCTGCTGGTCAGCCGCCAGCGCCGCCTCCGAGGCTTGCTCGGCATTGCGCGCCACTTCCTGCACGGTGGCAGCCATCTCGTTCATGGCGGTGGCCACCTGGTCGGTCTCGACCTTCTGGTTGTTGACCCCGGCGCTGGTCTGCTCGGTCACCGCCGACAGCTCCTCGGCCGCGCTGGCAATCTGCGTGACACCATCGCCGATGCCGCCGATCAGCTCGCGCAGGCTCTGGGCCATGCGTTGCATGCTCGCCTGCAACTGGCCCAGCTCGTCGCGGCGCTCGGCCTTGAGGTCCAGGCGCAAGTCGCCGCCAGCCACGCGCTCGGCGGCGGCGAGGGTCTGGCGCAACGGCACGATGATCTGCCGGGTGATGGCGAAGGCGGCCAGCACGCCGAGCAGCAGCGCCAGGGCGGTGGCACCGGCGAGCAGGGTCTTGGCTTGCTGGGTGCCCTGGTCGCGAACCTGGGTCTGCGACGCGCTCATTTGCAGGCTGGTGTCCAGCAACACGGTGCCCTGGGCGCCCATCGTGGCCAGGGCCTGCTCGCTGGCGGTCTGCGCGGTGCCAACCTGAAGTACCGCGTCACGGTAGGCGGCCAGGGCGCCAGCGGCATCGTCGAGGCTGGCGGCATATTCGGCGGGGAGCCTGGCGGGCAGCGCCTTGAGCACGGTCAGCGCCTGGTCGATGGCTTGCAACGCGGTCTGCTGGAACTCGGCCTTGCCGCTGTAGGTGTAGCCACGCACCTGGAAGCGTGCCTGCTGCAACTGCGCGCTGACTTCGACGGCAGGCTGGTATTGGCCGATATCGCCGGCCTGCAGCAGGCGCTGCTGAACCTTGCCGATCAACTCGGCGGCCTTGTCGGCGCTGTCGCCGAGCACCTGGCGGCTGGCATTGCGGCGCTGGTCGGCCTGCTTGAGGTCGTTGAACGCCTGCTGGTACTGGCGCACGGCATCGCGCTGCTGCTCGAGGCGCTGGCGGTCGGCCGGCAGCTCGATCTGGCCAAGCATGAACTGCACCTGGCGCTCGAGGTTGGCCAGGGCCTTCTCCAACTCGCTGACGCCAGCCTGGTCGCGGTTACGCTCGTAGTGCTGGCGGGCGATGCGCAGGTCCTGGGTGTACTGGTGGATCACCGAGATGTTGCCGAGCTTGTCGCCACGGCTGGTCACGCTGTCCAGGCCCAGCCAGCCGGTGAAGGTGATGGCAAGGGTGAGCAGCAGGACCAGGCCGAAACCTACCCCCAGCTTGCGGTTGACGCTTATATTTCCCAGAGACTGGGCGAACCAACGGTACATAGACGACTCCCCGACGCGTGGCAGTGCAGATTATTGTTTTCTTGCACAGGCCATCGGCGCACGTCGGGGAAACTTGATGGGAAAAAAGCTGACCCGTCCGTCAGAAAATTCGCGAAAGCAAGGCGGTCACCGCCGTTTCCACTCGCAGGATTCGCTCGCCTAGCTGCACCGGCGCCAGCCCGGCCTTGCCCAGCAGGTCGACTTCATAGGGGATCCAGCCACCCTCCGGGCCGATGGCCAGGGTCACCGCTTGCGCCACGGCGCGCGGGCACGCCGGGTAAGGCCCCGGGTGGCCGACCAGGCCAAGGGTGCCGGCGGCGATGGCGGGCAGGCGGTCCTCGACGAACGGCTTGAAGCGCTTCTCGATGATCACCTCAGGCAGCACCGTGTCACGCGCCTGCTCAAGGCCAAGGATCAGGTTTTCGCGGATGCTCTCGGGGTTGAGGAACGGCGTCTGCCAGAAGCTCTTTTCCACCTTGTAGCTGTTGACCAGGATCAGCCGCGGCACGCCCAGGGTGGCGACCGTCTGAAACAGCCGGCGCAGCATTTTCGGCCGCGGCACGGCCAGTACCAGGGTCAGCGGCAGCTTGGCCGGTGGCGCCTGGTCGAAGGCCACCTGCAATTCGGCTTCATGGCCTTCCAGGCGCACCACCTCGGCCTTGCCCATCAACCCGCCGATGCGCCCTACGCGCAGGCTGTCGCCCACCGCCACGCGGTGGATCTCCTGCATGTGGGTGAAGCGCCGATCAGCCAGGACGACGCGGTCGGCCGCGACGAAGTCGGCCTCTTCGAGGAGCAACAGGTTCACGATAGGGTCGCTGGCGGCTGGTCGTCATGATCGTTGCCGGCTTGCTCGGGCGCGTGGCTGCGCTTGCGAATCAGGCTACCGCACAGCACGCCGACCTCGAACAGCATCCACATTGGCACCGCCAGCAGGGTCTGCGAGAAGATATCCGGCGGCGTGAGGATCATGCCGACCACGAAGCAGCCGATAATCACGTACGGGCGGATCTTCTTCAGGTACTGCACATCGACCACGCCGATCCACACCAGCAGCACCACCGCCACCGGGATCTCGAAGGCGACCCCGAAGGCGAAGAACAGGGTCATGACGAAGTCCAGGTAGCTGGCGATGTCGGTCATCATCGACACGCCCTCGGGGGTGGCACTGGCGAAGAAGCCGAAGATCAGCGGGAACACCAGGAAGTAGGCGAAGGCCATGCCGGCGTAGAACAGGAAGATGCTCGACACCAGCAATGGAATGGCGATGCGTTTTTCGTGGCGGTACAGGCCCGGGGCGATGAAACCCCAGATCTGCTGGAGGATGAACGGGATCGCCAGGAACAGCGAGACGATCATGGTCAACTTGAACGGCGTCAGGAACGGCGAGGCCACGTCGGTGGCGATCATCGTCGCATTGGCCGGCAAGTGCGCGCGCAGCGGCGCCGAGACCAGGGTGTAGATCTGCTGGGCGAAGGAGAACAGCCCGGCGAAGATCAGGAAAATGGCGGCGACACAACGCAGCAGGCGGGTGCGCAGTTCGGTCAGGTGCGAGACCAGCGGCATCGGCTGGTCATGTTCCGGATTCTCGCTCATGGGGCTCGCGGCGGTGGTGGCGGTTCGGAGGGTGGCGCTGCGGCGGGCTGCGCGGGGGCGGCCTGGGCGGCAGGCGTGGCGGGCGTCTCGGTGCTGGCCGGGGGCTGAGCGGGCGGCGCCAGAGGGTTGAGGATGCGCTTGGCCTCCTGTTCCATCTGCAGGATATGCTCGTTATGCAGCTGGCGGCGGATGTCGTCGGCGCCGATCTCGCGCTCGACCTCCATCTTGATCGCATTGAAGCTGCGCTTGAGGCGGCCGATCCACAGCCCGGCGGTGCGCGCGGCCCCCGGCAGGCGCTCGGGGCCGAGCACCAGCAGGGCGACCAGGCCGACCAGCAGCAGCTCGCTGAAACTGATGCCGAACATGGCTCAGTCTTTCCGCTGCGGCTCTTGGACCGGCTGGGCCTGGCCCTCGATGGTCTGGCCCTGGGCCTGCTGCGCGGTGTTCTGCACCGGCGGCACTGGCTGGGCGGGCGGCGGGGTCTGCTCGGCCGGCTTGGTTTCTTCTTCGTTCATGGCCTTGCGAAAGCCCTTGATCGACTCGCCCAGGTCGCTGCCGAAGTTTTTCAGCTTCTTGGTGCCGAACACCAGTACCACGACCACCAGCAGGACGATCCAGTGTTTCCAGTCAAAAATGCCCATTTCCTACTCCTGAAAA
Organism: Pseudomonas muyukensis; assembly: GCF_019139535.1. Taxonomy (NCBI): domain Bacteria; kingdom Pseudomonadati; phylum Pseudomonadota; class Gammaproteobacteria; order Pseudomonadales; family Pseudomonadaceae; genus Pseudomonas; species Pseudomonas muyukensis. Next base: position 1,094,707 of record NZ_CP077073.1, on the reverse strand, counting down.
ATATGTGTCGGTCTATCGGGCCCTGGGGGCTGCTGTGCAGCCCTTTCGCGACACAAGGCCGCTCCTACAGGGCGTGGCGCATCGGTCAGGCGACGCGGACCGCCGTGGGAGCGGCCTTGTGTCGCGAAAGGGGCGCAACGCGCCCCCGCAATCAATCAGGCAGACGGCTGCCGCGCGGCCTTCTCGTCATGCCCGGAAAGCCCGAACCGACGCTCCAGCTCGTCGAGCACCGCCTGCGGATGCTGGCCCAGCGCGCTGAGCATCACCAGGCTATGAAACCACAGGTCGGCGGTTTCATAGATGACATCGCTGTAATCCTTGCTGGCGGCGGCATCCTTGGCGGCAATGATGGTCTCGATGGACTCTTCGCCGAGCTTTTCGAGGATCTTGTTCAGGCCCTTGTGGTACAGGCTGGCCACGTAGCTGCTGTCGGGTGCCGCGTGCTTGCGTTCTTCCAGCACCTCGGCGAGGCGGTTTAGCGTGTCGCTCATGTTCAGTGCCCTGCGCTGTAGATGGCGTGCGGGTCCTTGAGGACCGGGTCGACGATTTTCCACTGGCCGTCCTCGAAGACGCGGTAGAAGCAGCTTTCGCGGCCGGTATGGCAGGCGATATGGCCCAGTTGCTCGACCATCAGGATGATCACGTCGGCGTCGCAGTCCAGGCGCATTTCATGCAGTTTCTGCACATGGCCCGACTCCTCGCCCTTGCGCCACAGCTTGCCCCGCGAGCGCGACCAGTAGATGGCGCGATGCTCGGCGGCGGTCAGGGCCAGGGATTCACGGTTCATCCAGGCCATCATCAGCACGCGCCCGGTCTTGTGGTCCTGGGCGATGGCCGGTACCAGGCCCTCGCTGTTCCACTTGATCTCGTCCAGCCAGTCTTTCATCGTCGACTCCAAACGGGCCCGCTCCCGTACCGGGCCCCTGTGCGCTAGTGTGCCAGCCAGCCGCGCGGCTGGCTATCGGCGCACGATCAGGTAAAGGCCGGCAGCCAGCATCAGCCAGGCGGGCCAGGCGGCCGGGGCGCTGAGGCTGGCGGCACCGGCGGCCAGGGTCGCGCCACCGCCCAGCAGGCCGGCGCCGAGCAGGCGCAGCGCCCAGTTGTCGCCGGCGCGGCGGCGCTCGGGCAGTTGCGGGTCGTGCAGGTGCGGCTGCGACAGGCGCTCGAGCAGGTCGCGGGTCATGTCGGCCAGGTGCGGCAGTTGCTCGGCCTGGCTGTACAGGTTGCCGATCACCGCCTTGGGGCTCATGCGCTCGCGCATCCAGCGCTCCAGGAACGGCTTGGCGGTGCTCCACAGGTCCAGGTCGGGGTACAGCTGGCGACCGAGGCCCTCGATGTTGAGCAGGGTCTTTTGCAGCAGCACCAGCTGTGGCTGGACTTCCATGTTGAAGCGCCGGGCGGTCTGGAACAGGCGCATCAGCACCTGGCCAAAGGAGATGTCCTTCAGCGGCTTCTCGAAGATCGGCTCGCACACGGTGCGGATCGCCGCCTCGAACTCGTTGACCTTGGTCTGTGCCGGCACCCAGCCCGAATCGATGTGCAGCTGGGCGACGCGGCGGTAGTCGCGCTTGAAGAAGGCGATCAGGTTACGCGCCAGGTAGTCCTGGTCCTCGGCCGTCAGGCTGCCGACGATGCCGCAGTCGATGGCGATGTACTGCGGGCTCCACGGCTTGACCGTACTGACGAAGATGTTGCCCGGGTGCATGTCGGCGTGGAAGAAGCTGTCGCGGAACACCTGGGTGAAGAACACCTCGACGCCGCGCTCGGCGAGCATCTTCATGTCGGTGCGCTGGTCGGCCAGGGTGGCCATGTCGGTGACCGGCACGCCGTAGATGCGCTCCATCACCAAAACCTTGGGCCGGCAGAAGTCCCAGTACACCTGGGGCACGTACATCAGCTCGGAGCCTTCGAAGTTGCGCCGCAGCTGGCTGGCGTTGGCCGCCTCGCGCAGCAGGTCGAGCTCGTCGTAGATGGTCTTTTCGTAGTCGCCGACGATTTCCACCGGGTGCAGGCGGCGGGCGTCGGCCGAGGCGCGCTCGGCGGCCTTGGCAATCAGGAACAACCAGGCCAGGTCCTGGGCGATCACCGGCTTCAGGCCGGGGCGCACCACCTTGACCACCACCTCTTCGCCGCTCTTGAGCCGCGCGGCGTGCACCTGGGCCACCGAGGCCGAGGCCAGCGGCTCGACATCGAAGCGGCTGAACACTTCGCCAACCTTGGCGCCGAGTTGCTCCTCGATCAGCGCCACGGCCCGTTGCGGGTCGAACGGTGGCACCCGGTCCTGCAGCAGCATCAGCTCGTCGGCGATGTCGGTGGGCAGCAGGTCACGGCGGGTGGACAGCAACTGGCCGAACTTGATGAAGATCGGCCCCAGGTCCTGCAAGGCCAGGCGCAGCCGCGCGCCACGGCTGAGTGCGGAGGGCTTGCGCGGCAACCAGCGCCAGGGCATCAGCAGGCGCAGGCTGGCCAGCCACCAGGGCAGCAGGGGCTGTTCGAACAGCAGGTCATCGAGGCGGTAGCGGATCACGACGCGCTGGATGCGCAACAGACGGCGGACGGCGAGCAGCTTCATGCGTTATCGCTGGTATCAGGAGAGTGGGCGGCGAGGCGGCGCAGGCGCGCCTCGAGGCGTTCGATGTCGATCTTGAGGGCGTCGAGCTCGCTGAAGGCGGCTTCGGCCTCGCGCTTGCCGACCAGGGTACGGGACTCTTCGGCCAGGTACTCGGAGAGGTTCTGGCTGAAGCGGTTCAGGCCCTGCCGGGTCCAGCGCGCGCGCAGGCGCACGTGGCCGGCGATCAACGCGGTGGGCACCGGGCCCAGCCAGCGCGACAGCTCGTACTCCCAGTCCAGCTCGAGGTCCTGCAGCACGCCGACCAGGTCGAGCAGCACGGCACTGTCGCCATGCAGCGCCACCTGCGGGCTGTGCAGCACCGCGGTCTTGTCCCGCGCCAGGGCCAGCTGTGCCAGGCGCCCGGCGGGAGCGCGCAGGGTGCAGTCGACCTCGCCCTCCCAGTGGGCGGCAAGCATCAGGCCCTCGTCGTCGGGCAGCACGAACAGCTTCAGCGCCGGCTGCAGGCAGTCGATCTCGATGACCTTGCCTGCCAGCGCGGCCAGGCGCGGCAACGCGGTGCTGTCCATGCGCAGCACACGATTGAGCCCGTGCTCGACGCTGGCAAGCAGGCCGGCGAGCAGCATCAGGGCTTGATTCCCCGATGCACGGCGACGATGCCGCTGGTCATGTTGTGGTAGCTGACGCGGTCGAAACCGGCCTCGACCATCATGCTCTTGAGCGTTTCCTGGTCGGGGTGCATGCGGATCGATTCGGCCAGGTAGCGGTAGCTTTCCGAGTCGTTGGTGATCAGCTTGCCGGCCAGCGGCATGAAGGCGAACGAGTAGGCGTCGTAGGCCTTGGACATCAGCTTGTTGGTCGGTTTGGAGAACTCCAGGATCAACAACCGGCCGCCGGGCTTGAGCACTCGCAGCATGGAGCGGATGGCCGCGTCCTTGTGGGTCACGTTGCGCAGGCCGAAGGCGATGGTCACGCAGTCGAAGTGGTTGTCCGGGAACGGCAGCTTCTCGGCGTCGGCCTGGACGAACTCGATGTTGCCGGCCACGCCGCGGTCGAGCAGGCGGTCACGGCCGACCTTGAGCATCGACTCGTTGATGTCGGCGAGTACCACTTGCCCGGTCGGGCCGACCAGGCGCGAGAACTTGGCCGCCAGGTCTCCGGTACCGCCGGCGATATCCAGCACGCGGTTGCCGCTGCGCACACCGGACAGCTCGATGGTGAAGCGCTTCCACAGGCGGTGCATGCCGCCGGAGAGCACGTCGTTCATCAGGTCGTACTTGGCGGCCACGGAATGGAAGACCTCGGCGACTTTCTTCGCCTTCTGGCTTTCCGGCACGTCCTGGTAGCCGAAGTGGGTGGTGGGTTCGGCGTGGTCGCCTTTGCGCTGGTCGGTCATTTCGCTTCACCAGAAAAAAATTACCGCCATTCTATGGGCATCGGGCGGTTTTGTCTTGGCAGGGTGTGTCGCCGGGCGGGTGGGGGCATAATGCGGCCATTGTCTTCATATCCAGGAACACCCGCATGACCCAGATCAGCGTCGAACGCAAACACTCCCTCGGCCGCGAGGCTGCCCGCGCCAAGGCCGAAGCGCTGGTCGACAGGCTGACCCGCGAATACGACCTCAAGGCCCGTTGGAACGGCGACCGCGTCGAGGTGTCGCGCAGTGGCGCCAACGGCAGCGTGCACATCGGCGAGGACACCATCCGCGTCGAGCTGAAGCTGGGCATGATGCTGTCGATGATGAGCGGTAGCATCAAGGGCGAGATCGAGCGGGCGCTGGACAAGGCCCTGGCCTGAAGGACGTTCATGGCGAGAGGTGTGTGCAGCCCTGACTATCGAGCGCCGCGCGGGCGGCGCTCGATCTCAAAGATGCTGCAACACCAACGTCGAGCACCCTGAAGTCCCGCACCTTAGGGTGAGCATTCTAATTTTTCCGCCTACCTTCACGCTCAAGCCCGTCCCCCGGGCAGTGTCTCCCTCCTTCCACTGAGCATGAGGTGCAGAGCATGGCCAAAGTGAATCTCAAGCAAAAAGACGATGCCCAAGGCAGCACCCTGGGCGAGGTGCGCGGCTACGCGCGCAAGATCTGGCTGGCAGGCATCGGTGCCTACGCCCGCGTCGGCCAGGAAGGTTCCGACTACTTCAAGGAGCTGGTCAAGGCCGGAGAAGGCGTCGAGAAGCGCGGCAAGAAGCGCATCGGCAAGGCCGTCGACGCGGCCAACACCCAGCTCGACGAAGCCACCCAGGAAGTCACCCGCGTGCCCGGTCGGGTCGAGGCGCAGCTGGATAAAATCGAGCGGGCCTTCGACGCACGGGTTGGTCGCGCCTTGAATCGCCTCGGCATTCCGTCTAAACATGACGTTGAGGCGTTGTCCATCAAGCTTGAACAGCTGCACGAGCTGCTCGAGCGCGTCGCGCACAAACCATAAGGAGAGCAGGATGGCTGGCAAGAAGAACACCGAGAAAGAAGGCAGTTCCTGGATCGGCGGCGTCGAGAAATACTCGCGCAAGATCTGGTTGGCTGGCCTGGGTATCTACTCCAAGATCGACCAGGACGGTCCGAAGCTGTTCGATTCGCTGGTGAAGGATGGCGAAAAGGCCGAGAAGCAGGCGAAGAAGACTGCCGAAGACGTGGCCGAAACCGCCAAGTCGTCGACCACCTCGCGCGTGTCGGGGGTCAAGGACCGTGCGCTGGGCAAATGGAGCGAACTCGAAGAGGCCTTCGACAAGCGCCTGAACAGCGCCATCTCGCGCCTGGGCGTGCCCAGCCGCAATGAGATCAAGGCCCTGCACCAGCAGGTCGATTCGCTGACCAAGCAGATCGAGAAACTGACCGGTGCGTCGGTGACCCCGATCTCCAAGGCCAAGGCGAGCGCGAGCAAACCGGCGGCCAAGCCACTGGCCAAGGCGGCGGCCAAGCCTGCCGCCAAACCTGCGGCGAAAACCGCGGCGGCCAAGCCGGCAGCCAAGCCCGCGGCCAAGCCGGTAGCAGCCAAGCCCGCCAGCAAGCCGGCTGCGGCGAAAAAGCCAGCCGTGAAGAAGGCGCCGGCCAAACCGGCAGCGGCCAAGCCCGCCACCGCGGCGCCAGCGGCTACCGCAGCACCGGCGCCGAGCGCGGCACCGGCCAGCAATACGCCATCGGCACCGCTGAACGCCGCGACCCAGGCCTGAGTCGCGGCGCCTGGCTCGCCAGCAAGCAGGCGCCTACGGACCGAAGCACATCGGGATCAGACGTAGGCGCCAGCCTTGCCGGCGAACACCGGCGCAGCCGGTGCCAGGCACCGCGTTGCCGCCTGGGTCATAACACCTGGCGCAAAAACGCCTGGGCCCGTGGGTCCTTCGGCGCGGCGAAGAACTGCGCTGGCGGCGAGTCCTCCAGCAACTTGCCGTGATCGAAGAACAGCACGCGGTCCGCCACTTCCCGGGCAAAGCCCATCTCGTGGGTCACGCAGACCATGGTCATGCCTTCCTGGGCCAAGGTCTTCATCACGTCCAGCACCTCGCCGACCATTTCCGGGTCCAGCGCTGAAGTCGGCTCGTCGAACAGCATCACCTTCGGCTCCATCGCCAGCGCCCGGGCGATAGCCACCCGTTGCTGCTGGCCACCGGACAAGCGCGACGGATACTCGTTGGCTTTCTGCGCGATACCGACCTTTTCCAGCAACGCCCGGGCCTTGGCCTCGCGCTCGGCCTTGTTGCGCTTGCGCACCACCTTCTGCGCCAGGCACAGGTTTTCCAGCACGGTCATGTGCGGGAACAGGTTGAAGTGCTGGAACACCATGCCGACTTCGCGGCGATAGGCATTGATATCGGTCTTCGGGTCGTCCAGTTGCAAGCCGTCGATGGACACATGGCCCTCGTCGAAATGCTCCAGGCCATTGAGACAGCGCAGGAAGGTCGACTTGCCCGAACCCGACGGGCCGAGCACCACCACCACTTCGCCCTTGGCGACCTGGGTGGTGACGTTGTCCACCGCGCGCACCACCATGCCACGGGTGTCGAAGACTTTCAGCAGATCACGGACTTCAATCACTTTGCGCAAGCCTCCGCTCGAGCCGGCTGGCGATGTGCGACAGCGGCAGGTTGATCAGCAGGTACAGGCCTGCCACGCAGAACCAGATCTCGAAGGTCGAGAACGACGTGGTGATGGCCTCGCGGCCGCTCTTGGTCAGCTCGGTGATGGCAATCACCGACACCAGCGAGGTGTCCTTGACCAGGCTGATGAACTGCCCGGCCAGCGGTGGCAGCACGCGCTTGAAGGCCTGGGGCAGGATCACGTGGCGCATCGACTGGCTGGCGTTCAAGCCCAGCGAGCGCGCCGCCTCGTTCTGGCCCTTGGCGATCGACTGTACCCCGGCGCGGACGATCTCGGCGACGTAGGCGCCGGTGAACAGCGCCAGCGCCGCCACCCCGGCGAACTCGCGGGACAGGTTGAGCACGGTGCCGATGAAGAAGTAGAAGATGAAGATCTGCACCAGCAGCGGCGTGCCGCGCACCAGCTCGACGTAGACGGTGGACAGGTCGCGCAGGGTGGGGTTGCTGGACAACCGGCACAGCCCGGCGAACAGCCCGAGCACCAGGCCCAGGGCGCCCGACACCACCGAGATCCACAACGTGGTCCACAGGCCCCAGGCCAGCGGGCCGGCGGCCCAGTGGCGGGTGACGCCGAGGGCGTCGCCTTCGGCGACATCGTCACCGCGGGCCAGCAGCACGCTGTCCTTGGCCACTTCGACGACTTCTGTGTCGCCGCCTTCGGTCTTCAGGGTGACCCGGGCATTGTCGCCGGACACCACGATTTCCTCGATCGTGCCGTTGTTGCCGGCACGCTGGGTTTGCTCGGCCTTGTAGGCGAAGTATTGCGGAACCCGGTTCCAGCGCCACTCGTAGGAAATCATCGAGGTGGCCAGGTACAGGCTGATCGCCAGGCCCACCAGGACCAGCGCGGTCAGCCCATGCCAGGGCCACTGAGCTTTCTTGTGTTTGATCACGTGGGGTACTTCCGTAAATGCGAACGCGCAGGGCTTGCCTGCGCGTCGGGATCAGCGCTTGGGTCGTTGACCCGGGCCTTATTCCATTTCCTTCAGCCAAGCCTTGCTCTTGAACCACTTGTCGTGAATACGATCGTAGGTCCCGTCATGCTTGATCTGGTGCAGGAAGTTGTTGATGTAGTTGATGCTGTCGTAGTCGCCTTTCTTCAGGCCGAAGGCCAGCGGCTCGTAGGTGAAGGGTTCTTCGAGGAACACCAGCTTGCCGGCGCCGGCCTTCTCCACCGCCACCACGTTGTAGGGCGAGTCGTAGACGAAGGCGTCGGCCTTGCCGTTGACCACGTCCATCACGCCTTCCTGCTCGTTGTCGTAGCCGTGGTACTTGGCCTTGCCGATCAGTTTCTTCGCGACCATCTCGCCGGTGGTGCCGAGCTTGGAGGTGAGGCGGTACTTCTCGTTGTTCAGGTCCTTGTACGACTTGATCTCACCGGCCAGCTCCTTGCGGATCAGCAGGGTCTGGCCGACGACGATGAAGGGTTCGCTGAAGTTCAGGCGCAGGTTGCGCTCCTGGGTCAGGGTCATGCCGCTGCCGATGAAGTCGAACTTGTCGGTCATCAGCGCCGGGATGATGCCGTCGTAGGCGGTGGAGACCATCTCCAGCTTGACGCCCATGGACTTGGCCATGGCCTTGAGGATGTCGACTTCGAAGCCGATGATTTCGCCGCGCTTGTTGGTCATTTCGAACGGCATGTAGGTCGGGTCCATGCCCACCCGCAGGGTGCCGCGCTTGACCGCGTCATCGATGGCGCCAGCCTGGGCGGCGGATACCGCGATCAGGGCAGTCGCGCCGACCAGCAGTCGCGACAGGAGTTTCTTCATCATCACCAAGTCCCCTAGCAAGAAATACGCAGATTTTATTGTTCGCACGGCCCTGTAGGCCGAGGCGTAATGTCGGGTGGGATGCTAACGCATGCGCAGCGCCGGACCTAGAGCCGGAGGGGACTTTGTTGGCCAAAATCGGCTGGAACGCATCGCGGGGCAAGCCCGCTCCCACACCGTGACAACGGTGCGTGGAGCGGGCTTACCCCGCGATTATCGGCGCATCAGGCTCAAGCCAGGGCTGGCTGGGCCTGGTTCTGCGGGTGCAGCGGCAACAACGGCGAGTGCGGGTCGTTGTCGATGGAGGCGCGCCACACATCGATCCACGCCGCGTTGTGCTCGCTCCACACGCGATCGTGCAGGCGCGACAACGCCACCGGGTCGCTGAGCAGCGCCAGGCGGGTGTTCAGGTCCAGGCCCTTGGGCCCGAGCTCCAGCGCCTTGGCCACGCGCTCGACACGCAGGGCCTCGATCGGCGCGGCCTGGCCGTGACGCGCGGTGGCCATGGCGCAGGCCAGGGCGTTCTGGCGCGGGTCGACCACGGCGCGCACGAAGCCGTCGTGCAGGGCGTGCCAACGGTTCTCGTGGGTGTACTGGTCGGTAGCCAGCAGCTCCTGCGGGGTAGCGTACTCCTCGGGGATGAGGAACAGCTTCTCGTCCTTGGCCGCCAGGCCCAGGCGCGTGCGGCTGGAAATCACCGACACCGGGATCGACAGCACCAGCGAGCCGACGATCGGCGCCAGCCACCACAGGAAGCTCGGGTTCAGCCAGGCCACCAGCCCGGCCCAGGCGATGCCCAGCAGGGTCTGCGGGCCGTGGCGGCGCACCGCCTCGCTCCACGGGGTGGAGTCGTCGTCACGCTGCGGCGAGTTCCAGGTCGCCGCCCAGCCGAGGAACGCGGCCAGCACGAAACGGGTGTGGAAGATCATCCGTACCGGCGCCAGCAACATGGAGAACAGCATCTCCATCAGCATCGACAAGGTGACCTTGATGCGCCCGCCGAACTCGGTGGCGCCCTTGGCCCAGATCAGGATGACGCTGAGCAGCTTGGGCAGGAACAGCAGCACGATGGTGGTGGAGAACAGCGCGATGGCTTTTTCCGGGTGCCACTGCGGCCACAACGGGTAGAGCTGGAACGGCTCGATGAAATACTGCGGCTCCATCAAGGTGTTGGTCGCCAGCAACGCGGTCGACAGCACCAGGAACAGGAACCACAACGGCGCCGACAGGTACGACATCACCCCGGTGAGGAACACCGCGCGGTGCACCGGGTGCATGCCCTTGACCAGGAACAGGCGGAAGTTCATCAGGTTGCCGTGGCACCAGCGGCGGTCGCGCTTGAGCTCGTCGAGCAGGTTCGGCGGCAGTTCCTCGTAGCTGCCCGGCAGGTCGTAGGCGATCCACACCCCCCAACCGGCGCGGCGCATCAGCGCGGCTTCGACGAAGTCGTGGGAGAGGATCGCGCCGGCGAAGGCGCCTTTGCCCGGCAACGGCGCCAGGGCGCAGTGCTCGATGAACGGTTTCATGCGGATGATCGCGTTGTGGCCCCAGTAGTGCGACTCGCCCAGCTGCCAGAAGTGCAGGCCGGCGGTGAACAGCGGGCCGTACACGCGGGTAGCGAACTGCTGCATGCGCGCATAGAGGGTGTCCATGCCCGAGGCTTTCGGCCCGGTCTGGATGATGCCGGCATCCGGGTTGGCCTCCATCAGGCGCACCAGGCTGCTCAGGCACTCGCCACTCATGACGCTGTCGGCGTCGAGCACGACCATGTACTTGTAATCGCCACCCCAGCGCCGGCAGAAGTCGTCGAGGTTGCCGCTCTTGCGCTTCACCCGGCGCCGGCGGCGGCGGTAGAAGATGCGGCCGAAGCCTTTGGTCTCGCGACAAACGTCCAGCCAGGCCTGTTGTTCGGCCACGGCGATATCGGTGTCGTTGGTGTCGCTGAGCACGAAGAAGTCGAAACGATCGAGGTTGCCGCTGGCGGCCACCGACTCGAAGGTCGCACGCAGGCCTGCGAACACCCGTGGCACGTCTTCGTTGCAGATCGGCATCACCAGCGCGGTACGCGCCTCGGCGGGAATCGGCTCGTTGCCGGCGCTGCTGCCGGAGATACGGTACTTGTCGCGCCCGGTGAGCAGCTCGAGGAAGCCCATCAGCGCGGTCCAGAAGCCCGCCGACACCCAACAGAACAGGATGCCGAAGAGAATCAGGATGGAGGTTTGCAGGGCATAGGGCCAGACCTGCACCACGGTATCCCACAGCGGCTGGTGGACGACTTCGTCGAGGTCGACGAACGACCAGCCCTGGTACGGCAGGATGCCCTTCATGTACCAGCCGGCGACGATGGTCTGGCCGATCATCAACGTCAGCAGGATGTAGCGACGGATCGAGCCGACCGTGCGCCAGCGCGCCGGCGGCAGCTCGCGCTTGGGCGGCTGCGGGGCGTTGGTGCGCCCGGTCATGCGCCGCCACATGCGGATCAGGATATTGGTGCGCCACGGCTCGGGCACCACCTTGGTGCGCTTGATCGGCGGCGCGATCTTCAGGCACAGCCGCCCGCCGGCATCGACGCCGAGCATCTCGGCCTCTTCCAGCTCGGCGGCGCTGCCGACGGTAAGACGGGTGCCCACCGAGGCCTGAACGGCCTCGGCGGTGCCGGCGGCCGGTTGGGCCGCCAGACGTTGGTGCAGCTCGCTGAACGAGGCGCAGCTGGCGAGTTCCGCGCGCTGCTCGTCGCTCAGGGGGAGGTGGGCCAGGTATTCGCGCAGCGATTCCGGCCTTGCGCTTGAGTTACTCATCGGCAGGCAACTGATAGCTCCAGGTCTCGGTCAGCACTTTCTCGGTGGTGGCCGGGGTCCCGTTGGTGGATGCCGCATCGGCGGCTGGTTGCTCGGCAGCTTTTTCCGCCTTGGCTTTCTCGGCCTTGGCGTGGGCGTGCTTGGCCTTGTCCTGCTTGGTTTCCTTGGCAGGCTTGGGCTGCTCGACCGGTACGTCGCGCAGCAGCGCGGCACGCATCTCGGTGGATTTCTTCGGATCCTGCACCTTCAGCCGCAGGGTCAGGCGCCAGCCCTTGGTTTCCGGGTTGTAGCGCAGGTTGTTCTCGACCAGCTCGGCGTTGTCGCCGACGCTGACCTGGCTGCGCACGGCCGTATCGGCCGGCAGGGCGGCCAGGTTCGGGCCGATGAAGTCGACCAGGAAGGCCACGGTGCCATCGGCCTGGCGGATCAGGTTGGACTGCTTGACGTCACCGGTGGAGCGCAGGGTCTGCTTGACCCAGGCCAGGTCCGGGGAGTGCAGCTGGTCTTCCTTGATGGTCCAGCGCAGGCGGTAGTCGTATTCGAACGGCTTGCCTGGCTCCGGCAGTTTTTCCGGGCTCCAGAAGGCCACGATGTTGTCGTTGGTCTCGTCGGCGGTGGGGATCTCGACCAGGTCGACGGTGCCCTTGCCCCAGTCGCCCTTAGGCTCGATCCAGGCGCTCGGGCGCTTTTCGTATTCGTCGTCGAGGTCTTCGTAGTCGCTGAAGGCGCGCTGACGCTGCAGCAGGCCGAAACCACGCGGGTTCTCGACGCTGAAGTTGCTCACGGCCAGGTGTTTCGGGTTGTTCAGCGGGCGCCACAGCCATTCGCCGTTGCCGGCATGGATCGACAGGCCTTCGGAGTCGTGCAGGGCCGGACGGTAGTTCATCACCTTCGACGGCTGGTTGGGGCCGAACAGGTACATGCTGGTCAGCGGCGCGATCCCCAGGCGGCTGACGTGGTCACGCAGGTAGACCCGCGACTTGACGTCGACCAGGGTGTCTTCGCCCGGACGCAGGGTCAGCTTGTAGGCGCCGGTGGAGCGCGGCGAGTCGAGCAGCGCGTAGATCACCAGGTGCTTGTCGTTGGGCTTGGGCTTTTCGATCCAGAATTCGCGGAAGCGCGGGAACTCCTCGCCCGACGGCAGCGCGGTGTCGATGGCCAGGCCACGGGCCGACAGGCCATAGCGGTGGCCCTTGCCGACCACGCGGAAATAGCTGGCGCCAAGCAGGGTCATGATCTCGTCCTGCTTGTCGGCCTTGTTGATCGGGTAGAGCACGCGAAAGCCAGCGTAGCCAAGGTCCTTGGTGGTGTCGGCGTCATGCGGCACGTCACCGAAGTCGAAGCGGCTCGGGTCGTACTTGATCTCTTCGACCTTCTTGGCGGTGATCTCGTTGATCTTCACCGGCGTGTCGAAGTGCATGCCCTGGTGGTAGAACGACAGCTTGAACGGCGTCTTGTCCTTGGCCCACTCGGCCTTTTCCTGGAGGAAGCGGATCTTCTGGTAGTCGGCGTACTTCATGTCGCGGAACACCGGCGGCAGGTTGCTCTTCGGTGCCTCGAACTTCTGACCGGCCAGATCCTTTGCCTTGGCTGCAACATCATCCAGATTGAATGCCCACAGCTGGCCAGCGCTCATCAGGCCGACCAGCGCCGCGCCGGCCAACAGGGCCTTGCGCAGCCGGGTACCGGGGATTCTTGGTGCAATACAGGGGCTTACAATCACGAGCAATCCTCGCCGAAAACAGATCATGAAACCAACGGCCAGCGACCAATGCCGGGTTGGCGAGCACTGTTCGGACCCCGTGAGGGCGTAATGATTCCCCAAACGGATCCAGACAATGCTCGAGTCAAAATGAAACGAACCTGCGAACGCAGGTTCATGCAGCGCGCGATTATCCAGCAGGACGCGTGACAACGCATCAGGCTGGAGAAACTATTTATCGTACAAAACCCCTTGTTTTCATACAAACAAGGGGTTTTTCGACCTCATATTTGTAACATAAATGTTACGGGGCCATCATTGACCAGGTGCACCTGCATGTCGGCACCGAAGCGTCCGCTCGCCACCTGCGGGTGCTGGCGCTGTGCCTGTAATAGAAGATAGTCGAAAAGCTCGGCGCCGAGCGCCGGCGGCGCCGCCGTCGAAAAGCTCGGGCGCATGCCGCTGCGGGTATCGGCTGCCAGGGTGAACTGGGACACCAGCAGCAAGCCGCCACCGATGTCCTTGAGCGAGCGGTTCATCTTGCCCTGCTCGTCGCTGAACACCCGGTAGTTGAGCAGCTTGTGCAACAGTTTGTCGGCGTGCTCCGGCGAATCTTCAGGCTCCACCGCCACCAGCGCCAGCAACCCTTGGTCGATGGCGCCGACGATTTCGCCCGCGACTTCCACCCTGGCGCCACGCACGCGCTGGATCAGGCCCTTCATGCTTCTTCCAGGGGCAGGTCGAGCAGGCGCCGGGCCATCTGGTCGGCGGCACGCACCAGCGCATCGGTGATGCCCGGCTCGGACGCGGCGTGGCCGGCGTCGCGGATCACCTTAAGCTCGCTGTTCGGCCAGGCCTGGTGCAGTTCCCAGGCGTTGTCCAACGGGCAGATCACGTCATAGCGGCCATGCACGATCACCGCCGGCAGATGGGCGATCTTGGGGATGTCGCGGATCAACTGGTTTTCTTCGAGGAAGGCATTGTTGGTGAAGTAGTGGCACTCGATGCGGGCGATCGACAGCGCCCGCTGTGGCTCGGAGAAGCGGTCGACCACCAGCGGGTTGGGGCGCAGGGTGGCGGTGCGGCCCTCCCAGGTCGACCAGGCCTTGGCCGCGTGCATCTGGGCGATCTGGTCATTGCCGGTCAGGCGCTTGTGGAAGGCCTGCACCAGGTCGCCGCGCTCCTCGGGCGGGATCGGCGCGATGTAGTCCTGCCAGTAGTCGGGGAACAGACGGCTGGCGCCCTCCTGGTAGAACCAGCTGATTTCCTGCGGGCGGCACAAGAAGATGCCGCGCAAGATCAGGCCGTGCACACGCTCGGGGTGGGTCTGGGCGTAGGCCAGGGCCAGGGTCGAGCCCCACGAGCCGCCGAACAGCACCCATTTGTCTATCCCCAGGTGCTCACGGATGCGCTCCAGGTCCTCGACCAGGTGCCAGGTGGTGTTGTTCTCCAGGCTCGCATGGGGCGTGGAGCGGCCACAGCCGCGCTGGTCGAAGGTGATGATGCGGTACAGGTTGGGGTCGAAGTAGCAGCGGCTCTGGGCATCACAGCCTGCGCCCGGGCCACCGTGGATGAACACCACGGGCAGACCTTCCGGCGAGCCGCTTTCGTCGACATACAGCACATGCGGCGCTTCCACGGCCAGATCGTGCCGGGCGTAGGGTTTGATCTGCGGGTAGAGGGTCTGCATCGCGCACTCCGTGTGAGGTTTGGTTCAGCCGTGGGCCATCATAAACCTGAATTGCGCTTTGAGCATGTGTCTATGGCGAGATCATGTTATGTGCTTGCGCCGTGCGTAGCTCAATAGCATCCGAGCCTCCCGAAAAACGAGGCCCACCATGAACGACTCTTCGCAAGTGACCGCTCCCCCCCCTTCTCGCGCGCTGTCCCTGGTCGTCGGCAAGCTGCCCGCCTGGGTTGCCGGAACCCAACCCGACGAACACCGGCAGATGCGCGAGGCAGCCGCCCAGCCAGCGAACTGGTTCGAGGCAGCCTGCCTGGCGCACCCGGCCATCGCCCGTCAGTTGATCGCGCAATTCGGCGCCCAGCGACAGGCCGAAACCGAGGTACGCACGCTGCTCGCGGCCATTCCGGCGTTGAAGCCTTTCGCCAGCAAGCTGCTCGGCGCAGAAATACGCAAGCGCTTCGAGCTGGAGCTGGATGTAACCGCCACCTACCTGCTGAATGTCAGCAAAGCGGCGGCGTACAAAGAAACACTGAGCGGCGACCCGTTCGTGACCAGCGACCGCGCCGTGAAGAACGCCACCCAATCGCTGCTGGACAGCGCCCTGCAGAACTTCGAAGCCGCCGAGGCTGAGCCCGAGGGGCTGCAGGCAGGTGGCAACCCATCGCTGATCCTCGACAGCAACAAGGTCAGCATCGTCGCCTCACCTGCCAAGCAGATTGCCATCGTGCCAGAAGCCTTCGCGGGGATGGTGCGCGACCTGGACATCGGCGGCCAGTACCAGGCGCTGATCGATGCGGCGACAGGTCACGAGGCTGCCCACGCGGTTTTCAGCCGTGCCGAGCAAACCTCCTTGCGCCTGCATGCGCACCTGGCCCGCCTGCGCGGCGCTATCGACCAGGCTACTCACGACGCCCTGCTGAACCTGGCAACCCAGGGTCAGGCCACTTACCAAGGCCAGCCGGTACTGTGCTCGCGGGTGACGCTGCTGCATGCAACCCTCACCGGCGCAGCCGCTTTCGGCATAGCCGCACCCGGCAGGACGGCTGGCGGAAAATTCCCGCCACCGAGCTTCCCCTACGGCGGCTGGGTGGTGCTGTACCTGCCGGGTGCCACCACGCCGCTGAGCGTGCACAGCACCCGGGAGCAGGCCGAGGCACAGCTGGTCAAGCTGTTGCCCGAGTTTCGCCACCCGGCATGCCTGCACATGGTCCCCGAACGCAGCAAGGCAGCTTTCCTGGGCAAACTGCAAGACACCCTGGAGCCGTACACCTGGAACCCTGCAAAGGGTTTCAAGGAGCGCATGAAAGACCCGGACGCCTCGGTTTCCCTGCACCTGCAGCCATTTACCCGGCCACTGCCGGATGAGCTGGCCAGCCAACGGCAACAGCGCCTGAAAGACGATGCTGCCTTCCATGCCGTGTCAACGGCAGCCGAGGATGAAAAAACCGCAGCCAAGCGCTGGGCCTACTTTGAATCACTTGCCCTCAATGCCTTGAACATCGGCGCGTTCTTCATCCCCGGGCTGGCGCCACTGATGCTGGGCCTGACCGTGCTGCAACTCGGCCACGAGGTGTTCGAAGGGCTTGCCGAATGGGCCGACGGCGAGCGCGACCAGGCGTTCGGCTACCTGATGGATGTGCTCGAGAACCTGGCCCTGATCGGCGCACTCGGCGCTACCAGCGGCGCAGGCGCAAAACCTGCGCTCGAAAAGCTGACGGTGGACACCCCATCGTTCATCGAAGAGCTCAAGCCAGTAGAACTGGCCGAAGGCGACGTGCGCCTGTGGCGCCGCGACCTGCAACCTTTCGCCCATGACATCGTGCTGCCGGCGGGCCTCAAGCCTGATGAATTCGGCTTGTATCACCATCAGGGGAAAACCTGGCTGCCCATCGAGGAGCGGACCTACGCCATCGGCACCAGCAACGCTGAACACCGGCTACTGCACCCCACCCGCCCTCAGGGCTATCAGCCCAGGTTGCAGCACAACGGCGCGGGCGCCTGGCTGCATGAGCTGGACCAACCGCAGACCTGGACCGGCATGCAGCTGCTGCGTCGGCTAGGCCACCTGCCTGGGGCGTTCGACGCCCCGATCGCCGAGCGGATACTGCGTGTCAGCGATACCGACGAAAACGTGCTGCGGCGCATCCTCAGCGAAAACCAGCGGCTGCCGGCGTTGCTCGAGGACACCTGGCAGCGCTTCGAGCTGGACCGGCAAGTCGGCCAGGCGCTTCCAGAGGCAGGGGTCGCGGCACGCATCGCCGAGTTCGAGCAGCGCTATCAACGGCTGGCAAGCGCCGATGCGGACACCCTCCAGCGGGTTTACCCCGGCCTGCCCAAGGCCATTCGCAACGAACTGCTACGCAATGCCAGCACCCCCGAGCAACTGAGCCTGGCCAGCGGCAAGGTGCCAATGCGCATCGCCCAGGAGGCTCGGCTATACCAGCAACAGGTTCGCCTGGCCCGTGCCTACGAGGGGCTGTACCTGGGCTGCGTGCGCAATTGGGACGCTGACCGGCTGGTCATGCACAGCCTCGAACAACTGCCTGGCTGGCCAACCGATACCCGACTCGAATTGCGCCAGCAGCGTTACTGGCCTCGCCAAAGCGACGCGATAGGCCAACCCGATTCGCGCACCCGCATCACCATCAGCAGTGTCGAAGCTGGCTACCTCATCCATGAAGCCGCCCAGACCGAAGCGCTCGATGTCCATCCGAACCTTTATGCAGCCCTGAGCGCAGCAATGCCCGAGGCGATGGCGAGCCTGGGGGTGGATGGCCAAACCACCCTGCGCCAGTTGCTGCAAGACGCCCCGTTGTTACCGCGCAGTACCCTGAGGCGAGTGCTCGGCATGCACACCGTGCGCCCCGGCTTTCGCTCGCCGATGCACCTGGCCGATGGCCGCCTGGGCTACCCCCTGAGCGGCGGCCATGCGATGCCATCAGGCGATGCCAGCTACCAGGCCTTGCTGGATGCCATCGCCGCCACCGGCCTGACCGAGCACACGCGGTACACCGCCGACCAGGTGCTGCGCCTGGTTACCGCTGGTCGCAACCGGCTACAGGCGTTGCAGCACCTGCAGACCCTCAACGAGCAGCGCAGCCTGTTGCAGAGCGCGCTGAACGACTGGAGCGAAGCCATTACGCCCGCCACCGCCGAGGCAAGGCAGGATTATCACAGCCTGCGTGAAGCCATCCTGCAGCACTGGTATGACACTGCCCTGCACGAGGGCCTGCAACACACGGCAGGGCTGAGCATCCAGCGCGTGCCATTGTCGGACATCCCGCTGACCTTGCCGGGCTTCTTCACCTCACGCGTGCGCAGCTTGAGCCTGATCGACCTGCCATCGGGCGCCCTCGCTGGCTGGGCGCAGAACGAGCGCCTGCTGCAACGCCTGCTCAGGCAGATGCCGCAGCTCGAGTCGCTTGAAATCAACCGCCCCTATAACGCTCGGGCCACACCGTCATCCTTCCTGTTCAGTATTGCCACGATCAGCGAGTGTTTGCCCGGGTTGCGTCGGCTGGTGGTCACCCATCAGAACATCGCGCTGTCGGAAAGCGACCTGAACCTGTTGTCAGGACTTGAGCAACTGCGCCACCTGGACTTGAGCGGCAATCGGTTGGCGCAGAACAACAGGCCGAGTTTCCACGCGCTGAGCCTGGACTACCTGGGCCTGGACCAGATGCAGTTGTCCCAATGGCCGATCGGTATCGGCAGCGATGCCCTGGCACGTATCGCCTACCTGTCGCTGCGTGACAACAACCTCAGGTCGCTGCCAGCGTTCCTGGTCAATGAAACCGAAACCTTGACCACACCGCCGGGGATAGCGCTGCAGGGCAACAGCATCAACCAGACCCACCTGCTGCGGCTGCTACTTAACGATCGGGTCGATACGTCCGGCATTACCACCGACCAGCCGGCTGCGCTCAGCGAACAATTCGAGCGCATCCGCGATGAACGGCGCCAGATGCGCGACGCCATCGATGGCTGGGCCCAAGCCTCAAGCTCGAGCAACCCGCTGACACCGGCTGCACTGGCAGACAGGCAGCGTATCGAAACCGCGATCAATCACTTCTGGGAGCAGCAGGAGCAGGGCCAGCAGTACCTGCGCCTGCAACTGGAGGACGTGGCGATCGAGCATTTCCCTCGGCGGCTTCCGCCATTCTTTGGCGAGCGGGTACGGGCATTGAGCCTGACCCGCTTGCGCGGCAGCACCTCGCAAGTCGATCAGCTACTGCGCCGTTTCCCCAACATCACGCGGCTGACCATCGATGCCCATCAGGCCGCCAGCCCTTCGCTGGCCTCTGCCCTGGCGCGCCTGCCACAGCTTGCCATGCTGGAGTTTCGCAACATGGGCCTGGAAGTCGACCAGGCCATGCTGGACGTCTTCGCCGGGCTGGAGCACCTGAGCTCGATCGACTTGTCAGGCAATCGTGTAGGCACCATCAACCAGGTACCCGCACAATTGTCGCGCAACCTGCAGTCACTGGCGCTGACCAACATGAACCTGCAGGCCTGGCCAAGTTGGTGCGATGCCCTGTTGCCGCTGGAGTTGCTGGACCTGAGTGCAAACAGCATCACCCAATTGCCCGAGCACATCGCATCGAACCTGAACAATCCGATGCCTATTTCGTCAATCGCCCTGTTCGACAACCCGCTGCCACTGGAAACCATCCTGCGGCTTCGCACGTTTTCGGACAGCCAGCACAGCTACTCATTCGCCCTGGACATCCCTGACAACCTGCTGCTGGTCGATTCGTCGAGCGAAGGTTCGCTCGATCACCCGCATTTCCCCCTGCAGGGCGACGACAAGCCCAGGCAGGAAGACTGGATGCTGGGCAACGAGGCGCAGAACGAAGCACTGCAGGATAGTTGGAAAACCCTTGAGGGCAGCGACCTGCTGCGCCTGGCAGGCCGTTTGCGCAATGCTGCGCCTTATGTCGATCCGAACACGCGGGCCAGCTATTGCGAGCGGGTACGCATGATGCTGGTGATAGCGGCAAGCAACCCTGCCGAGCGGGCGAACATGGAAGCGATTGCTGTTGCTGCGCTGGAAAACCCGGAAACCGGCTCGCAGACCTGCCATGACGGGGCAGGGTTGGAATTCAACAATATCGAGTTCTACCTGATGGGCGAACGCCTGTTGATCGAGGCGGGCGACGACCTGAAATCGCTGCGCCGTCGCTTGCTACAACTGTTCAGGATCGAGCAGCTGGACCAGTTGGCCACTCAACGCACAGGCTCGGGCGACCTGGTCTCCGTACGCCTGGCTTACCGACGCGAACTGGCCAGGGACCTCGACCTGCCGATCGCCGATAGCATGCGCTTTCGGGGTGCCGCCAACCTGGCCCCAGACGAGCTGACCGGGGTTTTGGAGAAAGTCCGCAAGGCTGAACTGGGCGATGCACTTGTGAACTACATGCTGGCGAATCCGTACTGGGTGATGCGCCTGCAAGGCGAATTCAGCGAGCGCTTCGCCGAGCTGGAGGCCCACCTGCGCCTGCGCGTGCTGGCGCTGGCCGACAGCAATCTCTCGCTGGAGGACGAGTTGCATTTGCAGCAGGGCCTACAGCACGAGAAGGCTGAGGAAGAACAAGAGCTGCTGCGCGAGCTGACCATCGCCCAGATCAACCAGAGCTAAGTGTCATAACCGGCGACGCGCCTGGCCAGCGGCGCGTCGCCATCTTCTAGCGTTGGTAATGCGCCTTTCCCCACTGCAGGCAGGCTTGCAACAAGGCCTTGAGCACCCGTTGAGTTGGCTGCGCCAGGTCCTCGCGGTAGGCGAACGGCTCGGTTTCTTCCATGTAAGTGCTTTGCGCCAGCTCCAATTGCACGGCATGGATGTGATTGGCCGGGTCGCCGTAATGGCGGGTGATATGCCCGCCCTTGAAACGCCCGTTGAGCACATGGCTGTAGCCTTGCGCCTCGGCGCACACGCTTTGCAAGCGTTCGGCCAGCGCCGGGTCGCAACTGGCGCCATTGAAGGTGCCGAGGTTGAAGTCCGGCAGCTTGCCGTCGAACAAGTGCGGGATCAGCGAACGTATCGAGTGGGCGTCCCACAGCAGTGCGTAGCCGAACGCGTCACGCAGGCGGTCGAGCTCACGACGAATCGTGTCGTGGTACGGGCGCCAGACCTGCTCCAGGTAGGTGGCCCGCTCGACGGCGCTGGGCACCTGGCCGTCCTTGAACAACGGCTCGCCGTCGAACAGCGTGGCCGGGTACAGGCCGGTGGTGGCGCCGGCGTACAGCGGCTTGTCGTCATCCGGGCGGTTCAGGTCGATGACGAACCGCGAATACTCCGCCGCCACCACGCTGGCGCCCAGGTCACGGGCGAAGTCGTACAGGCGCGGGATATGCCAGTCGGTGTCCGGCAGGCTACGCGCCGGCTCGACCAGGCCGTCGCGCACGGCGTCGGTGAGGCCGAGACCAGCGTGGGGCATGCTGATCAGCAACGGCAGGCGGCCCTGGTGAAAACTCAATACCTTGTCCATGTGCCCTCGCTCAGTTGGATATTTCATGGCCCAGGCGCACCACGCGCTTGGGCAGGTCGCCGCCGAGCCAGTAGCTGAGGTCGGCGGGGCGCTCGATCTGCCAGGCGATGAAGTCGGCCACCTTGCCCACCTCCAGCGAGCCATGGCTGTCGCCCAGGCCCAGTGCCGTGGCGGCGTGCACGGTGACGCCGGCCAGGGCTTCTTCCGGGGTCATGCGGAAACAGGTGCAGCCCATGTTCAGCATCAGGCGCAGCGACAGCCCTGGCGAGGTGCCGGGGTTGAGGTCGCTGGCCAGGGCGATCTTCACGCCATGCCGGCGCAAGGCATCCATCGGCGGCAGCTGGGTTTCTCGCAGGAAGTAGAACGCCCCCGGCAGCAGCACCGCGACGGTGCCGGACTGCGCCATGGCTATGGCGTCGTCCTCGGTCATGAACTCCAGATGGTCGGCCGATAGCGCCTGGTAGCGCGCTGCCAGGCTGGAACCGTGCAGTGACGACAACTGCTCGGCATGCAGCTTGACCGGCAGGCCCAGCTCCCGGGCCTTGATGAACAGCCGCTCGACCTGGGCGGGAGAAAACGCCAGGTGCTCGCAGAAGGCATCCACCGCATCCACCAGGCCCTCGGCGGCCAGCGCCGGGAGCATCTCATCGCAGATGTGGGCGATGTAGTCGTCGGCCCGGCCAGCGTACTCCGGTGGCAGGGCGTGAGCGGCCAGGCAGGTGCTGCGCACGGTCACCGGCAGCTCCTCGCCCAGACGGCGGACGACGCGCAGCATCTTGCGCTCGCTCTCCAGGTCCAGGCCATAGCCGGACTTGATCTCCAGGGTGGTCACCCCATCGCGCATCAGCGCCTGGACCCGCTGGCGGGCGCTGGCCAGCAGCGCGTCCTCGCTGGCCGCGCGGGTCGCCCGCACGGTGCTGGCGATGCCGCCGCCCTGGGCAGCGATCTCGGCATAGCTGACGCCCTGCAGGCGCTGCTCGAACTCGCCGCTGCGATTACCGCCGAACACCGCGTGGGTATGGCAGTCGATCAGCCCCGGGGTGACCCAGGCGCCGCCCAGGTCGACGACGCGGTCGGCCGCGACCGGCGGCACGTCAGCGCGGGGGCCGATCCACTCGATCAGCCCGGCGCTGGTGACGATCGCCGCGTTCTCGATGACCGAGTAACGGCCATCGGTCATGGTCGCGGCGTGGCAGTGCTGCCAGAGGGTTCTCATCAGGATCTCCTTTCTAATTCAGCGGTGCAGCTCGGCAGGCTCCCGGACTGGCTCGCCACCACCGGCGCGTGGCTTGCACCACAGCAGGTAGGACGCCACCAGGAACACCACCCAGACCACGCCGACGAGCAAGGCCGCCTGGGTATCGGGGAAGTAGCCGAGCACACCAAAGATGAACACCATGAAGGCAATGGCCATGGCCGGGCCATAGGGCCAGAAGGGTACCGGGAACTTGAGCTGGGCGACTTCCTCGCGGCTCATGCTGCGGCGCATGGCGACCTGGGTGACCAGGATCATCAGCCACACCCACACGGTGGCGAAGGTGGCGATCGACGCGATCAGCAGGAACACGTTCTCCGGAATCAGGTAGTTGAGCAGCACGCCGACCAGCAGCGCCGCGCCCATCACCACCACGGTCATCCAGGGTACGCCGTGTTTCGACAGCTTGCCGAAGCCACGCGGTGCCTGGCCGTGCTGGGCCAGGCCGTACATCATGCGCCCGGCGCCGAAGATGTCGCTGTTGATCGCCGAGATGGCCGCCGAGATCACCACGATGTTCAGCACGGCGGCGGCCGAGCCGATGCCCAGGTTGCTGAAGATCTGCACGAACGGGCTGCCCTGGCTGCCGATCTGCGGCCAGGGGTACAGGCACATCAGCACCAACAGGGTGAGCACGTAGAACAGCAGGATGCGCAGCGGCACGGCGTTGATCGCCTTGGGGATCACCCGCTGCGGGTCTTTCGCTTCACCGGCGGTGACACCGATGATCTCGATGCCGCCGAAGGCGAACATCACCACCGCGAACGAGGCGATCAGGCCACTGACGCCATTGGGCATGAAACCGCCGTGGTCGAACAGGTTGCTCACCCCGACCGCGTGTCCGCTGCCCACCTGGCTGAAGCCGAAGGCCATGATGCCGAGGCCGGCGAGGATCATCGCGACGATGGCGCCAACCTTGAGCAGCGACAGCCAGAACTCCATCTCGCCGAACACCCGCACGTTGCACAGGTTCAGGCCGCCGATCAGGAACACGATGCCCAGCACCCAGATCCAGCGGGCGACCTCCGGGAACCAGAAACCCATGTAGATACCAAAGGCGGTGACGTCGGCGATGGCGACGATGACCATCTCGAAGGCGTAGGTCCAGCCGAGGATGAAGCCAGCCATGGGGCCGAGGTAGGTGCTGGCGTAGTGGCCGAAGGAGCCGGCCACTGGGTTGTGCACGGCCATCTCGCCGAGGGCGCGCATGACCATGAACACGGCGGCGCCGCCGATCAGGTAGGCCAGCAGCACGGCCGGGCCGGCCATCTGGATGGCCGAGGCCGAACCATAGAAAAGCCCGGTACCGATTGCCGAACCGAGCGCCATGAAACGGATATGCCGGGCCGATAGCCCGCGCTTGAGACCTTGAGCTTGTTGCATGTCACGTCCTTATTGTTGTTCTGGTCGTGAGGTCGGATTGGGGCTGCTGCGCAGCCCATTCGCCGGCAAGGCCGGCTCCTACAGGCAAGGCACATACCTTTGTAGGAGCCGGCCTTGCCGGCGAATGGGCCGCAGTGCGGCCCCAGCGGCATTACAGGCTAGGCAGGACCCCAGCCGGCAGCAGGCCGGTCAAGGTGCCTTTGCCCAGCAGTGTGGAAGCCGCCTCGATATCCGGGGCGAAGAAACGGTCGCGGTCATAGTGCGGCACTTCGCGACGCAGCGCCTGGCGCGCCTGCTCCAGCTTGACGGAGGTCTTCAGGCCCTTGCGCAGGTCCAGGCCCTGGCAGGCGCCCAGCCATTCGATGGCCAGCACGCCGCGGGTGTTCTCGGCCATTTCCCACAGGCGCTTGCCGGCGGCCGGGGCCATCGACACATGGTCTTCCTGGTTGGCCGAGGTCGGCAGGCTGTCGACGCTGTGCGGGTGCGACAGCGCCTTGTTCTCGCTGGCCAGCGCGGCAGCGGTGACCTGGGCGATCATGAAGCCGGAGTTGACCCCACCGTTTTCCACCAGGAACGGCGGCAGCTGGGACATGTGCTTGTCCATCATCAGCGAGATGCGGCGTTCGCTCAGCGAGCCGATCTCGGCGATGGCCAGGGCCAGGTTGTCGGCGGCCATGGCCACCGGCTCTGCGTGGAAGTTGCCGCCGGAAATCACGTCGCCCTCGGCGGCGAACACCAGCGGGTTGTCCGACACCGCGTTGGCCTCGATGCCCAGCACCTCGGCGGCCTGGCGGATCTGGGTCAGGCAGGCGCCCATGACCTGCGGCTGGCAGCGCAGCGAGTACGGGTCCTGGACCTTGTCGCAGTTCTTGTGCGACAGCGACACTTCGCTGGAATCGCCCAGCAGGTCGCGGAAGCACGCGGCGGTGTCGATCTGGCCACGCTGGCCGCGCACTGCATGGACGCGCGCATCGAACGGCGAGCGCGAACCCAGCGCTGCCTCGACGCTCAGGCCGCCACAGGCGATGGCCGCGGCGTACAGGTCTTCGGCCTGGAACAGGCCACGCAGGGCGTAGGCGGTGGAGGCCTGGGTGCCGTTGAGCAGGGCCAGGCCCTCCTTCGCGGCCAGGGTCAGCGGCTCCAGGCCAGCAACGGCCAGGGCTTCGCTGGCCGACAGCCACTGGCCCTTGTAGCGGGCCTTGCCTTCACCCAGCAGCACCAGCGACATGTGCGCCAGCGGCGCGAGGTCGCCGGAAGCGCCGACCGAGCCCTTGAGCGGGATGTGTGGATAGACTTCGGCATTGACCAGGGCGATCAGCGCGTCGATGACTTTACGGCGAATGCCGGAGAAACCACGGCTGAGGCTGTTGATCTTGAGCACCATGATCAGCCGCACCAGGTCGTCGTCCAGCGGCGCGCCGATACCGGCGGCGTGGGACAGCACCAGCGAGCGCTGCAGGTTCTCGAGGTCGTGGCTGGCGATGCGGGTCGAGGCCAACAGGCCGAAACCGGTGTTGATGCCGTAGGCGGTACGGTCTTCGGCGATGATCTGCTCGACGCAGGCGACGCTGGCGTCGATGGCGGGCGCGGCGCTGGCGTCCAGTTGCAGGCGCACGGGCGCGGCGTGGATGGCGCGCAGCTGGGCCAGGGTCAGGGTGCCGGGCTTGAGGGTCAATTCGGTCACTTCGCTACTCCAATCGCTTGGGGCCACGCGGGGCCCCTTCTTGTTGTTCAGTATCACCCGTGGCGGGTGCGATCCAAAGCGCGGCGATCAGCCGGTGATCATCGGCAGGTCCAGGCCCTGCTCCTTGGCGCAGTCGATGGCGATCTGGTAGCCGGCATCGGCGTGGCGCATCACGCCGGTCCCCGGGTCGTTGGTCAGCACGCGGGCGATACGCGCGGCAGCTTCATCGCTACCGTCGCAGACGATGACCATGCCCGAGTGCTGGGAGAAGCCCATGCCCACGCCACCGCCGTGGTGCAGCGAGACCCAGGTGGCACCGCCTGCGGTATTGAGCAGGGCGTTGAGCAGTGGCCAGTCGGAGACCGCGTCGGAGCCGTCGCGCATGGCTTCGGTCTCGCGGTTGGGGCTGGACACCGAGCCCGAGTCCAGGTGATCGCGACCGATGACGACCGGCGCCGACAGCTCGCCGCTGCGCACCATTTCGTTGAACGCCAGGCCGAGCTTGGCGCGCAGGCCCAGGCCAACCCAGCAGATGCGCGCCGGCAGGCCCTGGAAGCTGATGCGCTCGCGGGCCATGTCCAGCCAGCGGTGCAGGTGGGCGTCGTCGGGGATCAGCTCCTTGACCTTGGCGTCGGTCTTGTAGATGTCCTCGGCGTCACCCGACAGCGCGGCCCAGCGGAACGGGCCGACGCCGCGGCAGAACAGCGGGCGGATGTACGCCGGGACGAAGCCTGGGAAGTCGAAGGCGTTGGCCACGCCCTCTTCCTTGGCCATCTGGCGGATGTTGTTGCCGTAGTCGAAGGTCGGGATGCCCTGCTTCTGGAAATCGAGCATGGCCTGCACGTGCACGGCCATCGATTGCTTGGCGGCCTTGACCACGCCAGCCGGGTCGGTCTGCGCGCGGTCGCGGTACTGCTCCCAGGTCCAGCCGGCCGGCAGGTAGCCGTTGAGCGGGTCGTGGGCGCTGGTCTGGTCGGTGACCATGTCCGGGCGCACGCCACGCTTGACCAACTCCGGCAGGATTTCGGCGGCGTTGCCGTGCAGGGCGATGGAGATGGCCTTGCCTTCGGCGGTGTACTTGGCGATGCGCGCCAGGGCGTCGTCCAGGTCAGTGGCCTGCTCGTCGACGTAGCGGGTCTCGAGGCGGAAGTCGATACGGCTCTGCTGGCACTCGATGTTCAGCGAGCAGGCGCCGGCCAGGGTCGCGGCCAGTGGCTGGGCACCGCCCATGCCACCCAGGCCCGCGGTCAGTACCCATTTGCCCTTGAGGCTGCCGTTGTAGTGCTGGCGGCCGGCCTCGACGAAGGTTTCGTAGGTGCCCTGGACGATGCCTTGGCTACCGATGTAGATCCAGCTACCGGCGGTCATCTGGCCGTACATGGCCAGGCCCTTGGCGTCCAGTTCGTTGAAGTGTTCCCAGTTGGCCCAGTGCGGCACCAGGTTGGAGTTGGCGATCAGCACGCGCGGGGCGTTGCTGTGGGTCTTGAACACGCCGACCGGCTTGCCCGACTGTACCAGCAGG
This sequence comes from Pseudomonas muyukensis, assembly GCF_019139535.1. NCBI lineage: Bacteria > Pseudomonadati > Pseudomonadota > Gammaproteobacteria > Pseudomonadales > Pseudomonadaceae > Pseudomonas > Pseudomonas muyukensis. The sequence continues at coordinate 1,067,755 of NZ_CP077073.1, read as the reverse complement.
GTTTCGTCGTCTTCCAGGCGGGTCAGGGTCTCGACGATCTTGTCGTAGCACTCCCAGTTGCGCGCGGCACGGCCGATGCCACCGTACACCACCAGCTCTTTCGGGTTTTCGGCGACCTGCGGGTCGAGGTTGTTCATCAGCATGCGCAGCGGGGCTTCGGTCAACCAGCTCTTGGCGGTCAGCTTGTTGCCACGCGGGGCACGGATTTCTACGTCACGGTATTTGTTGTTGTCGGTCACGGGGAGGTCCTCGGCGGTTCAGCGCGGGCAGATGTGTCGTGGTCAATATACAAACACATCTTTACTTGTATGTACAAGCACGGACAACCAAAATTGTCGGACGATTCCGCTGAGTGGCAAAAAAGCTGGGGCCGCTGCGCAGCCCTTTCGCGACACAAGGCCGCGCCTACAGGGGATCGCAATTACCTGTAGGAGCGGCCTTGTGTCGCGAAAGGGCTGCGCAGCGGCCCCGGCTATCTCAATGTGAAATGAGTTCGATCAGGCAGAACCGCCCCTGCACATCCAGCTCCAGCAACCCCTCGTTGCCCTCGATCCGCAGGCAGTCATAGCGCCCGAGCTGCTGCATGCCCTGCCCGGCCAACGCCACCTCGACATGATTGCCAGCGGCAAACAGCAACACCGTCGACGCCGCGCTGAACAACCGGCTGCTGCCATCAAACCACTGCAACCTGGCCCGATATCGCTGCGGCGCGTAGATCAGGTTGAAATCGCGAATCGCCCCACCGAGCAATTTGCAGCTGACCTGGCTCTCGCCACTGAACGCGAACGCATCGAACGGCAACAACGGCCGGCTGGCCTGGTCGTCGACCAGCAAGCGCATGCCGTCACCCTGCAGCACGGTGATGATCCGCTGGTAGCCGGCGAATACGGAAAACCCGCCCGACTCCTCGATATCGGCGATCGACAGGCGCCAGCCGAAGCCGTCGAGCCCCTCGCCGTTGTCGCGGGTGATCTCTTCGGTGAAGCCACCACCGTTCTTCCAGGGCATGCGCGGGTAATCCTGCGCACGCAGCAACTGCAACTGGGTCATTTACTAAAACGTCCTTCAAGGCGGTGACGGGAACCGGGGTGGATCAGCCGCGCCGCCGTCACTGGCTGGCGGCCGGACCAGGTGCGACGACGGATCAGCAGGCACGGTTCGCCGCGCTCGATCTGCAGCAGGCGGCACTCTTCGGGCTCGGCGAGAATCGCCTCGACCACGTGCTCGCCCTCGGTCAGCGGCGCGACCTGGGACAGATAGGCGTACGGCGTCTGCCGGGTGAAATCCTGCTTGAGGTAGTCGGGGGCGATGGCGGCGTTGACGTAGCGGTCCTCGATCTGCACCGGCACGCCATTCTCGTAGTGCACGATCAACGAATGGAACACCCGCTGGCCTTCGCGCATGTCCAGGGCCAGGGCGCGCTCTGAACCGGCGGCCTCCTCGGCCAGGGTGATCACCTGGCAGCTATGCTGGTGGCCACGGCCGGCGATCTCGTCGGCGATGTTGTTGACCTCGAACAGCGCCGAGCGGCTCTTGGGCTCGGCGACGAAGGTGCCGACGCCCTGCATGCGTACCAGCAGGCCTTCGGCGGTCAGTTCGCGCAGGGCGCGGTTGATGGTCATGCGGCTGAAACCCAGCTGGCTGACCAGTTCGCTCTCCGAGGGTACCCGGTGATGAGGCGGCCAGCTGCCGCTCTCGATCTGCTGGATGATCATCTGTTTCACCCGGGCGTAGAGCGGCGCCGGCCCTTCGCCCATCTGGGCAACCAGCGCGGAGACAGGAGGTGTCGGCACGGCGTTGAATCCTTGTTCGGTTGGCGTGAACGGTAGCTTGCCGGAGTTTACCCGGCAGGCAAACGGCTGTATATGTATATACAAGTTAACAATAACAGGATTTCACCGATGCCCGCCTATTTTGCCGAACGCGCCCTGCTGCCCAGCGGCTGGGCCCGCAATGTCCGCCTGGAGGTCGGCGCCGATGGCCGCCTGGCCGCGGTCATGGCCGATGCCGACGCCGCTGGCGCCGAGCGCCTGGCCGGCCCGCTGCTGCCAGGCATGCCCAACCTGCACTCGCATGCGTTCCAGCGGGCCATGGCGGGGTTGGCGGAAGTGGCCGGCAACCCCAACGACAGCTTCTGGACCTGGCGCGAGCTGATGTACCGCCTGGTCGGCCGGATCACCCCCGAGCAGCTGCAGGTGATCGCCCGCCAGCTGTACATCGAGATGCTCAAGGCCGGCTACACCTCGGTGGCCGAGTTCCATTACGTGCACCATGACCAGAACGGCCAGGCCTACGCCGACCCGGCCGAGCTGTCACGGCGCATCAGCGCCGCCGCCAGTGCCAGCGGCATCGGCCTGACCCTGCTGCCGGTGCTCTACAGTCATTCCGGCTTCGGCGGCCAGGTACCCAACGACGGCCAACGGCGCTTCATCAACTCCACCGAACAGTACCTGCGCCTGCAACAGCAGCTTGCACCCTTGCTGGCGCAACAGCCGGCGCAGGCACTGGGGCTGTGCTTCCACTCGCTGCGCGCGGTGACGCCGGGCCAGATCGCCGATGTGCTGGGCGCTGGCGATGCGGCCTGCCCGGTGCATATCCATATTGCCGAGCAACAGAAGGAAGTCGATGACTGCCTGGCCTGGAGTGGCCGCCGTCCGCTGCAGTGGCTGTACGAGCATGTCGAGGTAGATCAGCGCTGGTGCCTGGTCCACGCCACCCACGCCGAAGCCGACGAGGTCAGCGCCATGGCCCGCAGCGGCGCAGTGGCCGGCCTGTGCCTGACCACCGAGGCCAACCTGGGCGACGGTATCTTCCCGGCGGTGGACTACCTGGCCCAGGGCGGGCGCATGGGGATTGGCTCGGACAGCCATGTGTCGCTCAGCGTGGTCGAGGAACTGCGCTGGCTGGAGTACGGCCAGCGTCTGCGCGACCAACGGCGCAACCGCCTGTACCGGGCCGATCAGCCGATGGTCGGGCGTACCTTGTATGACGCGGCCCTGCGCGGTGGCGCCCAGGCGCTGGGACAGCCGATCGGCGAGCTCGCCGTGGGCAGGCGCGCGGACTGGCTGGTGCTCGATGGGCAGGATCCGTACCTGGCCGTGGCCGACGGCGATGCCATCCTGAACCGCTGGCTGTTCGCCGGTGGCGATCGCCAGGTGCGTGATGTGATGGTCAACGGCCGCTGGGTCGTGCGCCAGGGGCGGCATGCTCAGGAAGAGGAAAGTGCGGTGGCGTTTGTGGCGGTCCTGCGCCAGCTTCTAGCCTGAACGTGGTCCCTGCAGGAGCGGCCTTGCGTCGCGAAAGGGCCGCATAGCGGCCCCGGCGATATGTGCATTAATGCTGAAATCCTGGGGGCGCTTCGCACCCCTTTCGCGACGCAAGGCCGCTCCTACAGGGGATCGCGTCAGCCTACCGCTCAATGCCGGGCGACGATATCTCTGTCAGGCGTGCGCCAGATCAGCCGGCTGGTATCAAAGCCCTGCTGCCGCGCCTTGGCCAGCAGGTTCTCGCGCTCCCAGGCCGGCAGCGACGGTGTGCGCGACAGGATCCACAGGTACTTGCGATCAGGGCTGCCGACAATCGCCGTGCGGTAGCGCTCGTCGACGAACAGGATCCAGTAGTCGCCCTTGGCCACACCCGGCACCAGGCGGGTGAACCAGTTATCGAATTCCACCCACAGCCTGTCGGTATGCCCGGCATCCTGCGCCCAGGCATGGCCTTCGGCGCGCAACCATTCGTCACCCAGGGTGCGGCAGCGGTTGAGCACACCAACCGTGCCGTCGGGCTTGAGGTTGTAGTGGGCCTCGGACTGGGCGCAACCGTCCTGGTACTTCATCGGCAGGCGCGCCAGTTCGAACCACTTGCCTTGGTAACGCTTGAGGTCGACCGCACCTGCGGTCTTCGGCGCCAGCGGGTCGGTGGCCGAGGTGGCGCAGCCACCCAGCAGCATCACCAGGCACACGCCCAGCAGCAGGTGCAGACGCCTCATTTGAGACCCTGCCCGGAATACATCAGGACCTTGTCCGCGGCATATTGCACGCTGATGAAGCTCTTCTCGTCACCCCAGGTGCAGCTGCTCATGCCCAGAGCGCCGGAGCACTCCTTCGGCATGCCGAGCAGTTGCTCGACCTCGGCCTTGTTCATGCCGGCCTTGAGCTTGGAATAGTTTTCCTGATTGATCTTGCTGCAAGCGGTCAGGACGACGCACAAGGACAACAGGGCGAGAGAACGCAACGACATGAAGGGACACTCCTGGAGAGGGATACACAGGCGCGATGGCCTGCCAGGAGCTTAGAAGGAAAAAAGCCGTTTCGGTTCCCTGGCGCAGGTGCTTTCCCTGTACGCCATTGGTCGGGTGGCCCGCCAACCAGGAACGTGCGGCGCTGGCGCGCCAGGCAGGCCGTGCAGGAGCGCATGCTCCGGCACGGCGGGTCGTGCATCAGAACCGCGAACCGGGCTCCAGCAGGAAGTCCATCTCTTCGCTGGTGCTCGGGCGGTTCAACACCAGGTTGCGGTGCGGGAAGCGACCGAAGCGGGCAATCACCCGCTGATGCTGCTCGGCGTAGTCGAGGAACCCTTCGAACAACCGGCGATTGGCCTCGGGCTGTTCGTCCAGCAAGGTCTGGTAACGCTCGACGCACAGGTTTTGCCAGTCCAGCACCTCGGCATGCTCCAGCACCAGCAGCACGAATACCCGCTGGATCGGCAGCAGCTGGTAATCCCAGCCCTTCTGCAACCCCTGCATGGCCACCACCTGGGCACGTCGGTCGCCCTCGAAGGCGCGCGGCGTGTCGCGATGGATCATGCGCGGCAGTTGGTCCAGCAGGATAAGCAAGCCGAGCCAGCCCTGGGGGCTCTGCTGCCACTCGTCGAGCCCGCCCGCCAGGGCTTGCTCGACCAGGTCGCCGAACAGCGCCTGGGCATCGGCGTCGTGATGTTTGCCGAACCACAACGTGTTCTTCTCGTCAGCCACGGCCTGGGCACTTGTGCCCCAACCGAACCACCACTCCAGCAACGGCTGCCAAGGTGCGAGCATGACTTACTCCTTGTGGTAGGCGGTGACGCGCTCGACCTCTTCCTTCGAGCCGAGGATCACCGACACGCGCTGGTGCAGGCTCTCCGGCTTGATATCGAGGATACGCTCGTAACCGTTGGTGGAAGCGCCGCCGGCCTGCTCGATGATGAACGACATCGGGTTGGCTTCGTACATCAGGCGCAGCTTGCCCGGCTTGCTCGGCTCGCGAGCATCGCGTGGGTACATGAACAGGCCGCCACGGGTGAGGATGCGGTGCACGTCGGCCACCATCGAGGCGATCCAGCGCATGTTGTAGTTCTTCTTCAGCGGCCCGGTCTCACCGGCCAGCAGCTCGCCCACGTAGCGCTGTACCGGGGCTTCCCAGTGGCGCTGGTTGGACATGTTGATGGCGAACTCGGCGGTGGTGGTCGGTACCTGGATGTTTTCGTGGGTCAGGACGAAGCTGCCCAGCTCGCGGTCCAGGGTGAAGCCCTTGACGCCGTTGCCCAGGGTCAGGATCAGCATGGTCTGCGGGCCATAGATGGCGTAACCGGCGGCGACCTGCTCGGTACCAGGCTGCAGGAAGGCTTTTTCGTTCAGGGTTTCGTTCTGGCTCAGGTACTCGTTAGGGCAACGCAGGACCGAGAAGATGGTGCCGACCGAGACGTTGACGTCGATGTTCGACGAGCCGTCCAGCGGGTCGAAGACCAGCAGGTAGGCACCCTTGGGGTACTTGCCCGGGATCTGGTAGGCGTTGTCCATTTCCTCGGACGCCATGCCGGCCAGGTGGCCGCCCCACTCGTTGGCCTCGAGCAGGATGTCGTTGGAGATCACGTCGAGCTTCTTCTGCACTTCGCCCTGGACGTTCTCGGTGCCCATGCTGCCCAGCACGCCGCCGAGGGCGCCCTTGGACACGTGGTGGCTGATTTCCTTGCACGCGCGCGCCACCACCTCGATCAGGAAGCGCAGATCGGCAGGAGTATTGTTGCTGCGGGTCTGCTCAATCAGATAGCGACTCAGGGTAACGCGGGACATGTGTGGCTCCGAAAGGGATAGGGAAAAAACCCCCGCAGTTTACAGGGAGAGTTGCGGGCTAGCGAGCAAAGAGACTCGACTTGCGGGCTTGAGTTCAGCCAGCGCCCGGCCGATGGTCGGTTCTCCCATACGCTTCGCGGACTTTGCAGGAGCAGCCTTGAGTCGCGAAAGGGGTGCGAAGCGCCCCCATGATTTGCGCATCAAGCACATATTGATGGGGCCGCTCTGCGGCCCTTTCGCGACACAAGGCCGCTCCTGCAACGATTGCGCAAGCGTCTACATCAATCCAGCGCCTTCCAGATCTCGGTGGCGTACTCGCGAATGGTCCGGTCCGACGAGAACCAGCCCATCCGCGCGGTATTGAGCACCGCCATGCGCCACCAGTCCTGGGGCGCATGCCACAGCTCCTCGACCCGCCGCTGGGCATCCCAGTAGGCGTCGAAGTCGGCGCACAGCAGGAAGCGGTCATGGCCGACCAGCCCGTCCACCAGCCCGGCGTAGCGCGCCGGATCGTCTGGCGAGAACACCCCGCTGCGGATCGCCTGCAGCACATCGCCCAGGCGGCTGGAAGCGGCGATCGCCGCACTGGCGCCAAAATCGCCGGAACGGCCGCGGGCCTCCACCTGCTGGGCGGTCAGGCCGAAGATGAACATGTTCTCGGCACCCACCTGCTCGCACATCTCGACGTTGGCGCCATCCAGGGTGCCGATGGTCAGCGCGCCATTGAGGCCGAACTTCATGTTGCTGGTGCCGGAGGCCTCGTAGCCGGCGGTGGAGATCTGCTCCGACAGGTCGGCCGCCGGGATGATGCTCTCGGCCAGGCTGACGTTGTAGTTGGGCAGGAACACCACCTTGAGCAGCCCGCGCACGGTCGGGTCATTGTTGACCACCCGGGCGATATCGTTGGCCAGCTTGATGATCAACTTGGCCTGGTGGTAGCTGGCCGCCGCCTTGCCGGCGAAGATCTTCACCCGCGCCACCCAGTCGGTGCCCGGGTCGTTGCGCATGGCCTGGTACAGCGCCACGGTATGCAGCAGGTTGAGCAACTGGCGCTTGTACTCGTGGATGCGCTTGACCTGCACGTCGAACAGCGCCTCAGGGTTGACCGTGACGCCCACGCGGTCCTGGATGATGCTGGCCAGGGCCCGCTTGCTGTGCAGGCGCTGGGCGGCGAACTGCTTGCGGAAGCTGGCCTTGTCGGCGAACGGCGCCAGCGCCTTGAGCTTGCCTTCGGGGTTGTCCAGCAGGTCGGGCCCGAGGGCTTCGACCAGCATCGCGGTAAGCGCCGGATTGGCCTGGTACAACCAGCGGCGGAAAGTGATGCCGTTGGTCTTGTTGTTGATGCGCTGCGGGTAGAGCTTGTGCAGATCGGCGAACACCGTGCTCTTCATCAGTTTGCTGTGCAGCGCCGACACGCCATTGACACTGTGCGAGCCAAGAAACGCCAGGTTGCCCATGCGTACCCGACGGCCGTTGTCCTCCTCGATCAGCGACACCGCGCGCAGCACGTCGAAGTCGTGCAGGCCTTTGGCACGCAGGGCGTCGATATGATAGGCGTTGATCAGGTAGATGATCTGCATGTGCCGCGGCAACATGCGCTCCATCAGCGCCACCGGCCAGGTTTCCAGGGCTTCGGGCAACAGCGTGTGGTTGGTGTAGGCCAACGTGCCGACAGTCAGCTGCCAGGCGGTCTCCCAGGGAATCTCGTGCTGGTCGACCAACAGGCGCATCAGCTCGGCCACGGCGATCGACGGATGGGTGTCGTTGAGCTGTATGGCCGCGGCGTCCGGCAGGTTGAGCAAGTTGTCGTGCATGTTCAGGTGGCGGCGCAGCAGGTCCTGCAACGAGGCCGAGACGAAGAAGTACTCCTGGCGCAGGCGCAGCTCCTGGCCGGCCTCGGTGCTGTCGGCCGGGTACAGCACCCGCGAGATGCTCTCGGCCCGCGCCACCTCGGCCACGGCGCCCAGGTGATCGCCGGCGTTGAAGCGCTCCAGGTGCAGCTCTTCCAGGGCCCGGGCCCGCCACAGGCGCAGGGTGTTGACGCTGGCGCCGCGCCAGCCGACCACCGGCGTGTCATAGGCCACCGCCCGCACCGTCTCCCCCGGCCACCACACCTGGCGTGGCTGGCCGTTGCTTTCGTGCACGGTCTCGACGCTGCCGCCGAAGCTGATCGGGTAGATCACCTCGGCCCGCTCGAATTCCCAGGGGTTGCCGAAATCCAGCCAGTTCTCGGTCTGCTCCTGCTGCCAACCATCGACCAGCGCCTGGCGGAACAGACCGTGCTCGTAGCGGATGCCGTAGCCATGGGCGGCAATGCCCAGGGTCGACATGCTTTCCATGAAGCACGCGGCCAGGCGCCCGAGGCCGCCATTGCCCAGCGCCGCGTCGGGTTCGAGCAGGCGAATACGCTCCAGGTCGACGTCCAGGCCTTGCAGGGCTTCGCGGGCGATCTCCAGGTAGCCGAGGTTGCTCAGGCTGTCGTACAGCAGCCGGCCGATGAGGAATTCGAGGGAGAGGTAGTAGACCCGCTTCTGGCTGCGTCGATAGGCCTGGCGGGTGTGATCCATCCAGTGGTCGACCATGTGGTCGCGGGCCGCCAGGGCGATGGCCTCGAACCAGTCATGGTCGAAGGCGTGCTCCGGGTCCTTGCCGACCGCGTAGGTCAGCTTGGCCAGGACGGCATCGCGGAACGCGGCGACCTCTTGATGATGAGCTTCGGCCTCACGGGCCTTGTTTTCCTGGGACATGGGACATCCTCGGGCAAGTAGGCGAAAGCGCAGGGAGATTGTTCAGCCTAGACGCTCTGACACACAGCGACAGTGAGGGTTCGCGGTTTTCACCTTGGCGCAGGGAATCGGGCAAAAGGTTGTTCACAAATTGAACAACTCCGGTATCATCGCGCGCCCCAAGACCGTGATACCCCCCATAACGATGAAAACGACCCTGATCGCCGCCGCCGAAGTCGACCGCCTGGAGACCTGGCAGCGCTATGCCAGCCACATGTGCGGCGGCTGCCACTCGACCTGCTGCACCTTGCCGGTGGAGGTGAAGATCAAGGATCTGATCCGTATCGGCGTGGTGGACGAGTTCGAGAAAGACGAGCCGCCAAAGAACGTGGCCAAGCGCCTGCAGAAGGAAGGCATCATCGAGCGCTTCAACCAGAAGTCGGGGATCTTCACCCTGACCCGGATGAGCAACGACGACTGCATGTACCTGGATCGCAAGAGCCGGCTGTGCACCATCTACGACAAGCGTCCGGACACCTGCCGCAACCACCCCAAGGTCGGGCCGCGGCCGGGGTATTGCGCGTACAAGCCCAAGGTGGTCGGGCGCTGAAGTTGTTTTTGCTTGAGATCCTGGGGCTGCTGTGCAGCCCATCGCGACGCAAGGCCGCCCCTACGGGGGACCGCGATCTCTTGTAGGAGCAGCCTTGCGTCGCGATGGGCCGCAAGGCGGCCGCACATTCCGAAGGCAAACAAAAACGCCCCCGGCCTTTGGACCGGGGGCGTTTTCATTCAGCCTGAACTAATGACTCAGTTCTTGGCTTTCTTGGCAGCGCGGGTACGCTCGCCTTCGTCGAGGATCTTCTTGCGCAGACGGATCGACTTCGGCGTCACTTCGCACAGCTCGTCGTCCTGGATGAATTCCAGGGCCTGCTCGAGGGTGTGGCGAACTGGCGGAACCAGGGCGATGACTTCGTCCTTGCCCGAAGCACGCATGTTGTCGAGCTTCTTGCCTTTGGTCGGGTTCACGCCCAGGTCGTTGTCACGGCTGTTCAGGCCGATGATCTGACCGTTGTAGATCTCCTGGCCGTGCTCGACGAACAGCTTGCCGCGCGCCTGCAGGGTTTCCAGCGAGTAGGTCAGCGCCTTGCCGGTCTCGACCGAAACCAGGACGCCGTTCAGGCGGCCGGACATCTGGCCCGACTTCATGGTGTCGTAGCGATCGAAGATCGAAGTCAGGATGCCTGCACCGTTGGTCAGGGTCAGGAACTGGTTACGGAAACCGATCAGACCACGGGCTGGAATGTTGTACTCCAGGCGCACACGGCCCTTGCCATCCGGCACCATGTTGGTCAGGTCGCCTTTACGCAGGCCCATCTCTTCCATGACCTTGCCCTGGGATTCTTCAGGGATGTCGATGGTGACGTTCTCGAACGGCTCCTGCTTGGTGCCGTTGACTTCGCGGATGATCACTTCAGGACGGCCCACGGCCATCTCGAAGCCTTCACGGCGCATGGTTTCGATCAGAACCGACAGGTGCAGCTCGCCACGGCCCGATACCTTGAACTTGTCAGGGGAATCGGTTTCCTGAACGCGCAGGGCAACGTTGTACAGCAGCTCTTTGTCCAGACGGTCCTTGATGTTACGGCTGGTGACGAACTTGCCTTCCTTGCCGCAGAACGGCGAGTCGTTGACCTGGAAGGTCATCGAAACGGTCGGCTCGTCGACGGTCAGCGGCTTCATCGCTTCGACGGTATCCGGAGCGCACAGGGTGTCGGAGATGAACAGCTCGTCGAAACCGCTGATGCAGACGATGTCGCCAGCCTGGGCTTCTTCGACGTCGACGCGGTGCAGGCCGTGGTGGCCCATCAGCTTGAGGATACGGCCGTTACGCTTCTTGCCTTCGGTGTCGATGGCAACAACCGGGGTGTTCGGCTTGACGCGACCACGGGCGATGCGGCCAACGCCGATAACACCGAGGAAGCTGTTGTAGTCCAGTGCCGAGATCTGCATCTGGAACGGGCCGTCACGGTCAACCGACGGTGCGGGTACGTTGTCGATGATCGACTGGTACAGGGCGGTCATGTCTTCGCCCATGGCGGTGTGGTCCAGACCGGCGATGCCGTTCAGGGCCGAGGCGTAGACGACTTTGAAGTCCAGCTGTTCGTCGGTGGCGCCGAGGTTGTCGAACAGGTCGAAGATCTGGTCCAGAACCCAGTCAGGACGCGCGCCCGGACGGTCGACCTTGTTGATCACGACGATTGGCTTCAGGCCGGCTTCGAAGGCCTTCTTGGTCACGAAGCGGGTTTGCGGCATCGGGCCGTCCTGGGCGTCGACCAGCAGCAGCACGGAGTCGACCATCGACATTACACGCTCGACCTCGCCACCGAAGTCGGCGTGGCCGGGGGTGTCGACGATGTTGATGTGGTAGCCGTTCCAGTTGATGGCGGTGTTTTTCGCCAGAATGGTAATACCGCGCTCTTTTTCTTGGTCGTTGGAGTCCATGACGCGCTCGTCGTTGAGCTCGTTACGCTCCAGGGTGCCGGACTGACGCAGGAGTTTGTCGACCAGGGTGGTTTTACCATGGTCAACGTGGGCGATGATGGCGATGTTACGCAGATTTTCGATCACAACTGTATCTCGATCAGAGGATTCGGTTGCCACCTAGTGTAGGCGGCGAATATGTACGGTTTGAGGCTCAGCGGGCCCGATGGTCGGGAGGGCGATGGCGGATGCTGCCGCCATACAGCCCTGGCGTCTTATGTCGGACGATAAACACGCACATTGGCATGTCCCTCACTGAGCAGGTGGTGTGCGTGCAAACGGCTCATCACACCTTTGTCGCAATACAGCAAGTACTGGCGCGTAGGGTCCAGGTGCTTGAACTTGCTGTTGATCGCATAGAACGGCATGGCCTGGACTTCGATACCGTCCAGCGCCAGAGGTTCGTCTTCCTGGGCATCGGGGTGACGAATGTCGATGACGATCTGGCCAGGCAGCGCCTCGGCCACGTCCTCGATTTCGATGTCCTTGCCCAGCTCATCGATCACGTGGTCGATGGAGATGAACTTGGCGCGCTCAAGGGCGCGCTCGAGCACGGCCATGTCGAACTGCTTTTCTTCGTGCTCCATGCGGTGACGCTTGGCATGGGTGGTCGGGTTCACCGAGATCACGCCGCAGTATTCGGGCATGTGCTTGGCGAAGTCGGCGGTGCCGATTTCGCTGGCCTGGTCGATGATGTCCTGCTTGTGGCTGGCCAGCAATGGGCGCAGCACCAGCTTGTCGGTGGCCGAGTCGATGATCGACAGGTTCGGCAAGGTCTGGCTGGAGACCTGGGAAATCGCCTCGCCGGTGACCAGCGCGTCGATCTGCAGGCGCTCGGCCATGTGCGCGGCACCGCGCAGCATCATGCGCTTGAGGGTCACGCCCATGTAGCTGTTGTCGACCTTGTTGAGGATCTCGCCGACCACTTCCTCGAACGGCACGCTGATGAACAGCACGCGCTGGCTGCTGCCGTACTTTTTCCACAGGTAGTGGGCCACTTCCATCACGCCCAGTTCGTGGGCACGACCGCCGAGGTTGAAGAAGCAGAAGTGGGTCATCAGGCCACGGCGCATCATCTGGTAGGCCGCCACGGTGGAGTCGAAACCACCGGACATCAGTACCAGGGTCTGCTCCAGGGCGCCCAGCGGGTAACCGCCGATGCCGTTGTGCTGGTTGTGGATCACGTACAGGCGCTGGTCGCGGATCTCGATGCGCACCACCACTTCAGGCGTCTTCAGGTCGATGCCGGCGGCGCCGCACTGCTGGCGCAGCTGGCTGCCGACGTAGCGGTCGACGTCCATCGAAGTGAAGTCGTGGTGGCCGCCGCGCTTGCAGCGCACCGAGAAGCGCTTGCCGGCCAGCAGGTGGCCGAAGTGCTGCTTGCACTTGGCGACGATGTCGTCGAAGTCGCCCAGCGGGTATTCCTCGACCTGCAGGAAGTGGGTGATACCCGGGGTGCAGGTGAGGCGCTCGATCATCTCGCGCTGGATCTTCTCGTCCTCGACGCGGGTGACCACCTCGAGATTGTCCCAGACGCCATCGACCGCGAGCTCAGGATCGAGGTCCTTGAGCACGACGCGGATGTTCTTGCCGAGCTGGCGGATGAAGCGCTTGCGCACCGGCCGGCTCTTGATGGTGATCTCTGGGAAGACTTTGACGATAAGTTTCATTGGTTTAACAGCGCGCGCAGGGCCTGCCGAAAATAGGGGGCGCGAATTATAGCGGAAATCGCTCAAGGTTTGAGCAACTTTTGTACAGAAGGTTTGATTTACCGAGCCCGAACCCTGCGCCGCACCTGTAGGAGCCGGCTTTGCCGGCGAAAGGGCCAACCCAGGCACTGCAAGGTGATCATCAGGATCGAAGTAGGCCGTTAAGCCTGGGGCTGCCCATGCAGCCGCTTTCGCCGGCAAAGCCGGCTCCTACAGGCGCGACACGCATCGCACCAAAATAGCGCACGACATCTTGCTCACGCCCTCAATGCGTGCACGAATGCTTCCTGCAGCTAGGCTATATGCCCGCCAACGCCGGGCTTTATCCCGACCTTCGCCATTTTCGGGCACTGGCATGCAATTTGCTCCCTTGTGAGGCAGGTAAGCTTGGCCGACTATCCGCGCCCAGCGACACCCTTTTTCCAGGGCCGCGGCCAAGCGCCCTAGACCATCCGGAGGACAACATGTCGAAGTCGGTTCAACTCATCAAAGATCATGACGTCAAGTGGATTGATCTGCGTTTCACGGACACCAAAGGCGTTCAGCATCACGTGACCATGCCGGCGCGCGATGGCCTGGACGAAGACTTCTTCGAAGTCGGCAAGATGTTCGACGGTTCCTCCATCGCTGGCTGGAAAGGCATCGAAGCCTCGGACATGATCCTGATGCCGGTCGACGAGACCGCCGTGCTCGATCCGTTCACTGAAGAGCCGACCCTGATCATCACCTGCGACATCGTCGACCCGTCGAGCATGCAAGGCTACGATCGCGACCCACGTGCGATCGCCAAGCGCGCCGAAGAGTACCTGAAGAGCACCGGCATCGGTGACACCGTGTTCGCCGGCCCAGAGCCTGAGTTCTTCATCTTCGACGAAGTGAAGTTCAAGTCGGACATCTCCGGCTCGATGTTCAAGATCTTCTCCGAGCAAGGCTCGTGGATGTCCGATGCCGACGTCGAAGGCGGCAACAAAGGCCACCGTCCTGGCGTGAAAGGCGGCTACTTCCCGGTTCCGCCGTTCGACCACGACCACGAAATCCGTACCGCCATGTGCAACGCACTGGAAGAGATGGGGCAAACCGTCGAAGTCCACCATCACGAAGTGGCGACTGCCGGCCAGAACGAAATCGGCGTCAAGTTCAACACCCTGGTGAAGAAGGCTGACGAAGTACAGGCGCTGAAATACGTCGTGCACAACGTTGCCGACGCCTACGGCCGTACCGCCACCTTCATGCCCAAGCCACTGTACGGCGACAACGGTTCGGGCATGCACGTGCACATGTCGATCTGGAAAGAAGGCAAGAACACCTTCGCCGGCGAAGGCTATGCCGGCCTGTCCGACACCGCCCTGTACTTCATCGGCGGCATCATCAAGCACGGCAAGGCCCTGAACGGCTTCACCAACCCGTCGACCAACTCGTACAAGCGCCTGGTCCCAGGCTTCGAAGCCCCGGTCATGCTGGCCTACTCGGCACGCAACCGTTCCGCCTCGATCCGCATTCCTTACGTCGGCAGCCCGAAAGCCCGCCGTATCGAAGCACGCTTCCCGGACCCATCGGCCAACCCGTACCTGGCCTTCGCGGCCCTGCTGATGGCTGGCCTGGACGGCATCCAGAACAAGATTCACCCAGGCGATGCCGCCGACAAGAACCTGTATGACCTGCCGCCTGAAGAGGCCAAGGACATCCCGCAGGTTTGCGGCAGCCTGAAGGAAGCCCTGGAAGAACTGGACAAAGGCCGTGCGTTCCTGACCAAGGGCGGCGTGTTCTCCGACGACTTCATCGATGCCTTCATCGAGCTGAAGAGCGAGGAAGAGATCAAGGTCCGTACCTTCGTCCACCCGCTGGAATACGAGCTGTACTACAGCTGCTGATCTGATCGGCGCCTCGCGTCGGCGACATCAGGACGGCCTCCTTCGGGAGGCCGTTTGTTTTTCATACCCTCATCATCGGACAACACCTATTAGCCGCCGCAACGCCAAAGGCGACACTCAAGGCTTCATTCCCAAGGAGATCGCCATGCGTGCCATCACCCTCGCACTGACCTGCTGCTTCGCCCTATCCGGTTGTGCCTCCTCTGCGACCATCACGCCCACCCTGGATCAGTTGCTTACCAGCATCGATCGGCGCCTGGACCTGGCCGAAGCTGTCGCCCTGCACAAGTGGGATCACCAGCAACCCGTGCAGGCCAGCGCCCGCGAGCATCAGGTATTGGTCAGCGCACGCCAGGCCGCCGTCGCCCACCACTTGGATCCGGCACGCGTCGAGGCCTTTTTTGCCGACCAGATCGAAGCCAACAAACTCCTGCAGTACCACCTGCTCGACACCTGGCATCGCGCCCGACAGGCGCCAGCCCTTCCACGCCGCGACCTGGCCAACGAAGTGCGCCCTGAACTGGACCTGCTACAGGAACAGCTGTTGAGCGCCCTTGCCCGCTTCGACCAGACCCCACCAGACAATTGCGCCAACCACCTGGCCGACGCCTTGCAACATCGCGCCGAGGATTCCACGCGCCATCTCGCCCTGGTTCGCGCCAGCGCCCAGCTGTGCAAATTGCGCTGACCGCCCTATGCTCCATATTGGTGCATGACTTGACGGCACGCCCCATCATGCAACCCAATTTGGTTCACAAGAATCGATAAACCAGGGCTTTCTGGCTCGAATTCGCGCAGTTCCAGGTCTTTATCCGGAATTTGCGCTTCTTTTCGGAGCCTTGGTTTGGTTCTTGCATTTTCACCGCATCCAGCACTCTTCCGTGCGCGCCCCAGGCCAGAGCCGTTGGGCGCCACTGTGCCAAAAGAGGTCAACGACACCTTATGACCATCAGCGATGCACAGCACCGTCTGCTCCTGGACAACCTGACCACCGCCACGCTGCTGCTCAATGGCGAACTGCGCCTGGAGTACATGAACCCGGCCGCGGAAATGCTCCTGGCCGTCAGCGGCCAGCGCAGCCATGGGCAGTTCATCAGCGAGCTGTTCACCGAGTCGACCGAGGCGCTCAACTCGCTGCGCCAGGCCGTGGAGCACGCGCATCCGTTCACCAAGCGCGAAGCCCAACTGACCTCGCTGACCGGGCAGACCATCACCGTCGACTACGCCGTGACCTCCATCCTGCACCAGGGCCAGACCCTGCTGTTGCTCGAGGTACACCCACGCGACCGGTTGCTGCGCATCACCAAGGAAGAGGCCCAGCTGAGCAAGCAGGAAACCACCAAGATGCTGGTGCGCGGCCTGGCCCATGAGATCAAGAACCCGCTCGGCGGCATCCGCGGCGCGGCACAGCTATTGGCCCGCGAGCTGCCCGAGGACGGCCTGCGCGACTACACCAACGTGATCATCGAGGAAGCCGACCGCCTGCGAAACCTGGTCGACCGCATGCTCGGCTCGAACAAGCTGCCATCGCTGGCCATGACCAACATCCACGAGGTGCTGGAGCGCGTGTGCAGCCTGGTCGAGGCCGAGAGCCAGGGCGGCATCACCCTGGTGCGCGACTACGACCCGAGCCTGCCGGACGTGCTGGTCGACCGCGAGCAGATGATCCAGGCCGTGCTCAACATCGTGCGCAACGCCATGCAGGCCATCGGCGGGCAGAACGAGCTGCGCCTGGGCCGCATCACCCTGCGCAGCCGCGCGGTGCGCCAGTTCACCATCGGCCATGTGCGCCACCGCCTGGTGGCGCGGGTCGAGATCGTCGACAACGGCCCCGGTATCCCCGCCGAACTGCAGGACACCCTCTTCTACCCCATGGTCAGCGGCCGCCCGGACGGTACCGGGCTGGGCCTGGCCATCACCCAGAACATCATCAGCCAGCACCAGGGCCTGATCGAGTGCGAGAGCCACCCCGGGCACACCACGTTCTCCATCTACCTGCCCCTGGAACAAGGAGCCACCGCCCCATGAGCCGAAGTGAAACCGTCTGGATCGTCGATGATGATCGCTCCATCCGCTGGGTGTTGGAGAAAGCCTTGCAACAGGAAGGCATGAACACCCAGAGCTTCGACAGCGCCGATGGCGTCATGGGCCGCCTGGCCCGCCAGCAACCGGACGTGATCATCTCCGACATCCGCATGCCGGGGGCCAGCGGCCTCGACCTGCTGGCGCAGATCCGCGAACAGCACCCGGGGCTGCCGGTGATCATCATGACCGCCCACTCCGACCTGGACAGCGCCGTGGCCTCGTACCAGGGCGGCGCCTTCGAGTACCTGCCCAAGCCGTTCGACGTGGATGAAGCGGTATCGCTGGTCAAGCGCGCCAACCAGCACGCCCAGGAGCAACAGGCCCTGGAAGTCCCCCAGGCCCAGGCCCGCACCCCCGAGATCATCGGCGAAGCGCCGGCGATGCAGGAGGTGTTCCGCGCCATTGGCCGGCTCAGCCACTCCAACATCACCGTGCTGATCAACGGCGAGTCGGGGACCGGCAAGGAGCTGGTGGCCCACGCCTTGCACCGCCACAGCCCACGGGCAGCCGCGCCGTTCATCGCGCTGAACATGGCGGCGATTCCCAAGGACCTGATGGAGTCCGAGCTGTTCGGCCACGAGAAAGGCGCCTTCACCGGCGCCGCCAACCTGCGCCGCGGCCGCTTCGAGCAGGCCGACGGCGGCACGCTGTTCCTCGACGAGATCGGCGACATGCCCGCCGACACCCAGACCCGCCTGCTGCGGGTCCTGGCCGATGGTGAGTTCTACCGGGTCGGCGGGCATGTGCCGGTGAAGGTGGACGTGCGCATCATCGCCGCCACCCACCAGAACCTCGAATCCCTGGTCCAGGCCGGCAAGTTCCGTGAGGACCTGTTCCACCGCCTGAACGTGATTCGCATCCACATCCCGCGCCTGGCCGACCGCCGCGAGGACATCCCGGCGCTGGCCCGTCACTTCCTCGGCCGCGCGGCCCTGGAACTGGCCGTGGAGCCCAAGCTGCTGAAGCCGGAAACCGAGGCGTTCATCCGCAACCTGCCCTGGCCGGGCAACGTGCGCCAGTTGGAGAACACCTGCCGCTGGATCACCGTGATGGCCTCCAGCCGCGAGGTGCTGATCGGCGACCTGCCGCCAGAGCTGCTCAGCCTGCCGCAGGACGCTACGCCGGTCACCAACTGGGAGCAGGCGCTGCGCCAGTGGGCCGACCAGGCCCTGGCACGCGGCCAGAGCAACCTGCTCGACAGCGCAGTGCCGAGCTTCGAGCGGATCATGATCGAGACCGCGCTCAAGCACACCGCCGGCCGCCGTCGCGATGCGGCGCTGTTGCTGGGCTGGGGGCGCAATACCCTGACGCGCAAGATCAAGGAGCTGGGGATGAATGTCGCCGCAGAGGATGAGGACGAAGCGCAAGAGCACTGAGGCCAAAGGATGCAACGCATCGCGGGGCAAGCCCGCTGCCACGCTATTGATGCCGTGGCAGGGGGCTTGCCCCGCGAGCGCTTCATGCACCGATTACGTGCCCCTTGCACCGTGGCGAGGCAATTAATCCGGCAAAACGGCTGCAGATGTCGGCAAACCCCTGCTTTTACACACCGATAAAACTGGCACGACACCTGCAATACCCCAGGTACTTGCAGTTTTGGGGACCTCGGTACAGGCAGGCCGGGACATCCCCTCTTTTATTCGTGCAGCCGCACCTGCACCCGCCAACGCCCCGCCTCCTGCGCGCCAGCCCATTCACCGCGCAGGGGGCGTGCGGCGACCAGGGTCAGCAACAAGCCTTCCTCGCCTTTTTGCAAGCGCCAGGCCACCGGCTTGCCCTGCAACAGCAACTGGCCACGCGCGGCCTTGCCCTCGGCCTGGAACACCAGCGCCACGGTGCCCTGGACATTCTCGCCATGCAGCTGCGGCTCTTCGTTGAACCACAGCTCCAGACCACCCTGTACCACTTCCACCTGCTCCAGCACCCGCGCCTCGGGAGCTGTCAAGCGGCCGATCATCAAGCCCACGAGCATGCCGAAGATCGCCAGCGACAACAGCACTCGCGGCCAAGCCTTCGAACGCGGGTCCGCTTCGGGGGTAGAATGCTCGTCATCTTCACGCTTGGAGCCGTGCATGTTTCACGTCATCCTTTTTCAACCAGAAATTCCGCCGAATACCGGCAACATCATCCGCCTGTGCGCCAACAGCGGCTGCGCCTTGCACCTGATCGAGCCGATCAGCTTCGAACTGGACGACAAACGCCTGCGCCGCGCCGGGCTGGATTACCACGAGTATGCCACGCTCAAGCGCCACGAGAGCCTGGCTGCCTGCCTGGAAAGCCTCGGCCAGCCGCGGCTGTTCGCCTTCACCACCAAGGGCTCGCAGCCGTTCCACGAGGTCGCCTACCAACCAGGCGATGCCTTCCTGTTCG
Source organism: Pseudomonas muyukensis (assembly GCF_019139535.1). NCBI lineage: Bacteria > Pseudomonadati > Pseudomonadota > Gammaproteobacteria > Pseudomonadales > Pseudomonadaceae > Pseudomonas > Pseudomonas muyukensis. The sequence goes on along the minus strand of NZ_CP077073.1, from coordinate 1,048,404 downwards.
GGCCTGAAAGCCGTGGCTTGCCGGCAGAAGTGCTGGACAGCCTGCCCACCGGGCAACGCCTGCGCCTGCCGATGCGCCCAGGGTGCCGCAGCCTGAACCTGTCCAACACCGTGGCGGTGACGGTGTACGAGGCCTGGCGCCAGCAAGGGTTTGCCGGGAGTTGATGCAGGGCCTGAGCCACGCGCCGCAGCCCGCATTGCCCGCATAAAAAAAGCGCCTCGAAAGGCGCTTTTCTCATGACCGCGGCAATTACTGCACGGTCGGCACTTCACCGGCTTCCTGCATGCGCTGCATTTCTTGCGCGTACAGGGCGTCGAAGTTGACCGGCGACAGCATCAGCGCCGGGAACGAGCCACGGGTCACCAGGCTGTCCAGGGTCTCGCGGGCGTACGGGAACAGGATGTTCGGGCAGAACGCGCCGAGGGTGTGGCTCATCGAGGCGGCATCCAGGTTGGCGATCAGGAAGATACCAGCCTGCTGCACTTCGGCGATGAACGCCACTTCGTCACCGTTCTTGACGGTCACCGACAGGGTCAGCACCACTTCGTGGAAGTCGCCTTCCAGGGCTTTCTGACGGGTGTTCAGGTCCAGCGAAACGCTCGGCTCCCACTGCTGGCGGAAGATCTGCGGGCTTTTCGGCGCCTCGAACGACAGGTCGCGCACATAGATGCGCTGCAGGGAGAATTGTGGTGCGGTTTCTTCAGCGGCAGCGCCGTTGGTCTGTTGCTCGGTCATGGCAGATCCTTTTCCTAATGTTCTTGAATGCAGTGCGAATCAGGCCGCCAGCAGCGCGTCGAGCTTGCCGGCGCGCTCCAGGGCATAGAGGTCATCGCAACCACCGACGTGCGTGCTGCCGATCCAGATCTGCGGCACCGAGGTGCGGCCGGCCTTCTGGCTCATTTCGGCGCGCAGCTGGGGCTTGCCGTCGACCTTGATCTCTTCGAACGCCACGCCCTTGCTCTGGAGCAGGAACTTGGCGCGCATGCAGTAGGGGCAGTAGTCGCTGGAGTAAACGATGACGGGCTTCATGTCACTTCACCAGGGGCAGGTTATCGGCTTTCCAGCTGGACACGCCACCGCTGAGCTTGGCCGCGGTGTAACCAGCCTTGAGCAGCTCGCGGCAAATCGTGCCGGACTGCTGGCCCATCGCGTCGACGACGATCAGGGTCTTCTCTTTGTGCTTTTCCAGCTCGGTCATGCGGCTGGCCAGCTTGTCCTGCGGGATGTTCACCGCACCGACGATGTGCCCGGCCGAGTAGTCCTTGGCGGGGCGGATATCGATCACCAGCGCCTTGTCGGCGTTGACCAGCGCGGTCAGCTGGCCGTTGCTCAGGCTCTGGCCGCCGCGGCGGACTTCGTTGATCAGCAGCAAAACCAGCAGAACGACGAAGATCGCCACCAGGATGAAGTGATCTGTCGCGAATTGAATCAGGTGAGCAACCATCGGGGGTGTTCCAGGCGATTGAAAATGGCGGCCAGTATACACAGCCCCCCATGACCACCAAAGCCCACCGGGCCACCGGTAAACCGGGCTGCACGGCACCTGGCCGAGCACGCCGGTCAGGCGAGGGGAGGAATATTCGCCGCCGCTGGCGTATTTGCCCTAAAATGCGTGTCTTTATCATCTTTGAACAACCGTGAGTTTGATTGATGACGAGCACGCCTAAACCCCTGGTCCTGATCATCCTGGATGGCTTCGGTCACAGCGAAAGCCCCGAATACAACGCCATCTACGCCGCCAACACACCGGTCTACGACCGCCTGCGCGCCACCCAGCCGCATGGCCTGATCTCCGGTTCCGGCATGGACGTGGGGCTGCCCGACGGGCAGATGGGCAACTCGGAAGTCGGTCACATGAACCTCGGCGCCGGGCGTGTGGTGTACCAGGACTTCACCCGGGTGACCAAGGCCATCCGCGATGGCGAGTTCTTCGCAAACCCCGTGCTTGGCGGCGCGGTGGACAAGGCCGTCGGCGCCGGCAAGGCCGTGCACATCCTCGGCCTGCTCTCCGACGGCGGCGTGCACAGCCACCAGGACCACCTGATCGCCATGGCCGAACTGGCCGCGCAGCGTGGCGCCGAGAAGATCTACCTGCACGCCTTCCTCGACGGCCGCGACACCCCGCCGCGCAGCGCCCAGTCGTCCATCGAACTGCTCGACGCCACCTTCGCCAAGCTGGGCAAGGGCCGCATCGCCAGCCTGATCGGCCGCTACTACGCCATGGACCGCGACAACCGCTGGGACCGTGTCAGCGCCGCCTACAACCTGATCGTCGACAGCGCCGCCGAATACACCGCCGACAACGCCCTTGCCGGCCTGCAAGCGGCCTACGCCCGCGACGAGAGCGACGAGTTCGTCAAAGCCACGCGCATTGGCCAGGCGGTCAAGGTCGAAGACGGCGACGCCGTTATCTTCATGAACTTCCGCGCCGACCGCGCCCGCGAGCTGTCGCGGGTGTTCGTCGAGCCTGATTTCAACGAGTTTGCGCGCGCGCGCCTGCCCAAGCTGGCGGCCTACATCGGCCTGACCCAGTACTCGGCGAAGATCCCGGCCCCGGCGGCCTTCGCCCCGGCCAGCCTGCACAACGTGCTCGGCGAATACCTGGCGAAAAACGGCAAGACCCAGCTGCGCATCGCCGAAACCGAGAAGTACGCCCACGTCACGTTCTTCTTCTCGGGCGGACGCGAAGAGCCGTTCGAAGGCGAGGAACGCATCCTCATCCCGTCGCCGAAGGTCGCCACCTACGACCTGCAGCCAGAAATGAGCGCCCCGGAGGTCACCGACCGCATTGTCGAGGCCATCGAGCAGCAGCGCTTCGACGTGATCGTGGTCAACTACGCCAACGGCGACATGGTCGGCCATACCGGCGTGTTCGAGGCGGCGGTCAAGGCCGTGGAAGCCCTGGATGGCTGTGTCGGGCGCATTGTCCAGGCCCTGGACAAGGTCGGCGGCGAAGCGTTGATCACCGCCGACCACGGCAACGTCGAGCAGATGGAAGACGAGTGCACAGGCCAGGCGCACACCGCCCACACCACCGAGCCTGTGCCGTTCATCTATGTCGGCAAGCGCAGCGTCAAGGTTCGCCAAGGCGGTGTGCTGGCCGACGTGGCGCCGACCATGCTCAAGCTGATGGGGCTGGAAAAACCAGCGGAAATGACCGGAACCTCGATCCTGGTCGATGCCTGATCGAGACCTGTTCGCCGGCAAGCCGGCGCCTACACAAGCCTCGTAGGAGCCGGCTTGCCGGCGAACGGCAGCGCTAAAACACCTGGTTTCCAGACAAACGCCTCGCCGCACACGCCGCGAGGCGTTTTTTTTGCAGGCCCGCGCGGGCATACTAGGCCAGTCTCCATCCCTGGTACGCCCAACCCCATGCTCCGCGCCCTCATCCTACTCGCCCTGTCATGCCTGCTCACCCCGGCCTTCGCCGCCGATGAGCGCGCACAGACCCAGCAACAGCTGGACGCCACCCGCCAGGACATCGCCGAGCTGAAAAAAATGCTGGGCAAGCTCCAGGAGGAAAAAGCCGGCGTGCAGAAAGACCTCAAGTCCACCGAGACCGATATCGGCAACCTCGAGAAACAGGTGGAGGCGCTGCAAAAAGAACTAAAAAAGACCGAGGGCGAGCTGGAGCGCCTTGATCACGAGAAAAAAAAACTCCAGAGCGCCCGCGTTGAACAACAACGCCTGATTGCCATCCAGGCCCGTTCGGCCTACCAGAACAACGGCCGCGAGGAATACCTCAAGCTGCTGCTCAACCAGCAGAACCCCGAGAAGTTCGCCCGCACCCTGACCTACTACGACTACCTGAGCCAGGCGCGCCTGGAGCAGTTGCGCGCCTTCAACGAAACCCTGCGCCAGCTGGCCAACGTCGAGCAGGACATCGGCCGCCAGCAGGAACAACTGCTGAGCCAGCGCGCCGACCTCGACAATCGCCGCCAGGCCCTGGTCGCCGAACGCGACAAGCGCCAGCAGGTACTGGCCAAGCTCAACACCGACATGAAAGCGCGCGACCAGAAGCTGCAAAGCCGCGAGCAGGACCAGGCCGACCTGAGCAAGGTGCTCAAGACCATCGAGGAGACCCTCGCCCGCCAGGCCCGCGAAGCCGAGGAGGCCCGCCAGCGCGCCCTGCTGGCCAGGCAGGAAGAAGAACAGCGGCGCAAGGCCCAGGCCCTGGCCGCCGCCCGTGACAATGCCCCCGAGGAGGCCCCGAAAAAAGCCCGCACCACCCTGGGCCCGGTGGTTTCCAGCGACGGCGCCAGCTATGGCGGTGCTTTTTCCGCCGCCCGGGGAAAACTTCCATGGCCGGTCAATGGTCGATTGCTCGCACGCTTCGGTGACGCCCGCGGCAGCGATGCCCGGGCCAAGTGGGACGGGGTGATGATCGGCGCCAGCGCCGGCACCCAGGTGCGCGCGGTGCATGGCGGGCGCGTGGTGTTCGCCGACTGGTTGCGCGGCGCAGGACTTCTGGTCATCCTCGACCATGGCAACGGTTACCTGAGCCTGTACGGCCACAATCAGAGCCTGCTCAAGAGCGCCGGCGACATCGTCAAGGCCGGCGAGGCGATCTCCACCGTCGGCGACAGCGGCGGCCAGGACAGCGCCGGGTTGTACTTCGCGATTCGCCAGCAAGGCCGGCCCAGCGACCCCGCGCAATGGTGCCGCGGCTAGTTAATGCTACTTTTACGGCGCCGCCCACCAAACGGCGGTGCCGATGCTCCCAGCAGGAGCACCAACAGGATCAGGAGTTCGTTCGACATGCTGCACTCGCCCCGCCTCACCCAGCTGGCCCTGACCATCGCCCTGGTCGTCGGCGCGCCCCTGGCCGTTGCCGCCGAGCCGGCCAAGCCGATGGCGGCCAAGCCCGCCGCGGTGCCGGCCACCGAGGTGACCGCCAAGGCGCCGCTGCCGCTGGACGAGCTGCGCACCTTCGCCGAGGTCATGGACCGCATCAAGGCCGCCTATGTCGAGCCGGTGGATGACAAGACCCTGCTGGAGAACGCCATCAAGGGCATGCTCAGCAACCTCGACCCGCACTCGGCCTACCTTGGCCCCGAGGACTTCCAGGAACTGCAGGAAAGCACCAGCGGTGAGTTCGGCGGCCTGGGCATCGAGGTCGGCATGGAGGACGGCTTCGTCAAGGTGGTCTCGCCCATCGACGACACCCCGGCCTCGCGCGCCGGCATCGAGGCCGGCGACCTGATCGTCAAGATCAACGGCGCACCGACCCGCGGCCAGAGCATGACCGAGGCCGTGGACAAGATGCGCGGCAAGATCGGCGAGAAGATCACCCTGACCCTCGTGCGCGATGGCGGCACGCCGTTCGACGTGACGCTGGCCCGCGCGGTGATCCAGGTCAAGAGCGTCAAGAGCCAGCTGCTGGAGAACGACTACGGCTACATCCGCATCACCCAGTTCCAGGTCAAGACCGGCGACGAGGTGGGCAAGGCCCTGGCCAAGCTGCGCAAGGACAACGGCAAGAAACTGCGCGGCGTGGTCCTCGACCTGCGCAACAACCCCGGCGGCGTGTTGCAATCGGCGGTGGAAGTGGCCGACCACTTCCTGACCAAGGGCCTGATCGTCTACACCAAGGGTCGCATCGCCAATTCCGAACTGCGCTACTCCGCCGATCCGGCCGACGCCAGCGAAGGCGTGCCACTGGTGGTGCTGATCAACGGCGGCAGCGCCTCGGCCTCGGAAATCGTCGCCGGCGCCCTGCAGGACCAGAAACGCGCCGTGCTGATGGGTACCGACAGCTTCGGCAAAGGCTCGGTGCAGACCGTGCTGCCACTGGCCAACGACCGCGCGCTCAAGCTCACCACCGCGCTGTACTTCACCCCCAACGGTCGCTCGATCCAGGCCCAGGGCATCGTCCCGGACATCGAGGTGCGCCCGGCCAAGCTCACCGCCGAGGCCGACACCGACAACTTCAAGGAAGCCGACCTGCAGGGCCACCTGGGCAACGGCAATGGCGGCGCCGACCGCCCGAGCGGCAGCGCCAAGCGCAAGGATCGCCCACAGGACAACGACTTCCAGCTCAGCCAGGCCCTCAGCCTGCTCAAGGGCCTGAACATCACCAAGGGTGACTGATACCCACCATGCGTTATCTGCTGTCCCTGCTGTTCTGCCTGTTGGCCGGTGTCGCGCAAGCGGCCCCGGCCGGCAAGGCCTACATGAGCATCATCATCGACGACCTCGGCCAGAGCAGCGCGCGCGATAGCCGCACCCTGGCCCTGCCAGGGCCGGTGACCATGGCGATCATGCCCGACACCCCGCACGCCAGCGATTTCGCCCGCCAGGCGCACAAGGCCGGGCGCACGGTGATCCTGCACATGCCCATGGACCCGGCCACCGGCCCCTATGCCTGGCACCCCGGCATCGCCCTCGAAGAACTGGGCCGACGCCTGGACACCGCCCTGGCCAAGGTGCCCTATGCCGCCGGCATCAACAATCACATGGGCAGCCGCATGACCGCCCAGCGCGCGCCCATGACCTGGCTGATGGCTGAGTTGCAGCGCCGCCACCTGTTCTTCGTCGACAGCCGCACCAGTGCCGCCACGGTGGCGGCGGCGCAAGCGCAAGCGCAGGGGCTGGCGCATGTTTCCCGGGATGTGTTCCTGGACGACGTGCGCACCACCGAGGCCATTGCCGGGCAACTGCGCCAAGGCGTGGAGCTTGCCCGCAAACAGGGCTCGGCAGTGCTGATCGGGCACCCCTACCCACAGACCCTGGAAGTGCTGGAACGGGAAATCCCCCGGCTCAGGAGCCAGGGGATCGAGCTGGTCAGCCTCGGGCAGATGATCACCGAGCGTGGCAACCAGGCCATGCCCGCCCACGGCAGGCATGGGGTCTACAGCAATCGCTGAGGCATCAATCGAACGGAATCAAGCCTTCCACCTGGGCAAGGTGTAGATTGCCGCGGTAGATCGGCAGCAACTCGTTGCGCTCGATCGCCGCGCGCAACTGCGCTTCCCGGCCTAGCTTGCGCTCGGCCCAGAGCTTGATATGCCCCTTGCTGAACTGCCGCCCCGGGGTATCCGCCGCGGGGTAGTGAAAGTGCGCCTCCCACAGGCCATCGCCCATGCGCCCTGCAGTTTTCGGCCTGCGCCGCACTTCGTAGATATCCAGATGGTCGCCGGCCTTGAGCTGCGTGCGCCCCGGCACGCGACTGACCGTCACCTGCTCGCGCGACAACAGGTAGCGCAAGCTCTCGGCATTGGGGTGGCTGGTGGTCAGGTACAACGCCTCCAGCAGGTCATCCCGGGAAGCCTCGAGGCGGGTGATCCCTGCCTGCAACTGCTCCGACAACTCAGTGTTCGCCTGGTCGTCCGGCAACTGCCCGAGCACCTCGTGGAGCTTGTCGACATGCTCGTCGATGACCGTTGACAGGCCTTTGGGCTCATCGCTCCTGATGTACTGCCTGGCCAACTTGACCACCGACTCGATCTGCCTCACCAGCTTGCGCCCTTGCCCTGCCCAACGGCCGGGGTCGCTGACCTGCGCGGGGCTCGGTTCGTACGGCGCGATATCCTCGACCCACTCTTCACCTCGGCGCCGAAACGTCTTGAGCACGGTCTTGCGCGAGTCCATCTGCTGCACGACCTCCTCGCCCCCCAGTTGCCGCTGCTCACCCACGACACTCTTGCCACGCTGGGTCCTGACGACCCGTCGCTTGCCGCCGCGCGCCGCGTAGACGGCCGGGCGTGATGGCGACTTTTCAGCCAGTTGTTGCTCGCGAATGGCTTGCTCCAGCGCACGCTCGGCACTCTCGATCAATTCCCGAAGCGCCTTGCGGTATTCCTGCAAGCGGGCCGGGCGGATGGCGTCCCCACCCAAGCTGGACAGATAGCGGCTCATCACCTCGGCCTGGCCATAGGAGTCCAGCACGCCGGTAAGAATGTCGATGCGTTCGTTGAGGGTCAGCTCGCCACCGGCGAGGTCGCCATGGGCAGCGCCGGCGCTGACCAACTCGGGCCCGGCCAGGTACTGCGCATAGTCGCTCAGGACTTGCTCATCGACGCTCGCCAGGCGATTCAGACAGGCCTCGGCCAGGTCGATCAACCGTCGGAACGCCAGCTCGGTGGCCGTCAGGCGCCGCTGTTCGATGATTTCCAGCAGTTGCGCGTGCTTGTCGGCAGGCTCGTCATGGATACCGCGCTTGAAGATGATCGAGTCATCGCGCAGGGTATCCTCCAGCAAGGTATCGAAATCATTCGACAAGTTCACCAGCTCGCCTTCCCAGGCGATAACTTGCTCCAACTGGGTATAGAAGCGCCGGTAGAACTGGGCCTCGCCCGGCGAGAGCGGAAGGATCGGCATGGACTCGCTCAGCGCTTGCACGTTCACATCGTTGATCAGCGTGATCAGCTCGTTGTAGTAGATCTCGCAGCGCGAAACCAGCTCTTCGCGCGTGACGTTGCGCTGCAGCCTGATCGCGTCCGGCATCAGCGGGTCCATCAGCCGCAGCGCTTCCAGACGCGACACCACTTTGTCATGGGCGAGCCCTTTCTCCACCAGCAACTTCAAGTCATCCACCACACGCAACCTGGCCTGGTATTGTATTTTGCGCTGCAGCTGCAAGCGCTGCTCGTCACCTGCGCCGGGTTGCGCCTTGGCCTCGAGGTCGAGCAGATCCGCCTTGGCCTTGGTGAAGAAGTCTCGATGCCTGGCAAACTCCAGGTCCAACGCATTCATTTCGGTAATGAGTTTCCTGTCTTCATCCTTCAGTGACGCCACAAGGCGCTGGTTTTCTTCCTTGAGCAACTGGCGCCGGGTCTTCGGACCCGCTCCGGCCAGGCGCATCGAGGCGTCGATGCGCCAGGCGCCGTCGCTGCGCACGATCCATGCCTGCGGCTCGCCCTGCGCATCGATGATGCGTACATCGCCGTCGAACAGCGCCACGGGATAGACATCCGCGGCCATCACCGCATAGAGCCGTTCACCGAGTCGATGGAGCCCGCGGGCCTGCCCCATCGCCAGCGGCTGGCTATCAGCCAGATCCACGCTGACGCGCAAAGCCTGCAACGCCAGGCGCCGTGGCGCATCAAGCCAGTTGAAACCGGCGTTGCCGCGCCAGGCGAAATCCAATCGCGCCTGCGTTACCGGGCCGGGCAGGCCGACCCGGCCCTGTTTCGGCGCCACGATCGCCTGGTGGCCTGTCGGGTAGCCCAGCAAGGCGTCGCCCATTGCCGCCCCAGGCTTGGGCGCCGCAGGCTTCACCCCCGGCAGGTGTTGATGCAGCAAGACCATGCCGACATTGAGCACCAGGTCCACCACCGCTTGCGAGGCTTCGAATGCATTGCCTTCGAGCAGCGCAGAAACATCGGCCGAGAACGCCATCACCGCCTGTGCCAGCCACGCCACCAGCGCAACCGGCCCGCGCAGCAGCGGCACGGCGGTCTGAAACAACAACCAGGCCGCCTGCTCGAGCATCGCCCAGCGACTTTGCGCCGAAGAGGTCGTCGCTTGCTCGGCGATTGCCACCAGCCAGTCCCGATTGGCGTTGTACAGCTTGCCGTCGACATCGATGCGCCAGAACTGCAGGTCCAGCCTCGCCGGCTCAGCAAGCAGACCCGGGTCAATGCCGACGTGCACCAGGCGCGTATCGGCGCTGAGATCGCTGTGGTAATGCTGGCGCGCCGCCTCATCCATCCACTGCAGGACGCTGGCGCGCAGGGTGGAGGACTGGCGAATCCCGCTGCCGAGCGCCTCCAGGTCGCTGAACTCGCGCACAGCCCCATGGCCGTACAGCGGCCGATACAGGATCACCCGCGCGGGCTCCACACAGTTGAGCACATACATGCCATGCACAATGTCGTACCGCGATGACTGACCGGCCTCGGTATAGGCCAGCGGCGTCAACGAGGTGGTGGTATCGGCCAAGCCGCGCACATAGTCGCAGACAACCTGCAGGCCAGCTTCGCTCAGGGTGCCGTCGAGCCTTGCCGACAGCGCGCTGAACAGCAGCGTTTGTCGCCACTCCCTGGCGAAATGCTCGACACGCCGTGCCCGCCCGTCTGGCGCATCCAGGGACCGCGCCACGTAGGCAGGGTAACGGCCACCAATATCCACCCGCTGGACAAGCCGGCGCAGGTAATCGACCGTCAACCAGGGCATGATCAACTGGCCATCGCGGTGCTTGACCGAGGTAATGACAGCGCCATGCAACGAGCCCAGGTTGCCGATGGCGAAGTCGGTCAGGGACTTTTCCCCGGCATCTGCCAGCGGCTCGCCACCACCGGCCCCTGCGGCGGCCCCGCCGGGCTCACCTTCGGCGCGCTTGAGCTCGAGTATCAGGTCGTCCGAGTGGTAGTTGGCATCGACCGGGTGATCCTCCAGCAGCGCCTGGCGCAAGCGCTCACGGGTATAGCTTTGCAGATCCTCGATGCCATCCAGCGCCCGCGCGCCCTGGGAGGTCGACTGGTCCAGCGCCAATGCGAACAGCGCCTCCTGATAAGCGAAACGGCTGGTCACGCCCGCCCTGGCCACACCGGGCGGCAGCACAGCCTGGCCTGTGGGCGCGACGAAGTAACCGTCGATGAACCACTGCGAGGGATCGCTCAGCGCGTCGAGCAAACGCACTTTTTCAGACGCCTCCAACCCCGCTGCGCTTGCGACCCGTTGCGCCCGCTCGAGCATGTTTTCCAGCATCAGCGTTGCCTGCTGGGCGAACACATCGCCGCTCAGTTGCTGGCGATGCCAGGTCATCTCGGCAAAGCGATGACGGCCGGCCAACTCCTCGCATAGCGCCGTGGCGAAGTCGCCGAGCGAATCGAAGGCCCTGATGATGCTTGATGGCGTACACCACAGGATCACCTGCCGTTCGTCCCATTCACCGGTCACCAGCAGCCCGGCCTGGGTTTCGCTCAGGCGCTGGCCCTGGGATGTCATCTCCACGCTCACCGCAAAGACCGTAGGCTGTTTGGCGATAGGCCCCAGCAGCCCACGCACACAGGATTGCTGATAGCTGTCCAGCCCTTGCATCGGCAAGTTACGCAGCATGGCCATCTTCAGCAGCAACTGCAGCCAGCGATCACGGCTGACACCCGCTGAAGCTGTCGCACGCCAGTATTCCACCTGGGCCTGGCACCAACGGTCGACCAGCGTCACCAGCAGTTCGTCGAGTTCGGCATCGCAGCCGTTGATCTGCAGGTACTCGAAGCGATCCGTGGCCCCCGGCAGCCGATAGGGATCGGCCAGGCTCAAGCCAAAGTGACGCCCATCGATTGCCTCAAGGTTCAGCGCGGCCCCGTCCAGTGCGGCCTGCAAGGCGACATCGAGCAGAGGCTTGCGGTGCGAGAACGGTCTGTCTGGATCAGGTATCAACAGCAGCAAGGCGTCCGCTGACGCAAGCTTCGGTGTCACGCGCGCCAGTGCGGGGTGTTTTTTGACCAGCAGCGCCAGCAGCTGCTCGGCGAGTAGCTGCCGGAGCATGGGCCGCCCGCTGAATTGCTGCGCGACCACAGCCTTGAAGTCGAAGAGAGGGAGTATTGCGCTGGACATGACGGTGTATCCCAAGGAATGGAGATACCAGCCTGTCCACTTCGCCTGGTCAGCGGGCACTACATGTTGATACTGCCGCCAGGCCAAGCCGCGCCCTGGCGGCAGCACAAACGCAAAGGGCCCGGTTCCGAGGAACCGGGCCCTTGCCTGGGATCAGCCGTAATCAGCTGTACACACGCCCCAGCAGCTGGCGGTGGCTCTCGAACTGGTCGAGCACGTCACGCACGATCTGCTCGCGGGTAAAGCCCATCAGGTCGTACTCCTGGCTGCCGTCGTGCAGGTACACCTCGGCACGGTAGAAGCGCTGCTGCACTTCCGGCTCGCCCTCGACCGGCGCCTCGCTCGGCGCGGCCAGGTAGCCATCCAGGCTGGCTTCATAGACGAAGGGGTTGCCCTCTACCATCATCACTCGCAGGCCCATCATGTTGCGCGACTGGCCAACCCGGGTCTCGACCTCGAAGCCCAGGGTGCGCAGCTGCTCGGCGGCTTCTTTCAGCGCCGGGCTGACCTGTTTGTCCATGAAGCGCTGGACAACGGCCTGGGTCGGCTGCAGGTCCAGCTGGCTGAGACGCTCGCTGAAACCGCGACGGCCACGGGCGGCCAGCTCGGCACGCTCGCTCTCGACCGCGACGTCCTGCTTCATGGCCTTCATCAGGCCGAACATGAACAGCACCAGGACCACCGAGAACGGCAGGCCGGCCAACACCACCATGGTCTGCATGGCTTCGAAGTTACCGGCGAACAGCAAGCCGATGGTGACCAGGGTGATGACCACCGACCAGAACACCACCATCCAGTGCGGGGCGTCCTCGTCGACCTTGCCGCCTTTGCACGACAGGTTGGCCATCATCACCGCGCCGGAGTCGGCCGGGGTGAGGAACAGCACGAAGCCGACGAACACAGCCAGGCCGATGACGATCTTGGCCGCCGGGAAGAATTCCAGCAGTTGGTAGATAGACATCGACGGCTGTTCGAGCGCGGTCTTGCCCAGTTCCACCGCACCCTGGTTGATCACCAGGTCCAGCGCGGTGTTACCGAAGATCGACAACCAGGCCAGGGTGAAGCCCAGCGGGATCAGCAGCACGCCGCTGACCAGCTGACGCACGGTCCGGCCCTTGGAGATACGGGCAATGAACATGCCGACGAACGGGCCCCAGGAGATCCACCAGGCCCAGTAGAACACGGTCCACAGGCCCAGCCAGCGCTCGGACTTGTCGTTGTCGCCTTCATAGACATAGAGGTCGAAGGTCTTCAGCACGACACCGTTGAGGTAGTCACCGACGTTCTGCACGAAGCCGTTGAGCAGGTGCAGGGTGTTGCCGGCCAGCAGCACGAAGATCAGCAAGCCGCTGAACAGCAGGATGTTCAGGTTGGACAGGCGGCGGATGCCGTTTTCCACGCCCGACACCGCGGCCACGGTGGCCACGCCGGCCATGACCAGGATCACCACCAGCAGGTTGGTCTTGCTGTGGTCCATGCCGAACAGGTATTCCAGGCCCGAGGCCACCTGCATCGAGCCGATACCCAGGTTGGTCACCAGGCCCAGCAGGGTGACGAACATGCCGAAGATGTCCACGGCATGGCCGGCGCCGCCCTTGACCCAGCGCTCGCCGACCAGCGGGTACAGCGCCGAGCGCAGGGCCAGCGGCTGGTTGTGGCGGTAGGCGAAGTAGCCCACGGCCAGGCCGACCAGGGCGTAGATCGCCCAGCCGTGCAGGCCCCAGTGCAGGAAGGTCAGCTGCAGGCCCTGGCGCGCGGCCTCGAGGCTGGCGGGCGTGCCTTCCGGTGGGTTGAAGTAGTGGTCAAGCGGCTCGGAAGCGCCGAAGTACAGCAGCGAGATACCGATACCGGAGGAGAACAGCATGCCGGCCCAGGCGCCGTAGCTGAAGTCCGGGGTGTCGTCCTTGCCGCCCAGCTTGAGCTTGCCGAAGTCGGAGAAGGCCAGGTAGACGACAAACAGCAGGTAACCACAGATCACCAGCATGTAGTACCAGCCAAAGGTACGGGTCAGCCATTTCTGGGCGACACCGAGCACCTGGCCGGCGATATCGGGTACAGCGATCAGCAGGGCAGTCAGAACGAGGATCATCATCGCCGAGGTGAAGAACACCACGCGATTGACCCGTACCCGCTCGGCGGGAGGCTTTGTCAGGGAGGCAGAACTCATTGCACGAATGCTCCGGGCAGTGCGGCAGTGGAGGCTAAACAGTTATTTCCCACGCAATTGGTGCAATAGCCCTACTGCGACAGGTGTTATAAAAGCACCCTGGAAACCGTGATCCCGAATAGAAACGTTGCAAAAAAACCAGACCGGTCGCCTGTGAAAAACCACGCTCTCCGTGTGGAGGTGCGCGCATTCGCCACAGACACCTGGCCCGCTCCAAGGGCCGACCGCGCAGCCTGTGACCGCTCGGCAGAATCTGTATTTTGCATCGTCCATGCCCGTCAACGCCTTGTATTCCGGGGGTTACACGATTTCCTGGGGTGTCGATTCGTGCTTCTGTGACCGTCCTGAAAACTGTCAATGGCACAAATTGTCGCAGAGCTTATTCTTTATTGATTGAACGTTCAATCAAAACAAAATAGACTGGCCTTCGCCGAGGCAGCCGCTCGTCGTCTGCCCGCAGGCCTGAGGAGATAGCAAGATGCCCAAGGTCGGTATGCAACCCATCCGCCGCCAGCAGTTGATCGAAGCCACCTTGCTGGCGGTCGATCAGGTCGGTCTGGGAGATGCCAGCATTGCGCTGATTGCCCGTTTGGCCGGCGTGTCGAACGGCATCATCAGTCACTACTTTCAGGACAAGAACGGCCTGATCGCAGCGACGATGCGCTACATCATGAACATGCTCAACGAGGGCGTGATCGCGCGTCGGCAGGCCCTCACGGATGACAGCCCGCGCGCCCACCTGAAGGTGATCATCGAGGGTAACTTCGATGCCAGCCAGGTGAACGGCCCGGCAATGAAAACCTGGCTGGCCTTCTGGGCCTCCAGCATGCACCAGCCGTCTTTGCACAGGTTGCAGCGGATCAACGATCACCGCTTGTATTCCAACCTGTGCTGCCAGTTCCGCCGCGTCCTGCCGCTTTACCATGCGCGCAAGGCTGCCCGCGGGCTGGCGGCGCTGATCGACGGCTTGTGGCTGCGTGGCGCCCTGTCGGGTGACGCATTCGACACCGAGCAGGCAATACGCATCGCTTACGAATACATGGATCTACAACTGGCTAAGCAGCAGACCCTGGGCACAACCGACCAGGCCGCTGAACAGCCGCGCGCAGCGACCAGCCAACCGGCAGGAGCGTGACGCGGTAGCCAACCACACACTGCACTTGCGAGGACACTATGGCCCGTTTCGGAACGCAAAAACTCTACATCGATGGCGCTTACGTCGACGCTGGCAGCGATGCCACCTTCGAAGCCATCAACCCAGCCACCGGCGAAGTCCTCGCCCACGTGCAGCGCGCTACCCAGGCTGACGTCGAGAAGGCCGTCGAGAGCGCCGAACGTGGCCAGAAAGTCTGGGCCGCGATGACCGCCATGCAGCGTTCGCGCATCCTGCGCCGCGCCGTCGACATCCTGCGCGAGCGCAACGACGAGCTGGCCATGCTGGAAACCCTGGACACCGGCAAGTCGTACTCCGAAACCCGCTACGTCGACATCGTCACCGGCGCCGACGTGCTGGAATACTATGCCGGCCTGGTCCCGGCCATCGAAGGCGAGCAGATCCCGCTGCGCGAATCGTCCTTCGTCTACACCCGCCGCGAGCCGCTGGGCGTGACCGCCGGTATCGGTGCCTGGAACTACCCGATCCAGATCGCCCTGTGGAAATCCGCCCCAGCCCTGGCCGCCGGCAACGCGATGATCTTCAAGCCGTCGGAAGTCACCTCGCTGACCACCCTGAAACTGGCCGAGATCTTCACCGAAGCCGGCCTGCCGAACGGCGTGTTCAACGTCCTGACCGGCAGCGGCCGCGAAGTCGGCACCTGGCTGACCGAGCACCCGCGCATCGAGAAAGTCTCCTTCACCGGCGGCACCACCACCGGTAAAAAAGTCATGGCCAGCGCCTCGAGCTCCTCGCTCAAGGAAGTCACCATGGAACTGGGCGGCAAGTCGCCGCTGATCATCTGCGACGACGCCGACCTGGACAAGGCCGCCGACATCGCCATGATGGCCAACTTCTACAGCTCCGGTCAGGTCTGCACCAACGGCACCCGCGTGTTCATCCCGGCCTCGATGAAGGCCGCCTTCGAAGCCAAGATCGCCGAGCGCGTCGCACGCATCCGTGTTGGCAACCCGGAAGACGAGAACACCAACTTCGGCCCGCTGGTCAGCTTCGCCCACATGGAAAGCGTGCTGTCCTACATCGCCAAGGGCAAGGAAGAAGGTGCCCGCGTGCTGTGCGGCGCCGAGCGCCTGCTGGACGGCGACTTCGCCAAGGGTGCCTTCGTCGCGCCGACCGTGTTCACTGACTGCCGCGACGACATGACCATCGTCAAGGAAGAGATCTTCGGCCCAGTGATGAGCATCCTCAGCTACGAGACCGAGGAAGAAGTCATCCGCCGCGCCAACGACACCGAGTACGGCCTGGCCGCCGGCGTCTGCACCAACGACATCAGCCGCGCCCACCGCATCATCCACAAGCTCGAAGCCGGTATCTGCTGGATCAACGCCTGGGGCGAATCGCCGGCCGAAATGCCGGTCGGCGGTTACAAGCAGTCGGGCGTTGGCCGTGAGAACGGCGTCAGCTCGCTGGCTCAATACACCCGCATCAAGTCGGTTCAGGTCGAGCTGGGCGGCTACAACTCGGTTTTCTAAACCCGGTCCCGCCGCGCCCGCGCCCTTGAGCGCGGGCGTTTTCGCTCCCTGACAACTGCCAACGAGGGTACTTCAATGTCCCAAGAATTCGACTACATCATCGTCGGTGCCGGTTCGGCCGGTAACACCCTGGCCACCCGCCTGACCGAAGACGCCAGCGTCACCGTCCTGCTGCTGGAAGCCGGCGGCCCCGACTACCGCTTCGACTTCCGCACCCAGATGCCGGCCGCCCTGGCCTTCCCGCTGCAGGGTCGTCGCTACAACTGGGCCTACGAGACCGACCCAGAGCCGCACATGGACGGCCGCCGCATGGAATGCGGTCGCGGCAAGGGCCTGGGTGGCTCCTCGCTGATCAACGGCATGTGCTACATCCGCGGCAACGCCATGGACTTCGACGGCTGGGCTGAACTGCCAGGCCTCGAGGACTGGACCTACCTGGACTGCCTGCCGTACTTCCGCAAGGCCGAAACCCGCGATATCGGCCCGAACGACTACCACGGCGGCGAAGGCCCGGTCAGCGTGGCCACGCCCAAGGCCGGCAACAACCCGCTGTTCCACGCCATGGTCGAGGCCGGCGTGCAGGCCGGTTACCCGCGCACCGAAGACCTCAACGGCTACCAGCAGGAAGGCTTCGGCCCGATGGACCGTTCGGTGACCAAGAAAGGCCGTCGCTCGAGCACCGCTCGCGGCTATCTGGACCAGGCCAAGAAGCGCCCGAACCTGACCATCGTCACCCACGCCCTGAGCGACCGCGTGTTGTTCGACGGCAAGCGCGCCGTCGGCGTGACCTACCTGGTCGGTGACAGCGAAGAGCGCGTCGAAGCCCGCGCGCGCAAGGAAGTCATCGTCAGTTCCGGCGCCATCGCATCGCCGCAACTGCTGCAGCGCTCCGGCGTCGGCCCGCGCGCCCTGCTCGAAAGCCTCGACATTCCGGTGGTCCACGACCTGCCGGGCGTCGGCGAGAACCTGCAGGACCACCTCGAACTGTACCTGCAGTACGCCTGCACCCAGCCCGTGTCGCTGTACCCGTCGCTGCTGTGGTGGAACCAGCCGAAAATCGGTGCAGAGTGGCTGTTCAACGGCACCGGCATTGGCGCCAGCAACCAGTTCGAGGCCGGTGGTTTCATCCGTACTCGCCCTGAGTTCAAATGGCCGAACATCCAGTACCACTTCCTGCCGGTAGCCATCAACTACAACGGCTCGAACGGTGTGAAGGAGCACGGCTTCCAGGCGCACATGGGCTCCATGCGCTCGCCGGCCCGTGGTCGCATCCAGGCCAAGTCGAAGAACCCACGCCAGCACCCGAGCATCCTGTTCAACTACATGTCCACCGAGCAGGACTGGCAGGAGTTCCGCGACGGCATCCGCCTGACCCGCGAAATCATGGCCCAGCCGGCGCTGGACCCGTACCGCGGTCGCGAGATCAGCCCGGGCGCCCACGTGCAAACCGATGAAGAGCTGGACAAGTTCATCCGCGAGCACGCCGAAACCGCCTTCCACCCGTCCTGCTCGTGCAAGATGGGCACCGACGACATGGCCGTGGTCGATGGCGAAGGCCGCGTGCATGGCATGCAGGGCCTGCGCGTGGTCGATGCCTCGATCATGCCGCTGATCATCACCGGCAACCTCAACGCCACCACGATCATGATCGCCGAGAAAATCTCGGACAAGATCCGTGGCCGCAAGCCACTGCCGCGCAGCACCGCCAAGTACTACGTGGCAGGCGATGCCCCGGTGAAGGGCAAGCCGATGCGGGAAGTGAAGCAGGCGTAATCCTGCTCCAGCCCCATCGCTACAGGGAGGGCGCAGGTTTCACGGCCTGCGATCATCCCGTAGGAGCCGGCTTGCCGGCGATGAGGCCCTCCCTGGCGACACCTGGAAAGGCACCCTTCGAGGTGCCTTTTCTACATCTGCAGAAACGCTTTACAGCCTGCCAATTCATCAGGTTAGAATCGATTGGCACGCGACCTGCTAGTTCACCCAGCAGGTCCCTTTTCTCTGCGCTGTCCCGGAGTACCGCCTTTGGATGCGAGCACCATCAACAGTCTGTTCCTGATCGGCGCGTTGCTGGTCGGGGCCAGTATCCTGGTCAGCTCGCTGTCGTCGCGCCTGGGCATCCCCATTCTGGTCATCATCCTCGCCGTCGGCATGGTCGCGGGCGTGGACGGTGGCGGCATCATCTTCAACAACTACCCGACCGCCTACCTGGTGGGCAACCTGGCCCTGGCGGTGATCCTGCTCGACGGCGGCCTGCGCACGCGGGTGGCGAGTTTTCGCGTGGCGCTATGGCCGGCATTGTCACTGGCCACCGTCGGCGTGCTGATCACCACCGGGCTGACCGGCATGGTCGCCGCCTGGCTGTTCGACCTGAGCCTGATCCAGGGCCTGCTGATCGGCGCCATCGTCGGCTCCACCGACGCCGCGGCGGTGTTCTCGCTGCTCGGCGGCAAGGGCCTGAACGAGCGGGTCACCGCCACCCTGGAAATCGAGTCGGGCAGCAACGACCCGATGGCGGTGTTCCTCACCGTCACCCTGATCGACATGATCGCCAGCGGCCAGACCGGCCTGCACTGGAGCCTGCTGACCCATCTGCTGCGCGAGTTCGGCATCGGCGGGCTGATGGGCCTGGGCGGCGGCTGGCTGATGCTGCAACTGGTCAATCGCATCAACCTGGCCGGCGGCCTGTACCCGATCCTGGTGGTGGCCGGCGGCCTGGTGGTGTTCTCGCTGACCAACGCCCTGCACGGTAGCGGCTTCCTCGCCGTCTACCTGTGCGGCCTGGTACTGGGCAACAAGCCGATCCGCAGCCGCCACGGCATCCTGCACATGCTCGACGGCATGGCCTGGCTGGCGCAGATCGGCATGTTCCTGGTGCTCGGCCTGCTGGTCACCCCCCACGACCTGCTGCCCATCGCCCTGCCAGCGCTGGGCCTGGCGCTGTGGATGATCCTGTTCGCCCGGCCGCTGTCGGTGGTTGCCGCGCTGTTGCCGTTCAAGGCCTTCCATGGTCGCGAGAAGGGCTTCATCAGCTGGGTCGGCCTGCGCGGCGCGGTGCCAATCATCCTCGCGGTGTTCCCGCTGATGGCCGGCCTGCCGGATGCGCAGCTGTTCTTCAACCTGGCGTTCTTCATCGTGCTGGTGTCGCTGCTGGTGCAGGGCACCAGCCTGCCGTGGATGGCCAAGCTGCTGAAAGTCACCGTGCCGCCAGACCCGGCGCCCATCTCCCGCTCGGCGCTGGAGGTGCATGTCACCAGCGAGTGGGAGCTGTTCGTCTACCGCCTGGGCGCGGAAAAATGGTGCATCGGCGCCGCCCTGCGCGAACTGAAGATGCCCGAAGGCACGCGCATCGCCGCGCTGTTTCGCGCCGAGCAACTGCTGCACCCATCGGGCAGTACCGTGCTGGAAGTCGGCGACATGCTCTGCGTGATCGGCCACGAACACAACCTGCCGGCCCTGGGCAAGCTGTTCAGCCAGGCGCCGCAGCGCGGCCTCGACCTGCGTTTCTTCGGCGATTTCGTGCTCGAGGGCGACGCCGAACTGGGCGCGGTGGCCGCACTGTATGGCCTGAAACTCGATGGCCTGGACGCGAAAATGCCGCTGGCGCAGTTCATCCGACAGAAGGTCGGAGGCGCGCCAGTAGTAGGCGACCAGATCGAATGGCATGGCACGATCTGGACCGTCGCGGTCATGGACGGGAACAAGATCCAGAAAGTGGGCGTCAGATTCCCCGAAGGTACTCGACCCGGCCCCGGGTTGTTCCTCTAAACTCCGATTTGCCTCGTAATCCAAGAATGTTGCCTATGTCCCTGCGTGCGTACTGCCGCACAGCCCTGCTGGGGCTGTGCCTGACCCTCCCGTTCACCGCCATGGCGGAAGTCCCGACCACTCCGGGCATCCAGGGCAGCCTGAGCAAGATCACCGAGCGCAAGCTGCCCGAGCCCGAGCAGAAGGCCGTGCAGCAGGTGCTGGAGCAAACCCTGGCACTGCTGGCCGCGCGCGACGACAGCGAGAAGAAACTCGCCGCGCTCAAGCAGCAGCTGGCCACCGCCCCCCAGGAAACCCGCGACAGCCAGCGCGAGCTGATCAAGCTCAAGGCCACCAGCCCGCTGCCGGTGGCCCAGCGCTACGCCAGCCTCACAGTGCCGCAGCTCGAACAGATGCTCAGCGAGCGCAGCACCCAGCAGGGCGACCTGCAAAAGGCGCTGTCCGAGGCCAACAGCCTGATCATCAATTCGCAGACTCGCCCCGAGCGCGCCCAGGCCGAGATCAGCAACAACCAGGTACGCGCGCAACAGATCAACAACAGCCTCAAGAGCGGCAAGGACAACGGCAAGCCGCTCAATGCCGACCAGCGCAACCAGCTCAACGCCGAGCTGGCCTCGCTCAACGCCCTGACCCTGCTGCGCCGCCAGGAGCTGGCCGGCAACAGCCTGCTGCAAGACCTGGGCAACGCCCGCCACGACCTGCTGCTCGAGCGCGCCGCGCGCCTGGAGCAGGAGATCCAGGACCTGCAGACGCTGATCAACCAGAAGCGCCTGGCCCAGTCGCAGCAGACCGTCACCCAGCAATCGATCGAGGCGCAAAAGGCCGGCGGCAGCAACCTGCTGGCCGCCGAGAGCGCCGAGAACCTGCAGCTGTCGGACTACCTGCTGCGTGGCACCGACCGGCTCAACGAAGTCACCCAGCAGAACCTGCGCACCAAGCAGCAGCTCGACAGCCTGACCCAGGCCGACCAGGCCCTGGACGAACAGATCAGCGTGCTCAAGGGCAGCCTGCTGCTGTCGAAGATCCTCTACAAGCAAAAGCAAGCCCTGCCGCACCTGAAGGTCGACCGCGACCTGGCCGACCAGATTGCCGATATCCGCCTCTACCAGTTCGAGATCAACCAGGAACGCGAGCAGATGAGCAGCCCGTCCAGCTATGTGGACAAGCTGCTGGCCAACCAACCCCAGGAAGACATCACCCCCCAGCTGCGCAAGGCCCTGCTGGAGGTGGCAATCACCCGCAGCGACCTGCTGGAAAGGCTGAACCGCGAACTGTCGGCGCTGCTCAATGAAAGCATCACCCTGCAACTGAACCAGAAGCAGCTGCTGAGCACCGCGCAGAACCTGCGTACCACCCTCGAAGAACAGATGTTCTGGATCCCCAGCAACAAGCCGCTGGACTGGCAGTGGTTGCGCGACGTACCCCAGCGCCTGACCTACCAGGTGGCCAGCCTGCCCTGGGGCGCCGGCGTGAAGGAACTGGGCGACGGCCTGGTGCAGCAGCCGCTGCTGTTCCTGCCGCTGATCCTGGTGATAGGCGCCCTGCTGTGGCGGCGCAAGGCGCTGTACCGGCGCCTGGGCAAGGTCCACCAGGACATCGGCCACTTCAAGCGCGACAGCCAGTGGCACACCCCCCAGGCGATCCTGATCAACATCCTCCTGGCCTTGCCGGTGGCCCTGGCCCTGACCCTGGGCAGCTACGCCCTGCAACTCGACGCCCGCGGGCAGAACGCCAACCTCGGCGCCGCGCTGTGGCAGCTCGCCCAGGCCTGGCTGGTGTTCTACACCGCCTACCGCATCCTCGCCCCCGGTGGGGTGGCCGAGATCCACTTCCGCTGGCACAAGCCGCAGGTCGAGTTCCTGCGTGGCTGGGTACGCCGCCTGGGCACCGTGGTGCTGGCCCTGGTCGGCGTGGTGGCGGTGGCCGAGCACCAACCTTCGGCGCTGGCCGACGACGTACTGGGCATCGGCGTGGTGCTGACCTGCTACGCGCTGATGGCCTGGCTGCTCAGCCGCCTGCTGCTGAGCAGCCCGGCGCACCGCAATACCTCGCTGTTCCGCAAGGCGGTGGGGGTGGCCTTCACCGCGCTGCCCATCGCCCTGTTCGTGGCAGTGTGCTTCGGCTACTACTACACCGCCCTCAAGCTCACCGACCGCTTGATCTACACCCTGTACCTGCTGCTGTTCTGGCTGGTGATCGAAGCCGCGTTCGTCCGCGGCCTGTCGGTAGCGGCGCGGCGCCTGGCCTACCAGCGCGCCCTGAGCAAGCGCCAGGCGGCCAAGGAGGGCCTGGACGGCGAAGTGGTGGTCGAGGAGCCGACCCTGGACATCGAACAGGTCAACCAGCAGTCGCTGCGCTTGATTCGCCTGGCCCTGCTCGGCGGCTTCATCGGTGGCCTGTACTGGGTCTGGGCGGACCTGATCAGCGTGTTCGCCTACCTCAACAACATCACCCTGTACGAATACAGCAGCGGCACCGGCGCGGCCGCCAGCATGGTGCCGATCAGCCTCGGCGACCTGCTCGGCGCCATGGTCATCGCCGGCATCGCCGTGGCCCTGGCCAGCAACCTGCCCGGCCTGCTCGAGGTGCTGGTGCTGTCGCGCCTGAACCTCGCCCAGGGCAGCGCCTACGCCATCACCACGCTACTGTCCTATGTCATCGCCGGCGTCGGTATCGTCAGCACCCTGGCCACCCTCGGGGTCAGCTGGGACAAGCTGCAGTGGCTGGTGGCGGCCCTGTCCCTGGGCCTTGGCTTCGGCATGCAGGAGATCTTCGCCAACTTCATCTCCGGCATCATGATCCTGTTCGAACGCCCGGTGCGCATCGGCGACACCATCACCATCGGCAACCTGTCCGGCACGGTCAGCCGTATCCGCATCCGCGCCACCACCATCACCGACTTCGACCGCAAGGACATCATCGTCCCCAACAAGACCTTCATCACCGGCCAGTTGATCAACTGGTCGCTGACCGACACGGTCACCCGGGTGACGCTGAAGCTGGGCATCGACTACGGTTCGGACCTGGACCTGGTACGCGACCTGCTGCTCAAGGGCGCCCATGAGAACCCGCGGGTGCTCAAGGACCCGGAGCCGCTGGTGTACTTCCTCAACTTCGGCGAAAGCTCGCTGGACCACGAACTGCGCATGCACGTACGCGACCTGGGCGACCGCAACCCGACCCTGGACGAACTGAACCGCTATATCAACCGCGAGTTCAAGGCGCACAACATCAAGATCTCGGTGCGCCAGGTGGAGGTGTTCCTGATGGACCAGAAGGGCGGCAAGCAGCAGCTGATCCCGATGGGGCAATCGAAGCCGGATGGCACGGCGTCGGCCTGAGAACGCTCGAATACTTTATCCTGTGCACATTCGCTGCGAGGGCTTTGCCCTCGTTCGCCGGCAAGCCGGCTCCTACACCACCCACCGGTAGGAGCCGGCTTGCCGGCGAAGGGCCGCAAAGCGGCCCCATGGCACCGCCACCCAGGAGCAGGCCCCGTGAAGTCCCTCGACCAACTCGTCTTCGACAACCGCTTCGCCCGCCTGGGCGATGCCTTCTCCACCCAGGTGCTGCCCGAGCCGATCGCCGACCCGCGCCTGGTGGTGGCCAGCGCCTCGGCCATGGCCCTGCTCGACCTCGACCCGGCCGAGGCCGAGCAAACCGTGTTCGCCGAGCTGTTCAGCGGCCACAAGCTCTGGGAACACGCCGACCCGCGGGCGATGGTCTACTCCGGGCACCAGTTCGGATCCTACAACCCGCGCCTGGGCGATGGCCGTGGCCTGCTGCTGGGCGAAGTGCGCAACGACGCCGGCCAGCACTGGGACCTGCACCTCAAGGGCGCCGGCCAGACCCCTTACTCGCGCATGGGCGATGGCCGCGCCGTGCTGCGCTCGTCGATCCGCGAGTTCCTCGCCTCCGAGGCCCTGCATGCCCTGGGCATCCCCAGCAGCCGCGCGCTGTGCGTGATCGGCTCGAGCACCCCGGTATGGCGCGAAACCCGCGAGAGCGCGGCGATGCTGCTACGCCTGGCGCAGAGCCACGTACGCTTCGGCCATTTCGAATATTTCTATTACACCCAGCAGCCAGAACAACAGCGCGTGCTGATCGACCATGTGCTGGAACAGCACTACCCCGAATGCCGGGCAGCCGAGCAACCCTACCTGGCCATGTTCCGCAGCATCGTCGAGCGCAACGCCGAGCTGATCGCCCGCTGGCAGGCCTATGGTTTCTGCCATGGGGTGATGAACACCGACAACATGTCGATCCTGGGCATCACCTTCGACTTCGGCCCCTACGCCTTCCTCGACGACTTCGACGCCAACTTCATCTGCAACCACTCCGACGACCGTGGCCGCTACAGCTACGCCAACCAGGTGCCCATCGCCCATTGGAACCTCAGCGCGCTGGCCCAGGCGCTGACCACGGTAATCGAGGTAGAGCCGCTCAAAGAGACGCTGGGGCTGTTCCTGCCGCTGTACCAGGCCCATTACCTGGACGTGATGCGCCGACGGCTGGGCCTGACCACTGCCGAGGATGACGACATGGCGCTGGTCGAACGCCTGTTGCAACGCATGCAGAGCGGCGGCGTGGACTACAGCCTGTTCTTCCGCCGCCTGGGCGAGCAGCCGGTGACCGACGCGCTGCAGGTGGTGCGCAACGATTTCGTCGACCTGGCCGGCTTCGATGCCTGGGGCGCGGACTACCTGGCGCGCTGCCAGCGCGAGCCGGGCAATGCCGACGGGCGGCGCGCGCGGATGCATGCGGTGAACCCGCTGTACGTGCTACGCAACTACCTGGCGCAGAAGGCGATCGAGGCTGCCGAAGCGGGTGACTACAGTGAAGTGCGGCGGTTGCACCAGGTACTGAGCAAGCCCTTCGAAGAGCAGCCCGGGATGCAGGCCTATGCCGAGCGACCACCGGAATGGGGCAAGCACCTGGAAATCAGTTGCTCGTCATGAATCCTGGGGCCGCTTTGCGGCCCATCGCGACACAAGGCCGCTCCCACAGGAGTCCGCGTATCCTTGCGGGAACGGCCTTGTGTCGCGATGGGCTGCAAAGCAGCCGCAAAAATCTCAAGGAAACAACATGTCCGAACCCCTGGTAATCCCCTGCCCCCACTGCAACGGCCTCAACCGCCTGCCCGCCGAACGCCTGGGCGACAGCCCCAAGTGCGGCCGCTGCAAGCAGGATGTGCTGCTGGCCCGCCCCTTCGACCTGAGCGAAGGCAACTACGCCGCCCAGGTCAAGGGCGACCTGCCATTGCTGCTGGATGTCTGGGCCGACTGGTGCGGCCCGTGCAAGAGCTTCGCCCCGGTGTTCGAGCAGGCCGCGCGACAGCTCGCTGGCCGCTGCCGCCTGGCCAAGCTCGACAGCGAAGCCAACCGCAACCTGGCCGGGCAGCTGGGCATTCGCTCGATCCCCAGCCTGATCCTGTTCAGGAACGGCCGTGAAGTGACCCGCCAGGCCGGTGCGTTTCCACTCCAGTCATTGCTGGAATGGCTACGCAGCCAGGGTATCTAAGCGCTGCGCTCCAGCAAGTCATGCAGCTCGACGAACTGCTGGGTCAGCTTGTGCCGTGGCTCCAGGTGGATCAGCGGCAGGCTGGCATGGTGCGACTCGCGCATCTTCACCGAACTGCCCAGGTACACCGGCAGCACCGGCAGGCCTTCGGCCAGCAGCTCGTCGAGCATTTGCTGGGGCAGGCTGGCACGTGACTGGAACTGGTTGACGACGATGCCCTCGACCACCAGTTCGTCGTTGTGGTCTTCCTTGAGTTCGTCGATCTCGGCCAGCAGGCCATACAGGGCCTGACGCGAAAAACTGTCGCAGTCAAAGGGGATCAGTACGCGATCGGCGGCGATCAACGCGGAAACCGCATAGAAATTAAGGGCCGGCGGGGTGTCGATGTAGATCCGCTCGTAGTCCTCGTCCAATTCGTCGAGGAGCTTACGCAGCTTGTTGATCTTGTGCTTGGCCTCGAGCTTGGGCTGCAGGTCGGCCAGCTCGGGAGTGGCAGTGACCACGTGCAGGTTGTCGAAGGGGGTTTCGTAGATATCGACCTTGTTCTTCTTGGCAAAGGGCCCGCTGGACAGCGACTGCTTGAAGAAGTCGGCGATGCCCATGGGGATGTCGTCGCCGGTCAGGCCGGTCAGGTACTGGGTCGAGTTGGCCTGGGCATCCAGGTCGATCAGCAGGGTCCGGTAGCCCTCGTTGGCGCTGACCGCCGCCAGGTTGCAAGCGATGCTCGACTTGCCCACGCCACCTTTCTGATTGAACACCACGCGCCGCATGAGAGACCTCCGTGTATCAACGAATGCCCGAGTATGTGGCCAGCGCGGCGGTTTAGCCAGCACCTTCGGGCTGCTCCAGCCCAGCCAGCAGGGCGCCGAAGGCATTGGCCATGGCCGAGCCCGACGCCGCGCGACGCACCAGCCAGACGGCGGTCATCGCCTCGTCGTCCAACAGGGTGCGGTACACCACGCCCTCGATACGCATGCGCTGGAACGACGCCGGCAGCACCGACACCCCCAGCCCCGCCGAGACCAGGCCGATGATGGTCATCGCCTCGCCCGCCTCCTGGGCGAAATGCGGGGTGAAGCCGGCCTTGCGCGCCAGGCTCAGCAACTGGGCGTGCAAGCCGCTGCCATAGCTGCGCGGAAAGAACACGAACGGCTCCTGGGCCAGGGCCTGCATGTACAGCCCCTGGGCGCTGCCGGCCGCCAGCGGGTGCGAGGCATTGAGCACCGCCACCAGGGGCTCGCGGAACAACTCGGTACAGACGATACCGTCCGGCAAGGGCATCGGGCGCATCAGGCCGACCTCGATGGACTCGTCGAATACGGCCTCCACCACCTCGCGGCTGCTCATTTCCTTGAGGTTCAGGTGCACCGCCGGGAAGCGCTGGCGAAAGGCATGGATGGCCTGGGGAATACGTGAGGTGAAGGGTGCCGAGGAGGTGAAGCCGACCTTCATCTCGCCCAGTTCGCCCAGCTGCGCCCGGCGGGCCACATCGGCGGCCTTTTCCACTTGCGCCAGCACCTGCCGGGCTTCTTCCAGGAATAGCCGGCCGGCTTCGCTGAGCGCTACACGACGGTTGGTGCGCTCGAACAGGCGCGCCCCAAGCTCCTGCTCCAACGCCTGAATCTGCTGGCTCAGCGGCGGCTGGGAGATCCCCAGTTGCTGGGCGGCGCGACCGAAATGCAGCTCTTCGGCCACCGCGACGAAGTAACGCAGGTGACGCAGTTCCATGGCCCACTCCAAACAAGTCGTAAAACGTCTCAAACAGGTCGAACAATATATTGGATCTAATCATTAGCCAGCTATATGCTTTTTTCACCGCAACACCTGGCCCCAGCGCCCGAGGTATCCGTCCGTGAGATCCGCCGTCGCCCCCCTGCCCCCTGAACCCAGCCCCGTGGTCAACGATATCTGGATCGAAAAAGGCACTCCTGGCTTCATCAAGACCGTGCTGGCGCTGTTCAGCGGCGGCTTCGCCACCTTCGCCCTGCTGTACTGCGTGCAACCGATGATGCCGCTGCTGTCCCGGGAATTCGCCATCAACGCCGCGCAGAGCAGCCTGGTGCTGTCGGTGTCCACCGCCATGCTGGCCATCGGCTTGTTGATCACCGGCCCGATTTCCGACCGCATCGGGCGCAAGCCGGTGATGGTCTTCGCCCTGCTGTGCGCGGCATTGTCGACCCTGGCCAGCGCGGTGATGCAAAGCTGGGAGCTGGTGCTGGCCACCCGCGCCCTGGTGGGCCTGTCGCTGAGCGGCCTGGCGGCGGTGGCCATGACCTACCTGAGCGAAGAGATCCACCCGCAGCACATCGGCCTGGCCATGGGCCTGTATATCGGCGGCAATGCCATCGGCGGCATGAGCGGGCGACTGATCAGCGGCGTGCTGATCGACTTCGTCAGCTGGCATGCGGCAATGCTGGTGATGGGCGGCCTGGCCCTGGTGGCAGCCGTGGTGTTCTGGAAAGTCCTGCCCGAGTCGCGCAACTTCCGCCCACAGCCGTTGCAACCGCGCAGCCTGCTGGACGGTTTCGTCATGCACTTCAAGGACGCCGGGCTGCCTTGGCTGTTTCTTGAGGCGTTCCTGCTGATGGGCGCCTTCGTCACCCTGTTCAACTACATCGGCTACCGACTGCTGGCCGGGCCTTACCACATGAACCAGGCCTTGGTCGGCCTGTTGTCGGTGGTGTACCTGTCGGGGATCTACAGCTCGGCACAGGTCGGCGCGCTGGCCGACAAACTGGGACGGCGCAAGGTGTTCTGGGCCAGTATCGTGGTGATGGCCAGCGGTTTGCTGATGACCCTGGCCAGCCCGCTGGCGCTGATCATCGTCGGCATGCTGGTGTTCACCTTCGGCTTCTTCGGCGCGCACTCGGTGGCCAGCAGCTGGATCGGGCGGCGGGCACTGAAGGCCAAGGGGCAGGCGTCGTCGCTGTACCTGTTCAGCTATTACGCGGGGTCGAGTGTCGCCGGAACGGCGGGCGGGGTGTTCTGGCACCAGTGGGGCTGGAACGGCATCGGCCTGTTCATCGCCAGCCTGCTGGCGGTGGCGTTGCTGGTGGCGCTGCACTTGAGCAAATTACCGCCAAAGACTTTCTGATCGCTGGGGCCGCTTTGCGGCCCTTTCGCGACACAAGGCCGCTCCTACAGGGGTACGCGTTTCCCTGTAGGAGCGGCCTTGTGTCGCGATGGGCTGCGCAGCAGCCGCAAAATCTCGGATCAGTTGATGATCTCGACGATATCCACATCCACCTCACGGCTCATCAGGTGCTTTTCCACCTCGCCGGTCAGCTTGACCTTGGTCTTTTCATTGAACGGCGTCGGCGGCAGGTCTTCGTCGTCGATTTCAACGGTGATGCTGCCGGTGTTGTCCTTGAACTCGTACTTGTCGTCGTTGTTGATCTTCTTGGTCACGTAACCCTGCAGCACCACGGGGGTGTCATCGGCAGCTTCCTTGGCGGCGGCAACGGTGGTCACGGCTTGGGCGCCAGGGCCGGTGTAGCCGGCAGCCAGGGCAGCGGTGCTGAACAGCGGGGCGAGGATCAGGGGCAGGTAACGGGCTTTCATGGTGATCGGGTCCTGTTTGCGTTTTGATGGTCCCAGATTACCGACGATCGCTGAATTGAAACTTAATACAACAAAAAGCCCGGCACTTGGCCGGGCTTCTCGCGTTGCACACCAATTACTGGTGGTACTGCGCCGACAACTCGTGCACGGCGTTGATGAACACGCCAGCGTGCTCCGGATCGACCTCGGGGGTGATGCCGTGGCCCAGGTTGAACACATGGCCAGTGCCCTTGCCATAGCTGGCGAGGATCCGCGCGACTTCCTGGCGAATGGCCTCGGGCTTGGCGTACAGCACGGTCGGGTCCATGTTGCCTTGCAAAGCCACCTTGTCACCCACGCGACGGCGGGCATCGCCGATTTCGCAGGTCCAGTCCAGGCCCAGCGCATCGGCGCCAGCCTCGGCGATGCTTTCCAGCCACAGGCCGCCGTTCTTGGTGAACAGGATCACCGGCACCTTGCGCCCTTCGTGCTCGCGGATCAGGCCGCTGACGATCTTGCGCATGTAGTTTAGCGAGAACTCCTGGTAGGCCGCCGCCGACAGGTTACCGCCCCAGGTGTCGAAGATCTGCACCGCCTGGGCACCGGCCAGGATCTGGCCATTGAGGTAGCTGGTGACCGACTGGGCCAGCTTGTCCAGCAACAGGTGCAGGGCCTGGGGGTTGTCATAGGCCATGGCCTTGGTCTTGCGGAAGTCCTTGGACGAGCCGCCCTCGACCATGTAGGTGGCCAGGGTCCAGGGGCTGCCGGAGAAACCGATCAACGGCACGCGGCCATTGAGTTCGCGACGAATGGTGCTGACCGCGTCCATCACGTAGCCCAGGTCTTTCTGCGGATCGGGGATCGGCAGCGCCTCGATGTCGGCCAGGGTGCTGATGACCTTCTTGAAGCGCGGCCCTTCGCCGGTTTCGAAGTACAGGCCCTGGCCCATGGCGTCGGGGATGGTGAGGATGTCCGAGAAGAGGATCGCCGCGTCCAGCGGGTAGCGGTCCAGCGGCTGCAGGGTGACCTCGCAGGCGAACTGCGGGTTCATGCACAGGCTCATGAAGTCGCCGGCCTTGGCCCGGCTGGCGCGGTACTCCGGCAGGTAGCGGCCGGCCTGGCGCATCATCCACACCGGGGTGACGTCTACGGGTTGCTTGAGCAGTGCACGAAGGAAGCGGTCGTTCTTCAGGGCGGTCATAGCGATATCCGGCAGAAAGGTGGGGGCATTTTCGCAGACCCCACCGGAAAAGGCACGGCGTGAAGCCGCGCCAATTTGTCTATGCGGACAGGAAACCTCAGTCGGCGACCTGCTCGAACGCGTAGCCCAACGACAACAATGTCTGGTCGGTCCATTTCGAAGCCGTGAAGTACAAGCCCATGGGCCGCCCGGAAGGTCCGCGACCTGCCGGTACCGTGAGCCCCGGGTAACCAGCCTGCGCCCCATACCCGGCAAGCCTGCCGAGGGTCAGGTCGACCAATGCGACCAGACCATGCGCGGCGAGGGCGTCATCGATCAGCTTGCGGCTTTCGTTGCGTAATTGCTCCGCGAACACCTGGTAGAGCGGCTCGGGAATGTTCACTGATTCGGCAAGCAGCAACATGTCCTGGCCATAGCCCGCCTCATCAGGATTGGCGATGTTGAAGGCAATCACGTCAGCCAGGGTCTTCACTGCAATACCAGGCCGGCCGGCCAGGTAGGTCGCCAGCTCGCGTTTCACGTCGACGCACAACACAACGATCTGCGCCTCGTTCAGCGCCGGGAAGGTGAAATCAACGGGCACCAGCGTCGCGCCGGCACGCTCCAGCCTGGCGGCCATGATGGCGAACTCAGGGTGCTGATTCAGCGGGGTGCCGTCGGCAGCCATTGCCGGGTAGCCCAGTTTCGCGCCCTGCAGCGCATTGCTCTGCAGCCCTGATGCGTAGTCGATCAACGCCGTAGGGGCGCCCTCGACCACAGGGCCAGGTCCGTCGACCCCGAACATCGCATCGAGCAGCAACGCAGCATCCATGACGTTGCGCGCCATGGGCCCCGCGGTGTCCTGTCGCTTCGTCAGCGGCACCAGGCCGGACTGGTCGAGCAGGCCCAGCGTCGGGCGCAACCCGACGACCCCACTGACCACCGCCGGTCCCACCAGCGATCCACTGGTCTCGGTCGCGACGGCCATCGGTGCGTAGCCAGCACTGACCGCCACTGCCGAGCCAGAACTTGAGCCACGCACCGGGAAGTCGAGCCCCAAGGCACTGCGCGTCTGCCCACCGCGCCCACTCCAGCCAAGCGGCATTGTGCTCCAGTCACGCATACCGACCCATTCACTGAGGTTGGTCTTGCCCAACACCACCACGCCAGCAGCACGCAGGCGCTGGACCACATAGGCATCCGCAGCGGCCGGCTCCCCCACCAGCGCCGGCGAGCCAGCGCTCGTCTGCATGAGATCTCCGGTATCGACGCTGTCCTTGATCAGCACCGGGATACCATGCAAAGGCCCACGCAGCGTGCCCGCCGCGCGCTCCGCATCCAGGCTTGCAGCGATGCTCAGCGCCTCGCTGTTGGTTTCGATCACGGCTCGCAGGCTCGGCCCCTCCCGGTCGAGCGCCGCGATGCGCGCCAACGCGCGGGTCACCAGCTGGACCGAGGTCAGCGAGCCGTCCTCCAGGCGTGTTTTCAACGCGCTCATGGAGGCAAAGTCGCTGCTGTCAGCCTCGATGATCGACGTGAAGGCTGGGCCATCGAATTCAGAGCTGGCCCGTGCAGCGCTGTTCAGCAGGGCGGCAGGGTTTAATGCAGAAAGGTGCATGCAGGTAATTCCTTGAATGGGTTACTGCCTCGTAAGGCTTGACCTACCCAGTCTCGGAATTAGTGCGCGTGCAAAACAGCGGGGCTTTCAACATGCCGCGCGGGGTAAATCCCACGGGCACAACGGCGTTTTTCCCACGCCTACAAGTCACTCGGAAACGCTCCCCCGCAGCTGCCGCGGCGCACCTGCAGGAGAGAGCGTGCCCAGGTTTGTGGCCGGATCAGACCTCGAGGTAGTCCAGGATCCCTTCGGCGGCGGTACGCCCTTCGAAGATCGCCGTCACCACCAGGTCCGACCCCCTTACCATGTCGCCACCGGCAAACACTTTCGGGTTGCTGGTCTGATGCTTGAACTTGCCCTTCTCCGGCGCCACCACGCGGCCTTGGCTGTCGAGCTGGATGTCATGCTGCTCGAACCATGGCGCCGGGCTCGGGCGGAAGCCGAAGGCGATGACCACGGCATCGGCCGGCAGGATCTCCTCGGACCCCGGGATTGGCTCCGGGCTGCGCCGGCCACGGGCATCCGGCTCGCCAAGACGGGTCTCGACCACCTTCACGCCCTCGACCTTGTCCTCGCCGACGATGGCGATGGGCTGGCGGTTGTAGAGGAACTTCACGCCCTCTTCCTTGGCGTTCTTCACCTCTTTGCGCGAACCCGGCATGTTGGCTTCGTCCCGGCGATAGGCGCAGGTCACCGACTTGGCGCCCTGGCGGATCGAGGTGCGGTTGCAGTCCATCGCGGTGTCGCCACCGCCGAGCACCACGACCTTCTTGCCCTGCATGTCGACGAAGTCTTGTGGCGACTTTTCAAAGCCCAGGTTGCGGTTGACGTTGGCGATCAGGAAGTCCAGCGCGTCGTGCACGCCCGGCAGGTCTTCCCCAGGGAAGCCGCCCTTCATGTAGGTGTAGGTGCCCATGCCCATGAACACCGCATCGTACTCGGCCAGCAGCTGCTCCATGCTGATGTCCCTGCCCACCTCGGTGTTCAGGCGGAACTCGATGCCCATGCCGGTGAAGACTTCGCGACGATTGCTCAGCACGGTCTTTTCCAGCTTGAATTCAGGGATGCCGAAGGTCAGCAGGCCACCGATCTCCGGGTTCTTGTCGAACACCACCGGGGTCACGCCAGCACGCACCAGCACGTCGGCGCAGCCCAGGCCCGCAGGGCCGGCACCGATGACGGCGACACGCTTGCCGGTGGGCTTGACCTTGGACATGTCCGGGCGCCAACCCATGGCGAAGGCCGTGTCGGTGATGTACTTCTCCACCGAGCCGATGGTCACCGCGCCGAAGCCGTCGTTCAGGGTGCAGGCACCTTCGCACAGACGGTCCTGCGGACACACCCGGCCACACACTTCCGGCAGGGTGTTGGTCTGGTGCGACAGCTCCGCCGCCGCCAGGATGTTGCCCTCGGCGACCAGCTTCAGCCAGTTGGGAATGAAGTTGTGCACCGGGCACTTCCACTCGCAGTACGGGTTGCCGCAGCCCAGGCAGCGGTGGGCTTGCTCGACCGACTGCTGCGGCTTGAAGGGTTCGTAGATCTCGACGAACTCCTTCTTGCGTTGGCGCAGCAATTTTTTCTTCGGGTCCTTGCGGCCCACTTCGATGAACTGGAAGTCGTTGTTCAGACGTTCAGCCATTTTTCAAAACCTCTTTACCGCAGTTGCCGGCATTCGCCGCAAGCTGCAAGACGATCACTTGAGCCGGGCAGGCCCCGCGCACGGGGCTGCCACTTGCAGCTGTTGTTACTGCGGGTTGGCGCGGGTGCTGGACAGCAGTTGCTTGAGGTTGGCCGCCTTCGGCTTGACCAGCCAGAAGCGCCGTACATAGTCGTCCAGGTTCTCCCAGAGCTCACGCCCCCACTCGCTGCCGGTTTCTTCCACGTACTCGCCCAGGACCCGCGCCAGGTGGCTGCGGTAGGCCTCCATCGCCTCACCACTGATACGCTGGATTTCCACCAGCTCATGGTTGAGTTTGTCGACGAAGCTGTTGTCCATGTCGAGCACGTAGGCGAAACCGCCGGTCATGCCGGAACCGAAGTTGTAACCGGTCTTGCCCAGGACGCAGACAAAGCCGCCGGTCATGTATTCACAGCAGTGATCGCCGGTGCCCTCGACCACAGCGTGGGCCCCGGAGTTGCGCACAGCGAAACGCTCGCCCGCGGTGCCGGCGGCGAACAGCTTGCCGCCAGTGGCCCCGTACAGGCAGGTGTTGCCGACAATGGCGCTGTGCTGGGTTTCGAACGGGCTGCCGGCAGGAGGCACGATGGTCAGCTTGCCACCGGTCATGCCCTTGCCGACGTAGTCGTTGGCATCGCCCTCAAGGTGCAGGTTCAGGCCACCGGCGTTCCACACGCCAAAGCTCTGCCCCGCGGTGCCCTTGAAACGGAAGGTGATCGGCGCCGCGGCCATGCCCTGGTTGCCGTGCAGCTTGGCGATCTCGCCGGAGATGCGCGCCCCGATGGAACGGTCGCAGTTGCAGATATCGAGGGTGTACTCGCCACCGGCCAGGTCACGGATCGCCGGCAGGGCCATCTCGACCATCTTCTCGGCCAGCTCGCCCTTGTCGAACGGCGGGTTCCTGTCGACTTCGCAGAACTGCGGCTTGTCCGCCGGAATGTGCGAGCTGCCCAGCAGCGGCGACAGGTCGAGGTGCTGCTGGCGCTCGGTGTCACCCGGCAGCACGTCGAGCAGGTCGGTACGCCCGATCAGCTCGCCGAGGCTGCGCACGCCGAGCCTGGCCAGCCATTCGCGGGTTTCTTCGGCGACGAAGGTGAAGAAGTTGATCACCATGTCGACGGTGCCGATGTAGTGGTCCTTGCGCAGCTTGTCGTTCTGCGTGGCCACGCCGGTGGCGCAGTTGTTCAGGTGGCAGATGCGCAGGTACTTGCAGCCCAGGGCGATCATCGGCGCGGTACCGAAGCCGAAACTCTCGGCACCGAGGATTGCTGCCTTGATCACGTCCAGGCCGGTCTTCAGGCCGCCGTCGGTCTGTACCCGCACCTTGCCGCGCAGGTCGTTGCCGCGCAGGGTCTGGTGGGTCTCGGCCAGGCCCAGCTCCCACGGGGCGCCCGCGTATTTGATCGAGGTCAGCGGCGACGCACCGGTGCCACCGTCATAGCCGGAAATGGTGATCAGGTCGGCGTAGGCCTTGGCCACGCCAGCGGCAATGGTGCCCACGCCGGCTTCGGCCACCAGCTTGACCGACACCAGCGCCTGCGGATTGACCTGCTTGAGGTCGTAGATCAGCTGGGCCAGGTCTTCGATCGAGTAGATGTCGTGGTGCGGTGGCGGCGAGATCAGGGTCACGCCCGGTACCGCATAGCGCAGCTTGGCGATCAGGCCGTTGACCTTGCCGCCCGGCAGCTGGCCGCCCTCGCCGGGCTTGGCGCCCTGGGCCACCTTGATCTGCAGCACTTCGGCGTTGACCAGGTATTCCGGGGTCACGCCGAAGCGGCCGGTGGCCACCTGCTTGATCTTCGAGCTCTTGAGGGTGCCGTAGCGGGCCGGGTCTTCGCCGCCCTCGCCGGAGTTGGAGCGCGCGCCCAGGCGGTTCATGGCCTCGGCCAGGGCTTCGTGAGCCTCTGGCGACAGTGCGCCCAGGGAGATGCCGGCGGAGTCGAAGCGCTTGAGGATGGCCTCCAGCGGTTCGACTTCATCCAGTGCCAGGGCCTGGTCAGCCACTTTCACTTTCAGCAGGTCGCGAATCATCGACACCGGGCGCTGGTCGACCAGCGTGGTGTATTCCTTGAACTTGGCATAGTCGCCCTGCTGCACGGCGGCCTGCAGGGTGTTGACCACGTCCGGGTTGTAGGCGTGGTACTCGCCACCGTGGACGAACTTGAGCAGGCCGCCCTGCTGGATCGGCTTGCGCGCACTCCAGGCTTCGGCGGCGAGCAGCTTCTGGTCGCCTTCGAGGTCG
This sequence comes from Pseudomonas muyukensis, assembly GCF_019139535.1. Lineage (NCBI taxonomy): Bacteria > Pseudomonadati > Pseudomonadota > Gammaproteobacteria > Pseudomonadales > Pseudomonadaceae > Pseudomonas > Pseudomonas muyukensis. Next base: position 1,012,546 of record NZ_CP077073.1, on the reverse strand, counting down.
ACGAAACGCGCACCCTTGATGCGGCTGGAAACGCCCTTGAAGCTCAGGCCGACCACTTCCTCGGCCAGGCCCACGGCTTCGAACAGCTGGGCGCCGCGGTAGGAGGCAATGGTGGAGATGCCCATCTTCGACAGGATCTTCAGCAGGCCCTTGGAAATGCCCTTGCGGTAGTACTTGAAGACCTCGTCCAGATCGCCCAGCACTTCGCCGGTGCGGATCAGGTCGGCCAGCACCTCATAGGCCAGGTACGGGTATACGGCCGAGGCACCGAAGCCCAGCAGCACGGCAAAGTGGTGCGGGTCGCGCGCGGTGGCGGTCTCGACCAGGATGTTGCTGTCGCAACGTAGGCCTTGCTCGGTCAAGCGGTGATGCACCGCACCGACGGCCAGCGAAGCATGCACCGGCAGCTTGCCCGGGGCGATGTAGCGGTCGCTCAGCACCAGCTGGGTCTTGCCGCCGCGCACGGCCTCCTCGGCCTGGTCGGCGATGTTGCGGATGGCCGCTTCCAGGCCGACGCTCTGGTCATAGTTGAGGTCGATCAGCTGGCGGTCGAAGCCTTCGCGCTCCAGGTTCATCAGCGAACGCCACTTGGCGGGCGAGATCACCGGCGAACTGAGGATCACCCGCGAGGCATGCTCGGGGGATTCCTGGAAGATGTTGCGCTCGGCGCCCAGGCAGATTTCCAGGGACATGACGATCGCTTCGCGCAGCGGGTCGATCGGCGGGTTGGTCACCTGGGCGAACTGCTGGCGGAAGAAGTCGTACGGCGAACGCACGCGCTGCGACAGCACGGCCATGGGCGTGTCGTCGCCCATCGAGCCGACCGCTTCCTGGCCCTGCTCGCCGAGCGGGCGCAGCACCTGGTCACGCTCCTCGAAGGTGACCTGGAACATCTTCATGTATTGCTTGAGCTGGTCGGCGTCGTAGCTGGCCACGCCCTGGTCGTCGCTCAAGGTCGCCTGGATGCGCGTGGCGTGCTGACGCAGCCAGCGCTTGTACGGGTGGCGCGACTTCAGGCGGTTGTCGATGGCGTCGGTGTCGAGGATCTGGCCGGTCTCGGTGTCCACGGCAAGGATCTGCCCCGGGCCGACCCGGCCCTTGGCCAGGACGTCCTCAGGTTGGTAGCCCCACACGCCGATTTCCGAGGCGATGGTGATGTAGCCGTTGGTGGTGGTCACCCAGCGCGCCGGACGCAGGCCGTTGCGGTCGAGCAGGCACACCGCGTGGCGGCCTTCGGTCATGACGATACCGGCCGGGCCATCCCACGGCTCCATGTGCATGGAGTTGTATTCGTAGAAGGCGCGCAGGTCGGCGTCCATGGTCTCGACGTTCTGCCAGGCTGGCGGCACCAGCATGCGCACGCCACGGAACAGGTCGATGCCGCCGGTGACCATCAGCTCGAGCATGTTGTCCATGCTCGAGGAGTCGGAACCGACGCGGTTGACCAGCGGGCCGAGCTCTTCCAGATCGGGGATCAGGTCGTTGGCGAACTTGGTACGCCGGGCCATGGCCCAGTTGCGGTTGCCGGTGATGGTGTTGATCTCGCCGTTGTGGGCGAGGAAGCGGAACGGCTGCGCCAGCGGCCATTTCGGCAGGGTATTGGTGGAGAAGCGCTGGTGGAACACGCAGATCGCGGTCTGCAGGCGCTCGTCGCCAAGGTCCGGATAGAACGCCGCGAGATCGCGCGGCATCATCAGGCCTTTGTAGATGATGGTCTTGTGCGAAAAGCTGCAGATGTAGTGGTCGGCGTCATGGGCGTTGGCCACGGACGAACGGCGACGGGCACTGAACAGCTTGATGGCGAATTCCTGGTCGCTCAGGCCTTCACCGCCGATGAACACCTGTTCGATCTGCGGCAGGCGCTCCAGGGCCAGGCGGCCAAGCACGCGGGTGTCGATCGGCACCTTGCGCCAGCCGACCAGCTTCAGGCCGGCAGCGACGATTTCGCGGTCCATGTTAGCGCGGGCGGCTTCGGCTTTGACCGGGTCCTGGTTGAAGAACACCATGCCGACGGCGTACTGCCGGGGCAGCTCGACGGCGAAGTGCTCCTGGGCCACGGCACGCAGGAATTGATCGGGCTTCTGCATGAGCAAGCCGCAACCGTCGCCGGTCTTGCCGTCGGCGTTGATGCCGCCGCGGTGGGTCATGCAGGTCAGCGCCTGCATGGCGGTTTGCAGAAGGTGGTGACTCGGCTGCCCCGTCATATGGGCGATCAGGCCGAAACCACAGTTGTCCTTGAATTCTTCGGGATGGTACAGACCTGTTTTCATAGACACTTTCTCACCAGGTTCACCTCTCAACCGGAGGCAAATCTCTTTTTTAACAACCACTTACCATCCACGCCGATCAAACGCCAGCTTTTTTGCGGTGGTCATGGAAAACCATTGTTGCACAGCGATAGCGACGCCCACAAATTTTCATGTCTCACCATTGAAAATTTATGTCGCAATTTTGAATGTTTTTCGCCTTGCGTCGTGATAGCGACTTGGCTTGAGTCTGAAGCGTTTCAGCCAGGACTGCAAGGGAGGGCTTTTGGCCGGCAGTCTGGGACAGAAAAGCCTGCCGCGCGGGGTGCGCAGCAGGCTAGACGTGAATCAGGATTCGCTCAGCAACTGGGCGGCGGGGTGCTGCCGCCCGGAAGGTATCAGCGGGCCGTGGCCAGCTCTTGTTGGACGCTGCCGACGGTACGTGGCCAAGGTTTACCAGCCTGGACCTTGGCTGGCAAGTTCTTGATTGCCGCAGCCGCGGCGTCGCGGCTGGCGAAGTTGCCGTAGGTCACCACGTACAGTGGCTTGCCCTGCAGGTTTTTCTTGAAGTAGCGATAGTCGCCACCCTGGGCCTTGACGAACGACTGGGCCGACGCCTCGGAGCTGGTGCCGAAGATCTGCACCACGTAATTACCGGGCTTCTGGCCGGCATACCAGCTGCTGTTGCCGGCGCCACCGGCAGCGGGCTTGGCTGCTGGCTTGGCACTGGCGACCTGGGTCGGGGCCGCTGCCGGCTTGGCAGGCGCAACCGGCTTGGCTGGCTGGGTTGCAACCGGTTTCGCCACTGGCGCAACCGGCTGTGCCGGAGCGGTTGTCACCGGCTGGGCCGGGGTTGGCGCGGGGCTGGCGGTGGCACCGGCTGGCGGCGCGATGGTAGTCACGGTCGGCGGTACGGCCGCCGATGGCGCGGCAGGCTGCAACGCGGTATTGCCGGCCGGGCCACCTTCCTCGCCCTCGCCCATGCCAGCGGCTTCGGCCAGCGGCTCGCGCATCACCGGTTGCGACTGGCCCACCAGCGGCAGTGGCATTGGCTGCGAGGAGCCAGAGAACTCGATGGCGGGCGCGCCACCATTGCCGCCCTGGCCCAATGGCAGCTGGGCCTGGGCGGCGGGCGCCTCGGCCGGGGCCTTGTCGCCCTTCTTGGGCATCAGGACCGCCGCGCCAACGGCGACCACGACCACAGCGGACAACGCGAGCACGTGTTTCTTAGGCATTTTGAACCCCATGGATGGTCGCTTGGCCGTGGTGCGGCTGGCGATCATGGCTTCGATCAAGGTATCGCGGGCAACCTGGTTGATGTTGCCAGGCCAACCGTCGGAGTTTTCGTGGATGTCGACGATCTGTTCGCGGGTGAACACCTCGATGCCCCGGCCGGCGCCGTCCAGGCGCTGCTCCAGGTACTCGCGGGTCTCTTCCTCGCTATAGGGCGCCAGCTCGATGACATGGAAACGCTCGCCATCGGCATTGAGCTCCTCCAGCCCGGCGATCAACGACGGCTCGCCAAACAGGAACACATGCGGTCGCCCTTCGGCGACGCCGGCCGCCAACTCCAGCAACGCTTGGAGTGCCGACTCGTCGAGTTGTTCCGCGTCGTCCACCAACAGATAGACTTCCTGGCCGGTCAGGGCCAGTTGCACCACCTGCTTGAGGATCGCCTGCACTTCGGCCTGGGCCACACCCAGCGACTGGGCTACCTGGCCGAGCACGCTGGCCGCGTCCGCAGCGCCGCGGGCGGACACCACCACGCTTTGCACCGACTGCTTGTTGGTGCTGGCCACCAGCGCCTGGCGCAGCAGGGTCTTGCCGCTGCCCATGGGGCCAGTAACCGCCAGCATCAGCTGGCTATAGCGCGCCAGGTGGTGCAGTTGGCCCAATACCGGCTTGCGCTGGGCAGGGAAGAACTTGAAGCCAGGCACCCGCGGCGCGAACGGATCGTGGGTCAGCTGGTAATGTTCGAGGAACGCCTCATCGGCATGCAGAGTGCTCATTGCGTTGTCACAACCTCAAAGCTGGGCCACGATCGCGCGGTAATCCGCCGCCAGCGTGGCCTGTAGAATCTCTTTCGGATAGTCGTCGGTGACGACGGCCTCGCCCAGCTGGCGCAGCAGCACCAGGCGCAGGCGCCCGTCGAGCACTTTCTTGTCGACCGCCATGTGCTCCATGAAATGCGCCGGGGTCATTTCCTGTGGTGGCACCACCGGCAATCCTGCGTCCTGCAGCAGGACAATGGCGCGGTCCCGCGCCGACTGATCGATCCAGCCTAGGCGCATGGACATCTCCAGGGCCATGACCGTGCCCGCCGCCACGGCTTCGCCGTGCAGCCAGACGCCATAGCCCATATGCGTTTCGATGGCATGGCCAAAGGTATGGCCAAGGTTGAGCGTGGCGCGCACGCCCGACTCGCGCTCATCGGCACCCACCACGGCGGCCTTGGCCGCGCAGGAACGGCGGATGGCCTCGGTCAGCGCAACCGGCTCCAGCGCCCGCAGCGCCTGCATGTTGTCTTCGAGCCAGACCATGAACGGCTCGTCGCAGATCAGGCCGTACTTGATGACTTCGGCAAGGCCGGCGGACAGCTCGCGTTCTGGCAGGGTCTTCAGGCTGGTGGTGTCGATCAGCACCGCGTTGGGCTGGTAGAAGGCGCCCACCATGTTCTTGCCCAGCGGGTGGTTGATGCCGGTCTTGCCGCCCACCGAGGAGTCGACCTGGGACAAGAGGGTAGTCGGCACCTGGATGAAATCGACGCCGCGCTGGTAGCAGGCGGCGGCGAAACCGGCCATGTCGCCGATCACACCGCCGCCGAGGGCCACCACGGTGGTGCGCCGATCGTGCCGAGCGGTGAGCAGCGCGTCGAAAATCAACTGCAGGGTTTCCCAATTCTTGTGGGCCTCACCGTCAGGCAACACCACCGGCAGCACCGAATAGGCACCCAGGGTCTTGCTCAGGCGTTCGAGGTACAGGGGCGCGACGGTCTCGTTGGAGACGATGGCGACCTGTCGGCCGGCAATGTGCGGCGCCAGCAGCTCGGGCTGGTCCAGCAGGCCCTCGCCAATGTAGATCGGGTAGCTACGTTCGCCCAGGTCGACCTTTAGTGTCTGCATGTATCCCCACAATGTACTAAGGCGCGGCGGCGTCGGAGCGGCCCCGCGCGGTGACGTTCAACCCCGTCCCGGCGTTGGTCGCCGAGCATAGTCCCCGCTCAGCGGGGCGGCAACTTCTGCAAGCGCTCGAGAATGTCCAGCACCACCATGCGCGGTGGCCGTTCGTCGGTTTCTACCACCAGGTCGGCGATCTCGCGGTAGAGCGGGTCCCGGGTCTCCAGCAGGGCACGCAGGGTGGCCTCCGGGTTGGCGGTGCGCAGCAGCGGCCGGTTGCGATCCCGCGCAGTGCGCCCGACCTGCTGCTCGACCGAGGCGTGCAGGTAGATCACCCGCCCGCCGGCAAACAGCGCGGCGCGGTTGGCATCGCGCATCACCGCGCCGCCACCGGTGGCCAGCACCACGCCGTCGAGGGCGCAGAGCTCGGCGATCATCGCTTGCTCGCGATCACGAAAGCCCGGTTCGCCTTCCTTGTCGAAGATCCACGGGATGTTGGCGCCGGTTCGCAGTTCGATTTCCTTGTCGGAATCCTTGAACAGCAGGCGCAGCTCTTTGGCCAACAGGCGTCCGATGGTGCTTTTCCCAGCGCCCATGGGCCCCACAAGTATCAAATTTCGCACAGAATCAACGACTCACAGCAATCGCCTGGTCACTCATGATACGCGGAGTCAGGAAGACCAGCAGCTCGGATTTTTTCTCTTGTAATGCATCGCGTCGAAACAGCCGTCCAACATACGGCAGATCGCCGAAAAATGGCACCTTGTCGACCACTTTGTTATGCGACGTCGAGTACACGCCACCAATCACAATGGTTTCGCCATCGGCCACGCGCACCTTGGCATTGACCTCGTTCTTGCGAATCGGCGGCACGTTGTTCAGGGCATTGATGAAGTCCGGCTCGTCCTTGGTCACCCGTACCGCCATCACCACCTTGCCGTCGGGGGTGATCTGCGGGGTCACCTCCAGCGACAGCGAGGCCTCGCGAAAGGAAATGGAGGTGGCGCCGCTTCTGGTGGTTTCCTGGTAGGGCACCTCGGTACCCTTGAGGATCCGCGCGGTTTCCTTGTCGGCGGTGACCACCTTGGGCTGGGAGATGATCTCGCCGTTGCCGCTCTTTTCCATGGCACTGAGCTCCAGGTCGAGCAGAATGTCGCTGCGCAGCAGGCCGAGCCCCAGGCCCGAGGTGGCGCGCTCGACACCAAGGTCGACGAACAGCTCGCTGCCCAGGCGGCTGTCCTGGCCATACAGCGGCCCGCCCCAACGGACGCCGAGGGTCTTTTCATAATCGACGCTGGCCTCGACGATCCGCGCCTCGATCATCACCTGGCGCACCGGCACGTCCAGCTGCGCCACCAGCTTGCGCAACTCCGCCAACTGCCGCGCAGGCTGGGCGACCACCAAGGTATTGGTACGCGCATCCACACTGACGGCGCCACGCCCGGCGAGGATGCCGTCGTCGGCCAGGCTGGCCATCAGCAGCTCGGCCAGCTCCGCCGCCTTGGCATGGAACACCGGGATCAATGCACGTTGCAGCGGCGCCAACTGCGCTTGCAGGGCCTGCTCCTGGCGAACGCCCGTAGACCGCTCGGCCAGTTCCGCCAAGGGCGCGACCAGCAGCACGTTACCCTCCTGACGATGACCAAGGCCCCGACTGCGCAGCACCAGGTCAAGGGCCTGCTGCCAAGGCACCTGCTCCAGACGCAAGGTGATCCGCCCTTGCACGGTGTCGCTGGCCACCAGGTTGACACCCACATAATCCGCCATGATCTGCAGGACCGCGCGAACTTCGACGTCCTGGAAGTTCAGCGACAGCGGCTCACCTTCTGTCGCCAAGGCGCCGCGCATCCCCATCAGCATGAACAGCAACCCGCCCAGCCATCGCCCCTGTTTCATCCCCGACCTCCTCTGTCATGCGTGCCCCAAGCAGCAGATACCGATGGCGTTCCTGCCAGGTATCCCCGATATAGATCCGCTCGCGCACGGTTACCTGGTCCGCCGCAATCGCCACCACTGTCCCTTCGTCACGCCCCAGCGCCTCGCCCTCCCCGACCCGATACACGTGGCCACCCGAGCGCAACAGCGCCTGATGACGCCCGCCACGCGCCAGCGTGCCGACCATTTCCAGCTGCTCCAGCGGGATACGGCCAAGCCCAAGGCCGAGCCGGGCCGATGACCAGGCCCGGAATGGATCGAATGCCGTCACGGCCGGTGCCGGCCGAGCAGGCTCGTGCGCCAGCCCGGCCGGCACCGGCAACGCTTCGCCGGCGTGATAGGCGTTGATCAGCAACTGTCCCACGACCAGGCCCGAACGCTCATCCGCCCGGGTCAGGCGCAGCCGCGCCACATTCAACAAGCGTAACTGCCGATGCCCTTGCTCCAGCCACGCACGCACGGCCGGATAGCGCCCTCTCACTCGAATTTCCAGGGGAATCAGCCGATAACCGGGTTCGTGGCGCTCATCGAGCACATCGAGACGCTCGAACAACAGGCCATGCTCATGGCCGGATAGCGCCAAGGTTTCGAGCCATTCGCTCATGCCCTCCCCTGCGGAGAGTCGCCAACGCTCCGTGCGCACATGCTGTTCGGCTTCCTCGAGTGCCCGACGCTCGGCGCCCAGCTCGGCGAGCTGCGCTGCACGCGCCTGCAACGCTTGCTGCATGCCAACCACCTGCGCGACAGCCGCGCCATACGCCAGCCCCGGCTCGCGCAGACGCACGAAGTACCCCGTGACCAGCACCGCCAATAGGCTCAACAAGATCACCACGATGCCGAGTGCCGGGGATCGGCAGACCCACGCCTGCCAGTCGCCCCAGCGCCAGCCACTCATGACGCCCCCGGCGCCAAACGCGCCGCCAGCAGAAACTCATCACCTGTTTGCTGGTAACGCAGGTGGACCAGCTCGACCTCCTGCACCACACCGCTGTGCTGCAAGTCACGCATGAGCCGCGCCACCACCGCCGCCGAGGCGGCCAACCCAGCCAGTTGCAAGCGGTTGTCCTGCCAGTCGACCTCGGTCAGTTGCGCCCCCTCGGGCATCGCCTGCTCCAGGCTGAGCAACAGCCCCGGTAGCAACGCCTGCCTGGCACGCAGCGTGGTCAAGGCGGCATATTGCGCCTGCGCCGCCTGGCGCGCCTCGCGCAGCCGCTCAAGCTGCAGCAGCCCACCCTCGAGCCGGGCAAGCTCAGCCTGGTGCCGGGCAACCACTTCGGCCTGCCTCGCCAGCCGCGCCCGCGCCGCCTGGTCGAGCAGCAACACACCGACCAAGGCCAGGATCAGGCTGAGCACCAGTGCCCGCTGAAAGCGCCGCAACGTCTTCGCCCGCCGCTGCTCGCGCCAAGGCATCAGGTTCAGTCGCACCCTCATGCGGCACCGCCCTGCGCCAGCCCGTAGGCCAGCACCATCGATGGACCGATATCCTCCAGCCCGGCCAGTGCGGGCGGACACGCCAGGCGGCAGGCCACCCCCAGCCGTTCGGAGATCGACCGGGCTCGCCCAGGGCTCGCAGCGGCCCCGATCAACAGGACCTCGCGGGCTCCAGCCAGGCCATCGATGTGTTCACCCCATTGATCCGGCGAGGCCATCACGGTTTGCTGGCGCTGGGGAACATCACCATCCGGCCAGCGGTGCGTCACCAGGTGCGTGTTTTCCATCTGCAGGACCAGGCTGTCGCCCGGCGTCAGCGCGCGCCAAAGCGCCAGGCTGTCCACCTCCACGGCCACCAGCTCCAACCCAACCTGAGCGAACAATTGCTCGAAGGGATCGAGCTGGCTCTGCCGGCAGGCCACGACCAGGGCGTCGATCTTGCCCGGCGCCTGAGCGCTGGGCCCGAGCAGTTGAAAGTCCAGGGCAAGATCATCCAGCGGGAAAGGAAAGAGCTGGTCGGCGAGCCCCAGCAACTGCGCCTCCATGGCCTGAGCGGACGGGTCGGCCAGCACTTGGCAAACCTTGCAGATCACCTGGCAGGCCGGCAGTGCCAGGGCCACCTGGCGCTGGCGTGTCGCGCAACGCGCATGCGCTTTGCGCAACGCCCTGTGCAAGTGCTCGTTACCCGCGGATGAAGCGCCCAGGTAGGGCTCTACGGCCCAACCGGCGACCCGCAAGGCCCGCCTGTGCCGGCGCAGATGCACCATTCGTATGAAATCGGCGGTAATTTCCACCCCCAGCAGTGAACCGACGCTGCGGCCAAAGTCTCCAAGCATGACTGTCACTTCCCTGTCGTGCGCAGCCCGTGCCATTGCGCTGCAGGCGGTCGCCGCGCCGCCCCGGGCGGTCACCCGGCGGGGCGAAAAATGCTTATAATGCCCAGCGAATTTTCCCGTCCGCCGGCCCCTCGCGCCCTCCACTCCTCAACCAGGACACCCCAAAGCCTTGATACGCCTGCTGAAGTTCTTCTGGTGGTCTTTCGTCGCAGTCATCTGCGCGCTCGTACTCGGTGTGAGCGGTGCGTTTCTGTATCTTAGTCCCAGCCTGCCCTCGGTCGACGCACTCAGAAGCGTCCAGTTGCAAATCCCCCTGAGGGTCTACAGCAGCGACGGCAAGCTGATCGCCGAGTTCGGCGAAATGCGCCGCTCGCCCATCAAGTTCCAGGAAATTCCCCCACAGTTCATCCAGGCGCTTCTGTCTGCCGAGGACGACAATTTCCTCAACCACTACGGCGTCGACCCCAGCAGCCTGATGCGCGCCGCGTCGCAGCTGCTCAAGTCCGGGCATATCCAGACCGGCGGCAGCACCATCACCATGCAGGTGGCGAAGAACTTCTTCCTGACCAGCGAACGCAGCTTTTCGCGCAAGACCAACGAGATCCTCCTGGCCCTGCAGATCGAGCGCGAGCTGACCAAGGACGAGATCCTCGAGCTGTACGTCAACAAGATCTACCTGGGTAACCGCGCCTACGGCATCGATGCCGCGGCGCAGGTGTACTACGGCAAGTCGATCCGCGATGTCAGCCTGGCGCAGATGGCCATGATCGCCGGCCTGCCGAAGGCGCCGTCGCGCTTCAACCCGCTGGCCAACCCGGTGCGTGCCAAGGAGCGCCGCGACTGGATCCTCGGGCGCATGTACAAGCTCGGCAAGATCGACGAGGCCAGTTACCAGGCCGCCCTGGCCGAGCCACTGAACGCCAGCTACCACGTGCCGACCCCGGAAGTGAGCGCCCCCTACGTGGCCGAGATGGCCCGCGCCGAGATGGTCGGCCGCTACGGCAGCGACGCCTATACCGAAGGTTTCCGCGTCACCACCACGGTGCCCAGCGCCACCCAGCAAATGGCCAACAACGCTGTGCTCAACGGCCTTAGCGTATACGACGAGCGCCACGGCTACCGTGGCCCGGAAGCGCGCTTCCCAGGCAAGACCCGCGCCGCCTGGCTGCAGGACCTGGGCAAGCAACGCACCCTCGGCGGCCTGGAGCCGGCGATCGTCACCCAGGTCGAGAAGACCGGCCTGAAGGTGATGACCCGCGCCGGCCTGGAAGAGACCGTGGCCTGGGACACCATGAAGTGGGCCCGGCCGTACCTCAACAACAACGCCCAGGGCCGCGCGCCGCAAGCCCCGGCCGATGTCGCCCAGGTCGGCGACCTGGTGCGCCTGCAGCGCCTGGAGGACGGCACGCTCAAGTTCAGCCAGGTGCCGGGCGCGCAGAGCGCACTGGTCACCCTCGACCCCCGCGATGGCGCCATCCGCGCCCTGGTCGGCGGCTTCTCGTTCGAGCAGAGCAACTACAACCGTGCCATGCAGGCCAAGCGCCAGCCGGGCTCGAGCTTCAAGCCTTTCGTCTATAGCGCTGCCCTGGACAACGGCTACACCGCCGCCAGCCTGGTCAACGACGCACCGATCGTGTTCGTCGACGAATACCTGGACAAGGTCTGGCGTCCGAAGAACGACACCAACACCTTCCTCGGCCCGATCCGCATGCGCGAGGCGCTGTACAAGTCACGTAACCTGGTGTCGATCCGCCTGCTGCAAGCCATGGGCGTGGACCGCACCATCGACTACATCGCCAAGTTCGGCTTCAACAAGCAAGACCTGCCGCGCAACCTGTCGCTGGCACTGGGCACCGCGACGCTGACGCCAATGGAGATCGCCACCGGCTGGAGCGCCTTCGCCAACGGCGGCTACAAGATCAACCCCTACCTGATCGAGCGCATCGACAGCCGCAACGGCGAGACGCTGTTCACCGCCAACCCGGCGCGCGTGCCCCAGGGCAGCCAGGACCAGGCCGGTCTCGCCGCGCCCGAGCAGCCGATCAGCGTCGCCCCGGTACCCGGCGAGGCGCCATCGGCCTATGGCCAGGTCGCGGCTGCGCCGCAGGCGCCGGCAGTGGCCGAGCAGATCATCGACGGGCGCACCGCGTACATCCTCACCAGCATGCTGCAGGATGTGATCAAGCGCGGTACCGGCCGCCGGGCACTGGCCCTGGGCCGTACCGACCTGGCAGGCAAGACCGGCACCACCAACGAGTCCAAGGACGCCTGGTTCTCCGGTTACAACGCCGACTACGTCACCACCGTATGGGTCGGCTTCGACCAGCCGGAAACCCTGGGCCGCCGCGAGTACGGCGGCACCGTGGCCCTGCCGATCTGGATGAGTTTCATGGGCGCCGCCCTCAAGGGCATGCCCGAGCATGCGCCTGCCGAGCCCGAGGGCATTCTCAGCCTGCGCGTTGATCCAGTGAGCGGCCGCGCCGCCACCCCGAGCACGCCGAATGCCTACTTCGAGCTGTTCAAGGCCGAGGATTCGCCGCCTTCGGTGGACGAACTGGGCAATGGCGCGGCACCAGGCAGCCCGCTGCCGGCGGATGAAGCGGCGCCGATGGACCTGTTCTAAACACACCGTCCGTGCAGGAGCGGCCTCGGCAAGGCCGCGCCTACAAGGGACCGCGCCAGCCGGACATCGGCAAACAAAAAGCCCCGGCTCTTGCGAGCCGGGGCTTTTTCATGTCGCTACAACGGCATCAGCCGTTGAACACGTCATCCACGCTTTTCAGCGGGTAGTGCTTCGGATAAGGCAGGGTAGCCACGCCGGATTCGATGGCGGCCTTGGCCACGGCATCGGAAACCACGGTGATCAGACGTGCGTCCAGCGGCTTCGGAATGATGTATTCACGGCCGAATTCCAGGGCCTGTACACCGTAGGCCTCGCACACTTCCTTCGGCACCGGCTGCTTGGCCAGGTCCTTCAGGGCGATGGCGGCGGCAATCTTCATTTCTTCGTTGATGCGCTTGGCGCGAACGTCCAGGGCACCACGGAAGATGAACGGGAAGCCCAGCACGTTGTTGACCTGGTTCGGGTAGTCGGAACGACCGGTGGCCATGATCACGTCGCTGCGAGTGGCGTGGGCCAGCTCTGGCTTGATTTCCGGATCAGGGTTCGAGCAGGCGAACACGATCGGGTTGGCCGCCATCGACTTCAGGCCTTCCGGGCTCAGCAGGTTCGGGCCGGACAGGCCGACGAACACATCGGCGCCGTCGAGGGCGTCGGCCAGGGTGCGCTTGTCGGTGGCGTGGGCGAACTGGGCCTTGTACTGGTTCAGGTCGTCACGGCCAGCGTGGATCACGCCGCTGCGGTCGATCATGAAGATGTTCTCGACCTTGGCACCCATGCTCACCAGCAGCTTCATGCAGGAGATGGCCGCGGCGCCGGCGCCCAGGCAGACGATCTTCGCTTCTTCGAGCTTCTTGCCGGCGATTTCCAGGGCGTTGATCATGCCGGCCGCGGTGACGATGGCGGTACCGTGCTGGTCATCGTGGAATACCGGGATGTCGCACTGCTCGATCAGGGTGCGCTCGATCTCGAAGCACTCTGGCGCCTTGATGTCTTCGAGGTTGATGCCACCGAAGGTGATGGAAATGCGGCGCACGGTGTCAATGAAAGCCTGCGGGCTCTCGGACTCGACTTCGATGTCGAACACGTCGATACCGGCGAAACGCTTGAACAGAACACCCTTGCCTTCCATCACTGGCTTGGAGGCCAGCGGGCCGAGGTCACCCAGACCGAGGATGGCGGTGCCATCGGAAATCACCGCGACCAGGTTGCCCTTGCCGGTGTATTTGTAGGCCAGCTCTGGATCACGACCGATCTCGCGCACGGGTTCGGCGACGCCTGGGCTGTAGGCCAGGGCGAGGTCGCGGGCGGTGGCGGTGGGCTTGGAGAGCTCGACGCTCAGTTTCCCCGGACGAGGCTGAGCATGGTATTCGAGAGCGGCGGTTTTCAGGTCTGACATGATGGGCATTCCGCTATTTACTGTTCTGACGGACCGCCGAGGATACGCAAAGAGCCGGGGGGCGACAAGACTGCCCGGTCACTCGGTGTCAAGGCCTCTGGCCTACGACTTTACGCTATAACCCACGGGGCTTACCGGGCCCAGTGTGTACAATCCAATAGCAAACTGTCTACAACTATTTAGGCTCCACCATGCTCGGATCGGTCAATGGCAACAGCCAGCGTCGCTGCCCGGGCTTGAGCCCGCCTTTGCGGGAACGATCCAGCACCCAGCCGCGCGCCTCGACCTGGCGTCCCTTGAGGTTAGCGAAGAAGCTGGCAGGGAAGCTGCGTTGCAGACGAGCGGGTACCTGCAGCACCAGGCTGTCGTCGAGCTCCAGCCAGGTACCGCCACGATTGCGCTCGATACCCGTGACTTTGCCGGCGATGACCGCAAAGCCGGACTGGCGGATATCCCCCGCGCGCAGCACCGGCGACTGTCGCCAAAGCCCGGCGGCCGCCTTGCGCGCCACCTGCTCGGCTTGCTGCTGGCAGCGCGACAGGCTGACGTTGGGCGCGATGGCAACCCGATAGCCCAGGCCTTCGCTGAGCAGTTGTGCTTCGAAATTGTCGCCAGTACGGCCATAGATGTGCGCCAGGGTGCGCCCGTACTTGTCCTTGGGCTCAGCCCCCAGCACCAGCCCGACCCGTCCGTCGTTGGCCCTTACCAAGGCTTGCAGGCGCCGCTTGGCCGCCTCGGCATAGGCTTCGCTGGTCCGCCCCTTGCGGCCGATCTCCGGGGCATTGATACCGATCAGCCGCACGCTGCGGCCATCGACCAGGCGCAGGGTGTCGCCATCGACCACAGTGCGCACCGCCACCTGCTGCGCCTGCTCGGGCAGCGGACAGAACGCCAAGGCTGGAAAATGCCAGATCGCGCCCACAAAAAAGGCGCCCACCAGGGGCGCCTTCTTTTGCAACAGCGCGAACCTCGAGAGATTCGCCATGCGCATGATTACTTCTTGGTACCGAACATACCGAAGCGATCGGCGAACTTCTGTACGCGACCACCGGTGTCCAGGACTTTCTGCTTACCGGTGTAGAACGGGTGGCACAGGTTGCAAACGTCGATCGCCAGGGTGCTACCCAGGGTCGAACGGGTTTCGAATTTGTTGCCGCAGCTGCAGGTGACTGCAACCGCTTCGTAGTTCGGATGAATATCTGCTTTCATGGTCACTTCCTCGAGCTGCGTGCCGCCACCCAACACCTATTGTTGAATACCGCACGTAATTAGGCGGCGAATAATACCAGAGCGCAGGGCCAGCGCAAGTTGTCGCTTGCACCGGCTGTCGTCTGCTAGGCTCGCCTGATTTGTGAAACGCCCTCCAGAGACCTTCCGCGTGTCCGACGTCATCCTGCGCCTTGCCCTGCCCTCGCCCCTGCGTCGCCTGTTCGACTACCGGGCCACTGCGAGCATGGCACGCCAGGCGCTGACCCCTGGCATGCGCATCCGCGTGCCATTCGGTCGACGCGAGATGATCGGGGTGCTGGTGGAGGTCGCCGACAAAAGCGAAGTGCCGGCCGACAAGCTCAAGCCTGCCAGCGCCCTGCTCGACCCGGTCTCGCCGCTACCGCCGGCGTTGTTCAGGCTGTGCCTGTGGACCGCCCAGTACTACCAGCACAGCCTCGGCGACACCCTCAGCTGGGCGCTGCCGACGCTGCTACGCCAGGGCGAGCCGGCCGAGGCCCGCCAGGAGCGCTTCTGGCACGTTGCCGGCGGCGCGCGCCTGGAAGACCCTCGCATCACCCGGGCGCCACGCCAGCGCGAAGCGCTCAAGACCCTGTCGCAGCACCCCCACGGTGTTGCCCACGCGCTGCTGGGCAAGCTTGGCCTGAACAAGGACAGCCTCGACCTGCTGCTGGCCAAGGAACTGGTGCAGGTCGAAGTACGCCGCCACCTGCCGGCAGCACGCCACGAACATTGGCTGGCCCAGCCGGAGCTGCCGCTCAACGAGGAGCAACGCGCCGCCTTCGAGGCCGTGCGCGCGGGCTTCGGCGGCTTCCATGCCTATTTGCTGGCCGGCGTCACCGGCAGCGGCAAGACCGAGGTCTACCTGCAACTGATCCGCGAGACCCTCGAGGCCGGCAAGCAGGCATTGATTCTGATTCCCGAGATCAACCTCGGCCCGCAGACCCTGCAGCGCTTCGAACAACGCTTCAACGCCCGCATCGCCCTGCTGCATTCGGCAGTGAGCGACCGCGAACGCCTGGACGCCTGGCTGGCGGCCCGCGATGGCGAGGCCGACATCATCATCGGCACCCGCTCGGCATTGTTCACGCCGATGAAAAACCCCGGGCTGATCATCATCGACGAGGAGCACGACGGCTCCTACAAGCAGCAGGAAGGCCTGCGCTACCATGCCCGCGACCTGGCGGTGGTACGCGCGCACCAGGAGAACGTGCCGATCCTGCTGGGCTCGGCCACGCCGTCGCTGGAGAGCCTGCACAACGCCCACAGCGGCCGCTACGGCCTGCTGCGCATGACCCAGCGCGCCGGTGGTGCCAAGCCGCCGCGCTTCCTGCGCCTGGATGTGCGCAGCCTGCCGCTGGACAGCGGCATCAGCGGCCCGTTGCAACAGGCCATCCGCCAGACCCTGGAGGCTGGCCAGCAGGTGCTGGTGTTCCTCAACCGCCGTGGCTTCGCCCCGACCCTGCTGTGCCATGACTGCGGCTGGCTGTCGGAGTGCCCGCGCTGCGACGCGCGCATGACCGTGCACCAACGCTCGGGCGTGCTGCGCTGCCACCATTGCGGCTACGACGAGCGCCTGCCACTGCAGTGCCCGCAGTGCGCCCATGTCGACCTGCGCCCGGTGGGTGCTGGCACCGAGCGCGCCGAAGAGCGCCTCAAGGTGCTGTTCCCCGACTACCCGATCCTGCGCGTGGACCGCGACAGCACCTCGCGCAAGGACGCCATGCACCAGCTGTTCAGCACCATCCAGCGCGGCCAGCCGAGCATCCTGGTCGGCACCCAGATGCTGGCCAAGGGGCATCACTTCCCCCGGGTGACCCTGGTGGCCATCCTCGATGCCGACGGCGGGTTGTTCTCCGGCGACTTCCGCGCCAGCGAGCGCATGGCCCAGTTGATCGTCCAGGTGGCCGGCCGCGCTGGGCGGGCCGAGGAGCCTGGCAAGGTGATCGTACAGACCCACCTGGCCGACCATCCGCTGCTGGTGCAACTCACCGAGCAGGGCTACTTCGCCTTCGCCGAGCAGGCCCTGAGCGAACGCCGCGCCGCCGGCCTGCCACCGTTCGCCCACCTGACCCTGCTGCGCGCCGATGCGCACATGCCGGGCCAGGCAGAAAGCTTCCTCGACGAGGCGTGCAGCGCCGCCGAGCGCCTGCTGCGCGAGCAAGGCCTGCACGGTATCGAGCTGCTGGGCCCGGTGCCCGCGCCGATGGAGCGACGGGCGGGCCGATTCCGCGCGCAACTATTGCTCCAGGCCAATGCCCGGGGCCCCTTGCATCGACTGATCAGCGCCTGGTTGCTAGTGTTGGAGCAGATGCCATCGGGGCGCCAGGTACGCTGGTCGCTGGATGTCGACCCGGTCGACCTGTATTGAGCGATTGAGCGGGCTTGCCCCGCGATCGAGCCCATCGCGGGGCAAGCCCGCCCCCACGCCTGACCAGCGATACCGGCCAAAAGGTTGGCAACCCGCCCCCGGCAACGGATAATGCCCAGTTTTTCCACCTGCGCATCGAAGCGCTCCACCGCGCTTGCGGTCGAAAAGAGAACCCCATGAAAGACACCATTCGCCAGCTGATCCAGCAAGCCCTCACCCAACTCGTCGCCGACGGTGTGCTGCCTGACGGGCTGACGCCGGCGATCCAGGTGGAAAACGCCCGGGACAAGACCCACGGCGACTTCGCCAGCAACATCGCCATGATGCTGGCCAAGCCGGCCGGCATGAAGCCACGCGACCTGGCTGAAAAGCTGATCGCCGCCCTGCCCGCCAGCGCCGACATCAGCAAGGTCGAGATCGCCGGCCCTGGCTTTCTGAACTTCTTCCAGAACACCGCCGCCCTGGCTCAGCGCCTCGACGCCGCCCTGGCCGATGCCCAACTGGGTGTGCGCAAGGCCGGCCCGGCCGAGAAAGTCGTCATCGACATGTCGGCGCCGAACCTGGCCAAGGAGATGCACGTCGGCCACCTGCGCTCGACCATCATCGGCGACAGCGTCGCGCGGGTGCTGGAGTTCCTCGGCGACGACGTCATCCGCCAGAACCACGTCGGCGACTGGGGTACCCAGTTCGGCATGCTGCTGGCGTACCTGGAAGAGAACCCGATCACCAGCGACGAACTGTCGGATCTGGAGAACTTCTACCGCGCCGCGAAGAAGCGCTTCGACGAGTCCGAGGCGTTCGCCACCCGCGCCCGCGGCCTGGTGGTCAAGCTGCAGGCCGGCGACCCTGAGTGCATGGCCCTGTGGACGCGCTTCAAGGACATCTCGCTGTCGCACTGCCAGAAGACCTACGAGCTGCTCAACGTCAAGCTGACCATGGCTGACGTGATGGGCGAGAGCGCCTACAACGCCGACCTGGCCAACGTGGTCGCCGACCTCAAGGCCAAGGGCCTGCTGGTCGAGGACCAGGGCGCCCAGTGCGTGTTCCTCGACGAATTCAAGAACAGCGAAGGCGAGCCTTTGCCGGTGATCGTGCAGAAGGCCGACGGCGGCTACCTGTACGCCACCACCGACCTGGCCGCGGTACGCTACCGCAGCAACACGCTGCACGCTGATCGCGCCCTGTACTTCGTCGACCAGCGCCAGGCCCTGCACTTCAACCAGGTGTTCGAAGTGGCCCGCCGTGCCGGCTTCGTCGGCCACCCGATGAAAATGGAGCACATGGGCTTCGGCACCATGAACGGCGCCGACGGCCGTCCGTTCAAGACCCGCGATGGCGGCACCGTCAAGCTCATCGACCTGCTCAGCGAAGCCAAGGACCGCGCCTACGCGCTGGTCAAGGAAAAGAACCCCTCGCTGGGCGAGGACGAACTGCGCCACATCGGCGAGGTGGTCGGTATCGGCGCGGTCAAGTACGCCGACCTGTCCAAGCACCGCACCAGCGACTACAGCTTCAATTTCGAACTGATGCTCAACTTCGAAGGCAACACCGCGCCCTACCTGCTCTATGCCTACACCCGCGTGGCCGGTGTGTTCCGCAAGCTGGGCAAGGGTTTCGACGAGGTGGACGGCGCAATCGTCCTGCAGGCGGCCCATGAGCAGGACCTGGCCGCGCGCCTGGCGCAGTTCGGCGAAATCCTCAACAACGTTGCCGACAAGGGCACCCCGCACGTACTGTGCAGCTACCTGTACGACCTCGCCGGCCTGTTCTCAAGCTTCTACGAGAACTGCCCGATCCTCTCCGCCGATACCGCCGAACAGCAGCAGAGCCGCCTGCGCCTGGCCGCCCTGACCGGCCGCACCCTCAAGCAGGGCCTGGAGCTGCTCGGCCTGGAAACCCTGGAGCGCATGTAAGTTGGCTGCAAAGAAAAAACCCGCGCCCAAGCGCGGCGCCAGCCGCCACCAGCCACCCGCCAAGCAGCCGATCCCCGGCTGGGTGTGGCTGGCGGTCGGCCTGACCGTGGGCGCCTTTATCGTGTTCCTGATGAAGCTCGAACCCGGCGGCGGCGATATCAAGCGCGCCAAGCCCGAACAGCAGAAGCCGGAGCGAGTCGCCGAGACCAGCAAGACCACCACGCCGACACCCCAGCAGCCGGTGAAGCCGAAGTACGACTTCTACACCCTGCTGCCGGAGTCGGAGGTGATCGTGCCGCCCGAGGCCGTGCCGGAGAAGACCCCGCCGGTGCCGGCGCAACCACCGGTGCCGAGCACGCCGGTCACCCCGGCGGAGGCGGCGAAGATCGATACCGCCCGTGCCCAGGCCGCGCTGCTGGGGCAGACACCGCCACCGGCACCACCGGTGATCAAGCCGGCGGCCACCACCCAGTTCTTCCTGCAGGCCGGCTCGTTCCGCAAGCAGGCGGACGCCGACAAGGTCCGCGCACAGATCATCCTGCTCGGCCAGGCGGTGAAGGTGGAGTCGGGGACGGTCAAGGAAGAGACCTGGTACCGCGTGATGGTCGGCCCGTTCAGCAACCGCGAACAGCTGACCGTGGCGCAGAAGCAACTGGCCGGGGCAGGCTTCAGCAACCTGCTGCTGCAACAACGCCGCCAATAACGAAAAAGGCCTTGCCGCACACCGCGACAAGGCCTTTTTTCATACCCGCCGACGGGCGAGGTTGACCTCGGAAATCTGCCGGTTCAGGGTCCAGAAGTCATACAGCACCCCCAGCAGGAACAGGCCACCGGTGAACAGGTAGATCAACGCGCTGATCCATTTGCCCTGGTACAGGCGGTGCACGCCGAAGATGCCCAGGAAGGTCAGGAAGATCCACGCCAGGTTGTAGTCCACCCCACCGGACTCAAAGCGCACGTCCGCCTCGCGGTCCATCGACGGGATCAGGAACAGGTCGATCAGCCAGCCGATGCCGAGCAGGCCAAAGGTGAAGAACCAGATCGTCCCGGTAACGGGTTTGCCATAGTAGAACCGGTGCGAACCGGTGAAGCCGAAGATCCAGAGCAGGTAGCCGAGGACCTTGCTGTGGGTGTCGTGCGCAGGCACACCCTGTTGATAACCATTCATTCGAAGCCCTCGTGGGTTAGCCGAAAATTTTCTAACGGAAAATGTGACTTTTCCGTGTTGACCCGACATATGGTACGTGGCCGAGCGACCAACGGATCAGAATTTGATCAAAAAGCTGTTATAAAGTTGCGCGCCAACACCTATAAGAGCTTCATCTATGCCACCTTTCTTCAAGACATGGCTGACCCTCTGCCTTTTATTGCCCCTGGCCGCCCACGCCACCAACCGTGAGCAACGACTCCCCAGCGGTTTCACCGGTTACACGGCCAATGCCGATGCCACGGTGAAACGCGCCCCGGTTCAATACCGCACCACCACCCTGCGCGCCCGCCCAGGCAACGCCGCCAAGCAACAGGCCGTGGGCCTGCAGGCCGTGGCGATGTCGCCCAAGCAGAGCAGTGAGGTGCTCAGCCGCGCGGTGAACGTGCTCGGCACCCCCTACCGCTGGGGCGGCAGCAGCCCGAAGAAAGGTTTCGACTGCAGCGGCCTGGTCAAGTACGCCTTCAACGACGTGGCCGATGTCGACCTGCCGCGCACCTCCAACGCCATGGCCCAGGGCCAGGGGGTGAAGGTGGCCAAGGGCGACCTCAAGCCGGGCGACCTGATCTTCTTCAACATCAAGAGCCGCCGGGTCAACCATGTGGCCATCTACCTGGGCAACGACCGCTTCATCCACGCCCCGCGCACCGGCAAGCGGGTAAGCATCGACAGCCTGGAAAAACCCTACTGGCAGAAGCACTACGTGGTGGCCAAGCGCGTGCTGCCCAAAGAGCAGCAGGCGCTGCGCCTGGCCAAACGCTAAGCCCAAGCCCCCTGCTGCTGGCGAAGCAGGCACGCCTGGGTGTTGCCGCCTACAGCACACCTTGGGCCTTCAGCGCCTGCATCGCCGCCTCCATCGTCCGCATCCCGACCGCCCCGCCCGCCTGCATCAACGAGTAGAGCTGCGCCATCCGTCCCTCGCGGATCAAATTGCGCACCGCAGGCGTCGCCACCAGCACCTCACGCGCCGCCACACGCCCGCCACCGCGACGCCTGACCAGCACCTGCGCGACCACCAGGCGTAGCGATTCGGCGAGCATCGCGCGCACCAATGGTTTCTCTTGCGGCGCGAACACCTCCACCAGCCGGTCGATGCTGTTCACCGCCGAGCGTGTATGCACGGTGGCCAGCACCAGATGCCCGGTTTCCGCTGCCCGCAGCGCCAGGCGGATGCTCTCCAGGTCACGCAGTTCACCAACCATGATCACATCCGGATCCTGGCGCAGGGCACTGCGCAGGCCCTGGGCGAAGTCGCGGCTGTGACGCCCGATCTCGCGCTGATTGACCAGGCTGCGTTGGCCGCTGTGGATCACTTCGATCGGGTCTTCGAGGGTGACGATGTGCAGCGCATGGTCGCGGTTGAGGCGGTCGACCAGCGCCGCCAATGTGCTGGACTTGCCGCTGCCGGTCGGCCCGCTCACCAGCACCAGGCCATCACGACAGCGGCTGATAGCTGCAAAAACATCCACCAGCTCCAGCGCCTCGAGATTCGGCACCTGCGCCGGGATCAAGCGCACGCTGGCGCCCAGCCCATTGCACTGACGAAACAGGTTCAGCCGAAAGCGCCCCAGCCCAGGCAGGCTCACCGCCAGGTCCAGTTCGTCTGCCGCCAGCCATTGCCGGCGCTGGTCGTCGTCGAGCAACGCGGCCATGCCTTGCTCCAGCACCAGCGCGGTCAACGGCGCAAGCGCCAGCCGCTGCAACACACCCTCCAGGCGCAGCAACGGCCGCTCCCCCACGGCCAGGTGCAGGTCGCTGGCACCCGCCGCCCGGGCCTGGCCCAGCAGCTCGGTCACATCCATGAGACTCCCCAACGACGAGCAAGCAGGTAGAATGCCGCAGACCCCAAAGCCGTCGGCGACCAACCATGTCCACCCTAGCAGACAACATTTGCGCCATTGCCCGCCGCATCGACAGCGCGGCCAGGGCCGCCGGGCGCGATCCCGCCAGCGTCCAGCTGCTGGCGGTGAGCAAGACCAAGCCTGCCAGCGCCATCCGCGAGGCCTACGCCGCCGGCCTGCGCGATGTAGGTGAGAATTACCTTCAGGAAGCCCTGACCAAACAACAGGCACTTTCCGACCTGCCCTTGATCTGGCACTTCATCGGCCCCATTCAGTCGAACAAGACCAAGGCCATCGCCGAGCATTTCGACTGGGTACATTCCGTGGACCGCCTGAAGATCGCCCAACGCCTCAGCGAGCAGCGCCCCGCCGGCCTGGCGCCGCTGAACATCTGCCTGCAGGTGAATGTCAGTGGCGAGGACAGCAAGTCCGGTTGCGCTCCAGCCGAGTTGCCGGCCCTGGCGCAGGCCGTGAATGCCCTGCCCGGCCTGCGCCTGCGCGGGCTGATGGCGATCCCGGAACCGACCGAGGAGCGCGCCGAACAAGAGGCCGCCTTCGCCACCCTGCGCCAGCTCCAGGAGCAACTGGGCCTTGGCCTGGACACCCTGTCGATGGGCATGAGCCATGACCTGGAAGCCGCCATCGCCCAAGGGGCGACCTGGGTCCGCATCGGCACCGCCCTGTTCGGTGCCCGCGACTACGGCCAGGCCTGAATCCATGCTTAACTCACTCTTTCCCTCAAGGACCTGACATGAGCAAGACTCGTATTGCCTTTATCGGCGCCGGCAACATGGCCGCCAGCCTGATCGGCGGCCTGCGTGCCCAGGGCCTGGACGCCGCGCAGATTCGCGCCAGCGACCCGGGTGCCGAGACCCGCGCGCGGATCCAGGCCGAACACGGCATCGCAGCCTTCGAAAGCAACGCCCAGGCCATCGACGGCGTGGATGTGATCGTCCTCGCGGTCAAGCCGCAGGTGATGAAGGCGGTCTGCGAAACGCTCAAGCCCAACCTGAAACCCGGCCAACTGATCGTCTCGATTGCCGCCGGCATCACCTGCGCCAGCCTGCAGGCCTGGCTGGGCCAGGTCCCGCTGGTGCGCTGCATGCCCAACACCCCGGCGTTGTTGCGCCAAGGGGTCAGCGGCCTCTATGCAACCGAGCAAGTGTCCGCCGCACAACGCCAGCAAGCCGAGCAACTGTTGTCCGCGGTGGGCACCGCACTGTGGCTGCAACAGGAACAGCAACTGGACGCCGTCACCGCCGTTTCCGGCAGCGGCCCGGCGTACTTCTTCCTGCTGATCGAAGCCATGACCGCCGCCGGCGAGAAACTCGGCCTGCCACGCGAAACCGCCTCGCAACTCACCCTGCAAACCGCCCTGGGCGCCGCGCGCATGGCGGTAGCCAGCGATGTCGACGCCGCCGAACTGCGCCGCCGCGTCACCTCGCCGGCCGGCACCACCGAGGCGGCGATCAAGTCCTTCCAGGCCAGCGGCTTCGAAGCGATCGTCGAGCAGGCACTGCAAGCCGCGGCAACCCGTTCCGCCGAGCTGGCCGAACAACTGGGCAAATAAGGAGCCTTTGATGAATGCACTGTCCGGCGCCGCGATCTTCGTGGTGCAAACCTTGGTCAGCCTGTACCTGGTGATCGTCCTGCTGCGCTTCGTGCTGCAACTGGTCAAGGCCGACTTCTACAACCCGCTCAGCCAGTTCGCCGTGCGCGCCACCCAGCCGCTGCTCAAGCCGCTGCGCCGGGTGATCCCCAGCATCGCCGGCCTGGACACCTCGTCGCTGCTGCTGTCGATCATCATCCAGGCGCTGTTGATGGCCTTCGTGCTGATGGTCACCTACGGCACTTTCGGCGACATCCTGCACCTGCTGATGTGGTCGATCCTGGGCATCACTTCGCTGTTCCTGAAGATTTTCTGGGTGGCGATGATCGTCATGGTGATCGTCTCCTGGGTCGCACCGAACAGCCACAACCCAGCGGCCGAGCTGGCCTACCAGATCAGCGAGCCGGTGCTGGCACCCTTCCGGCGCCTGGTGCCGAACCTCGGCGGCATGGACATCTCGCCGATCTTCGCCTTCATCGCCATCCAGGTGATCCAGTCGTTCCTCATGCCGCAGCTGGCCGCCTACGCCGGCATGCCGCAGGAGCTGTGGCGGATGATCTGATCCGCCCCCGGCACATCGACACTTCCAGCGGCAAGCCTTTGCTTGCCGCTGGTGGTAGCGCTCTTTAGACTTACGCCTCCGTCAAGCGTGAGCAGGGTCGATGTCCACTGTCCTTCCCGAAGATTCCGTCGGTCTGGTAACACCGCAAGTCGCCCGGTTCGATGAACCGCTGGCCCTGGCCTGTGGCCGCGCCCTGGCCAGCTACGAACTCATCTACGAAACCTATGGCCAGCTGAACGCCAGCGCCAGCAACGCCGTGCTTATCTGCCACGCGTTGTCCGGCCACCACCATGCCGCCGGCTATCATGCCGCCAGCGACCGCAAGCCGGGCTGGTGGGACAGCTGCATCGGCCCCGGCAAGCCAATCGACACCAACCGGTTCTTCGTGGTCAGCCTGAACAACCTCGGCGGCTGCAACGGCAGCACCGGCCCCAGCAGCCTCAACCCGGCCACTGGCAAGCCCTACGGCGCCGACTTCCCGGTACTGACCGTGGAAGACTGGGTACACAGCCAGGCGCGCCTGGCCGATCGCCTAGGCGTCCAGACCTGGGCCGCCATCGTCGGCGGCAGCCTTGGCGGCATGCAGGCATTGCAATGGACCATCACCTACCCCGACCGGGTGCGCCACTGCGTGGACATCGCCTCGGCGCCCAAGCTGTCGGCTCAGAACATCGCCTTCAACGAAGTGGCGCGCCAGGCCATCCTCACCGACCCCGAATTCCACGGCGGCTCGTTCCAGGACCAGGGCGTGGTCCCCAAGCGCGGCCTGATGCTGGCGCGCATGGTCGGCCACATCACCTACCTGTCGGACGACTCGATGGGCGAGAAATTCGGCCGCGAGCTCAAGAGCGACAAGCTCAACTACGACTTCCACAGCGTCGAGTTCCAGGTCGAGAGCTACCTGCGCTACCAGGGCGAGGAGTTCTCCGGGCGTTTCGACGCCAACACCTACCTGCTGATGACCAAGGCGCTGGACTACTACGACCCGGCCGCGGCCCATGGCGGCGACCTGGCGGCCACCCTGGCGCACGTCAAGGCGGACTACTGCATCATGTCGTTCACCACCGACTGGCGCTTCTCGCCGGCCCGTTCGCGGGAGATCGTCGACGCCCTGATGGCCGCGCGCAAGAACGTCTGCTACCTGGACATCGACTCGCCCTACGGCCACGACGCCTTCCTCATCCCGACGCCCCGCTACATGCAGGGCTTCGCCAACTACATGAACCGCATCGCTGTCTGAGGACCCCATGAGAGCCGACCTGGAAATCATCCAAGACTGGATCCCCGCCGGCAGCCGGGTACTCGACCTCGGTTGCGGCAACGGCGAACTGCTGGCCTCGCTGCGCGAGCGCAAGAACGTCACCGGCTATGGCCTGGAAATCGACGCCGACAACATCGCCGCGTGCGTGGCCAAGGGCGTCAACGTCATCGAACAGGACCTCGACAAGGGCCTGGGCAACTTCGCCAGCAACAGCTTCGACGTGGTGGTCATGACCCAGGCCCTGCAGGCCGTGGAATACCCCGACCGGATCCTCGACGAGATGCTGCGTGTAGGCCGCCAGTGCATCATCACCTTCCCCAACTTCGGCCACTGGCGCTGCCGCTGGTACCTGGCGACCAAGGGTCGCATGCCGGTATCGGACTTCATGCCGTATACCTGGTACAACACCCCGAACATCCACTTCTGCACCTTCGAAGACTTCGAGAACCTGTGCCATGAGCGCCACGCCAAGGTGCTCGACCGCCTGGCCGTCGACCGCCTGCACCGTAATGGGTTGGGCGGCCGGCTTTGGCCTAATCTTCTAGGTGAAATCGGTATCTATCGGGTCAGCAGCCCGGGCCTGCAGGAGCACCAGCTCGCGGTCTGACCCTCGCGAACGGAGGAATGCGATCATGCGTCGACTAGCACTGTTTCTGATCAGCCTGTGCCTGGCCTTGCCGGTACTGGCTGCCGATGCCGCCAGGCCCGAGCGCAAGCAGGACTTCGGCGACGTGACGGTGCACTACAGCGCCTTCACCTCGAGCATGCTGCAACCGGAGATCGCCGCAGCCACGGGCCTTACCCGCAGCAAGAACCAGGGCGTGCTCAACATCGCCGTGCTCAAGGCTGGCAAGCCGGCCATGGCGGTGGTCAGCGGCACCGTGAAGGACCTTACCGGGCGCAGCAACCCGCTGTCGTTCAAACAGATCACCGACCAAGGCGCGGTTTACTATATCGCCCAGTTCAAGATCGACCAGGCCGAGACCGTCACCTTCGACCTCAATATCGAATCCGGCGGCGTCAGCCACACACTCAGCTTCAACCAGGAAGTGTTCCCAGGCGAATGATGAATTTCCAGCAACTCGTATTGGCCAGCCACAACGCCGGCAAACTCAAGGAACTGCAGGCCATGCTCGGCGAGTCCGTGCAGCTGCGTTCGATCGGCGAATTCAGCCAGGTAGAGCCGGAGGAGACCGGCCTGTCGTTCGTCGAGAACGCCATCCTCAAGGCCCGCAACGCCGCGCGCATCTCCGGCTTGCCGGCGCTGGCCGACGATTCGGGCCTGGCAGTGGACTTCCTCGGCGGCGCGCCGGGCATCTACTCGGCGCGCTACGCCGACGGCAAGGGCGACGCGGCGAACAACGCCAAGCTGCTCGAAGCCCTCAAGGACGTGCCTGCAGACCAGCGCGGCGCGCAGTTCGTCTGCGTGCTGGCCCTGGTGCGGCATGCCGACGATCCGCTGCCGATCCTCTGCGAAGGCTTGTGGCATGGCAGCATCCTGTTCGAGGCCAGCGGCGAACACGGCTTCGGCTACGACCCGCTGTTCTGGGTGCCGGAGCGCAAGTGCTCCAGCGCCGACCTCGCCCCGCTCGAAAAGAACCAGCTCAGCCACCGCGCCCGCGCCATGGCCCTGCTGCGTCAACGTCTGGGCCTAGCATGACCGAAAAGCTGTCCTTGCAGCCGGCGGGCCTGGTCCTTCCCGAGCTCCCGCCGCTGTCGCTGTATATCCATATCCCCTGGTGCGTGCGCAAATGCCCGTACTGCGACTTCAACTCGCACCAGGCCGGCCCGACCCTGCCAGAAGCCGAGTACATCGACGCCCTGCTCGCCGATCTCGACCAGGAGCTGCCGGCCGTCCAGGGCCGCGCCATCAGCACGATCTTCTTCGGCGGCGGCACCCCCAGTCTGTTCAGCGCCGATGCGCTGGGGCGCCTGCTGCGCGGAGTCGAGCAACGCATCCCGTTCGCCCCGGACATCGAGATCACCCTCGAGGCCAACCCGGGCACCTTCGAGCAGGAGAAGTTCAAGGCCTACCGCCAGACCGGCATCAACCGCCTGTCCATCGGCGTGCAGAGCTTCCAGCCCGCCAAGCTTGAGAAGCTCGGGCGCATCCACAATGGCGCCGAAGCGGTGCGCGCCGCCGATATGGCCCGCGCGGCAGGCTTCGACAACTTCAACATGGACCTGATGCACGGTTTGCCAGACCAGTCGCTCGACGACGCCTTGGGCGACCTACGCCAGGCCATCGAACTGGCGCCGACGCACCTGTCCTGGTACCAGCTGACGGTAGAACCCAACACGGTGTTCTGGAACCAGCCGCCGGAGCTGCCCGAGGACGACATCCTCTGGGATATCCAGGAAGCGGGCCAGGCGCTGATGGCCGACCACGGTTACCGCCAATATGAAGTCTCGGCCTACGCTCAGGCCGGTCGTGCCGCGCGGCACAACCTGAACTACTGGCGCTTCGGCGACTTCATCGGCATCGGTGCAGGCGCCCATGGCAAGCTGTCGTTCCCGGACGGACGCATCCTGCGCACCTGGAAGACCCGCCTGCCCAAGGACTACCTGAACCCGGCCAAGCCGTTCAAGGCCGGGGAAAAGCTGCTGCCCGCCGAAGAGCTACCCTTCGAGTTCCTGATGAACGCCCTGCGCCTCACCGACGGAGTGGAGGCCGAACTGTTCAACCTGCGTACCGGCCTGCCTCTTGCACAACTGGCCGAAGCCCGCCGTGAAGCCGAACAAAAAGGCCTTTTGCGGGTCGAACCGGATCGATTGGCGGCCACGCCGCGCGGCCAGCTGTTCCTCAACGACCTGCTGCAGTACTTCTTGAATTAAGGATGACCCATGGACCTGGTACTTGACCTGCTCTCGACCGTTTCCCGCTGGAGCCGCAGCAATTTGTCGGAGATCTCGCTAGCCCTGGTGGGCTGCCTGCTGGTGCTGTTCGGCACCGATATCAAGGGCTGGGTGGAAGGCCGCCTGGGCGGCCTGGCCGGCGCCTTGCGGGTGCCGTTCATGGCCTTGCTGGTGATGATCGGCAGCGGCGCGGCGCTGATCTACGCAACGCCGTGGATCGTCAAGGGGCTGGGGCAGTTCAACAACTATGCGCTGGCACCGGTGCTGCTGGTGGTGCTGGTACTGATCGGCGTGGTGGCTGATCGACGGGGTTGAGCCTGCAAGCGTGCGCGGGCCGCAAAGTACCCGCGCACTGTTCGAGCTCAGGGGCGCAGCCTGGCCTCCACCGCTACTGAACGCTGCCCGGCGTGATCGATGCCCACGGCACACAAGCGGCTGTCTTGGCGGACGATGATCTTGCTGCTCAAATCGCCGTAGCCACGGGGATCTGCACAGGCGGTACTGTGCCAGGGCCCCAGCTTGAACTCCACGCGCTGGAACAGGATGTGCCTTGACGGCACATTGATCCGGTAGGCCCTGCGACCGAATGCATCCTGGTAGGGTGCGCTGACGCTCATCTGCGGTTGTGCTGCGGGCCCCGGCGGGTGTACCAGCACTGGCAACGCCACGGCATTGCGGTTGGCAGGCTCGGGTCCATCGGCCCCGCGCCCCCATAAGCACAACGCCAGTACCGTTGGATTCGCCGGCGCCAGGATCAAGCCCGTCGCAGAAAGATTCAGCGCATCACCCGAGACTTGCTGCACGCCGTATCCATCCGCTTGCTCACATTGCTCCGGCCATTGCGCAAGCTTGGCCTGATAGAAGGGCGTCGTAGAGTACACGGGTGAATCGATGACGATAGGTGCCTGAACGGACTGCTTGTAGATCAGGCGGCTGTCATCGTCTTTTTCCACCAGCACGTTGAAGGCATTGTCCAACCCGCAGCCCTGAGCATTGAAGCGCCCCTGCGTCAGGCAGGCCGGAAGGAAGCTCAGGTCCGAAGCATGGCCGGCACCAGGCAAGGTGCTGTGGAAGATTGCCAAGACACGATGCGTTGCATCCAGCACCGGACTGCCAGAGTCACCCGGCTGCAGGCTTGCACCCTCCACCCTCAACAGATGGCGGTACACGACACCATCGCCAGTCTTCATGTCGATCCACGGCAGGTCCTGTTCCGGCCAACTGGCGACACCGAGACGGCTGTCACTCAGTCGTGGCGCGGCGATAACCGCTTCACCCCCGACGGCCTTGCGTCCAGCCAAGGCCAAGGGCGCAACCCCAAGCGCCTTGAGTGCCCCCTGGGTCTGGGACAGTTCGAGGATGGCGAAATCCAGGCCCCGACGCGAGGCGTAACGCACCCGAGCGACGGAGAAATGCCTCCCGGCAACACCCGGGAAACTGATATGCCCCACCCCAGGCAACTCTGCCTCGACGATGTCGGCGCTGTCCTCCAGTGCATGTCCGCTACCCACTAGCAAAGCGGGTGCTGCATCGTTGCCGCTGTCGATCAGAAATGCCGTGCTCTGCGCGACTTGGCGCAGCGCGAAGTTCGGTGCAAAGTTTTTGGTCGTGCGCTCGTACATCGCCATGCCAGAGAGGTTGATACCGCTCCCTGGCGGTGCCGACGCTTCACAGCCGAACGCGACCATGCATAGCGTGGCAACGCTAAGCAGTGCACCTGGTGTGGACGCGGAACAAGGTGTGACATGCATGGTGAGTTTCCTGTCTTTCAGGCTTGAATACCCGGACCAGAAGGCTCACACAGCGCGTGGACGACCAGTGCATAACATGTGCTACCTGCGCAAAGGCCGGACAAGAACACAGGCCTGATTTTCAGGAGGATTCGAATGGGTGTGGTGGCGGATCAACAGGGTTGAGCACTTGCTAAAAGCCGCCCTGGCGGGCCAGGGCGGCTTCTCACCCGACTAACCTCTTATCGGGCATCGTCGAAGTGATCACGCAGGAAGTCCCTGACGGTCCTGAAAACGATCAGGATCCGAATGAGCTTCCAAACGCGGCTCAGCGTATTCAGCAAACGCTTCATATGCCTTGGCCTCCGTGTTGGCTGGGCCATTCTTCCAGCGTCTAACCGGCACTTCGACACCTTCGGAGATCATGTGGGGTGGTCTCCAGTGAAGTGGCCGGGTAGATGGCCCTTCGAAACCCTGCCGGCGCGGTTCGTAGGCCGCGTCGAAGGGGCCGAGACAACAGAACGAATTCGTTTCCCGGCCCGCCACTGGAGATTCCCCCATGAGAGCGGGGCAATCTTACGACAGCGAAAGGTTCAAGGCTGTTACCTGCTCAGTCACACTTGATGCCTAATATTTCCGTGATTGACGCACTCCACAAGTACTCCTAGTATCGCGTTTGTGGGTGGTCTCCAGTGACGCTTGAAACGCGCAGGCTGAGGATTCGTAACCCGAAGCCCGCATAAAAAAACCGCCTTTCACAAGGCGGTTTTTTTGTTTGCGGTCAGGCAACCCAGGCTCAGCTCACCTTCTCGAACTTCAAGTCCCACACCCCATGCCCAAGGCGCTCACCACGGCGCTCGAACTTGGTGATCGGGCGCTCTTCAGGGCGCGGTACATAGGCGCCATCAGCCGCCTGGTTGCGATAGCCGGGCGCTGCGCTCATCACTTCCAGCATGTATTCGGCATAGGGCTCCCAGTCGGTCGCCATGTGAAACACGCCACCGGGCTTGAGTTTGCGGCGCACCAGCTCGGCGAACTCCAGCTGAACGATCCGGCGTTTGTGGTGACGCGCCTTGTGCCATGGATCCGGGAAGAACAGCATCAGGCGGTCGAGGCTGTTGTCGGCCACACAGCGGTTGAGCACCTCGATGGCGTCGCAGTCGTACACCCGCAGGTTCTTCAGGCCCTGAGTGAGCACGCCGTTGAGCAGCGCGCCAACACCTGGGCGGTGCACTTCGACACCGATGAAGTCCAGCTCCGGCGAGGCCGCCGCCATTTCCAGCAGCGAGTGGCCCATGCCGAAGCCGATCTCCAGGGTGCGCGGCGCCGAACGGCCAAACACCTGGTCGTAGTCCACCGGGCTGTCGGCCAGCGGCAGGATGAACTGCGGGCCGCCCTGGTCCAGGCCCCGTTGCTGGCCTTCGGTCATGCGCCCGGCGCGCATCACGAAGCTCTTGATGCGGCGGTGCGGGCGGGCTTCGCCGTCTTCGGTGATCGGCGTTTCTTGCGATTCAGTCATCAGGGGCTCTTACTTGATCAGACCTTCCAGCGGCGAAGACGCGCTGGCATAGAGTTTCTTCGGCATGCGCCCGGCGAGATACGCCATGCGACCGGCGACGATGGCGTGTTTCATGGCCTCGGCCATCAGCACCGGCTGCTGGGCGTGGGCAATGGCCGAGTTCATCAACACCGCCTCGCAGCCCATCTCCATGGCGATGGTGGCGTCGGAGGCGGTACCCACGCCGGCATCGACCAACACCGGCACCTTGGATTCTTCCAGGATGATCTGCAGGTTGTACGGGTTGCAGATACCCAGGCCGGTACCGATCAGGCCGGCCAGCGGCATGACCGCGATGCAGCCGGCTTCGGCCAGCTGGCGGGCAATGATCGGGTCATCGCTGGTGTAGACCATCACGTCGAAACCGTCCTTGACCAGCACCTCGGCGGCCTTGAGGGTTTCGATCACGTTGGGGAACAGGGTTTTCTGGTCAGCCAGCACTTCCAGCTTCACCAGCGTCCGGCTCTCGTGGGACTTGTAGCCATCGAGCAGCTCACGGGCCAGGCGGCAGGTGCGTACCGCCTCGACTGCATCGAAGCAGCCCGCGGTGTTCGGCAGGATGGTGTACTTGTCGGGCGACAGCACATCGAGCAGGTTCGGCTCGCCCGCATTCTGGCCGAGGTTGGTGCGACGCACGGCTACGGTGACGATCTCGGCACCCGAGGCCTCGGTGGCCAGGCGGGTTTCGTCCATGTCACGGTACTTGCCGGTGCCGACCAGCAGGCGCGACTGGAACGTGCGCCCGGCCAGGACGAAAGGCTTGTCGCTTCGAACGTTGCTCATCGATGTTCCTCTGCAAAGGTTACGGGGCTTTTGGATGAAACGGCGGGACGCGCTCAACCACCGCCAATGGCGTGAACCACTTCAACCTGGTCGCCCTCGCGCAATGACGTGCTCTCGTGCTGGCTGCGCGGCACGATGTCCAGGTTCAGTTCCACCGCCACCCGGCGGCCGGCCAGCTCCAGCCGGCCGAGCAGGGCCGCGACGCTTTCGCCCGCGGGCAATTCGTAAGGTTCACCGTTCAGTTGAATGAGCATGCGCACGGCCACCATTGTTCTTTGGGGCCCGCATTCTAGCCCCGATCCACCCCGCAACCCAAGGGCGGCGCGCGCCATTAGTCGCGATTGTGGACCGTTCGGTCAGCCCAGGCGCCAGGCGGCCAGGCCCAGGCACAGCCAGCCGGCGAGGAAGCACAAGCCACCCAGTGGGGTGATCATGCCGAGCTTGCCCAAGCCGCTGAGGGTCAGCACGTAGAGGCTACCGGAGAACAGCAGGATGCCCAGCGCGAACAGACCACCGGCCCAGCCGACCAGGCGTCCGGGCAAATGCGCCGCCAGCAGCGCCACGCCGAAAATCGCCAGGGCATGCACCAGCTGGTAAGTGACGCCGGTATGGAAGATCGCCAGGTAGTCGGCGCTGAGCCGGTTTTTCAAGCCATGGGCGGCGAAGGCGCCAAGCGCGACGCCGGTAAAGCCGAAGAACGCGGCGAGCATCAGGAAGCTGCGAAGCATGGGACGACTCCTCGAGAGGGGTCTGTATAATGGCCGGTTCCTACCGTCCGGCCAAGCCATCACCATGCTGTCATCCCTTCTCCGTCGCCTTGCCCGCGCCCTGCTCTGGTTCGCCGCTGCCAGCATTGTCGTGGTGCTGGTGCTGCGCTGGGTGCCGCCGCCCGGCACGGCGCTGATGGTCGAGCGCAAGGTGCAATCCTGGGGCAGTGGTGAGCCGATCGACCTGCAACGCGACTGGACACCCTGGGCAGACATCTCCGATGAACTGAAGGTGGCGGTGATCGCCGGCGAAGACCAGAAGTTCGCCAACCACTGGGGCTTCGACATTCCGGCAATCCAGGCGGCACTGGCCTACAACGAGCGTGGCGGCAAGGTACGCGGCGCCAGCACGCTCACCCAGCAAGTGGCCAAGAACCTGTTCCTGTGGTCTGGGCGCAGCTGGCTGCGCAAGGGGCTGGAAGCCTGGTTCACCGCACTGATCGAGCTGTTCTGGTCGAAGGAGCGGATACTCGAGGTGTATCTGAACAGTGCCGAATGGGGCAAGGGCGTGTTCGGTGCCCAGGCCGCGGCGCGTTATCACTTCGGCGTGGATGCCAGCCGGTTGACGCGACAACAGGCCGCACAGTTGGCCGCGGTGCTGCCGAGCCCGATCAAGTGGAGCGCCAGCCGCCCCAGCGCCTATGTGGCCAGCCGCGCCGGCTGGATCCGCCGGCAGATGAGCCAGCTGGGCGGGCCGAGCTATCTGATGCAGCTGGATGCTTCGCGCAAACTTTGAGTTTTGTGTACTGGCCTCTTCGCCGGCAAGGCCGGCTCCTACAGGGGGCGCGATACCTGTAGGAGCCGGCCTTGCCGGCGAAGAGGCCAGCGCAGACAACACCAATGAAAAGGCCGCTTGCCCAGGAGGCAAGCGGCCTTTTCGTACCAGCCAGGCGTCGATCAGATCGTGATCAATGCCTTGACCTTGTTCATCGCGTTCTTCTCGAGCTGGCGAATACGCTCCGCCGACACGCTGTACTTCTCGGCCAGCTCATGCAAGGTGGCCTTCTCCTCGGCCAGCCAACGCTGGTAGAGGATGTCACGGCTGCGATCATCCAGGCCTTGCAGGGCTTCATGCAGGTTGCTGGTGGAGTTGTCGCTCCAGTCAGCGTCTTCCAGCTGCACGGCCGGGTCGTAGCGATGGTCTTCCAGGTAATGCGCAGGCGACTGGAAGGCACTGTCGTCGTCGGCTTCCGCCGCCGGGTCGAAGGCCATGTCGTGCCCGCTCAGACGGCTTTCCATCTCGCGCACTTCACGGGGCTCGACGCCGAGGCTTTCGGCCACGCGATGCACTTCGTCATTGTTCAACCAGGCCAGGCGCTTCTTCTGGCTGCGCAGGTTGAAGAACAACTTGCGCTGGGCCTTGGTGGTAGCCACCTTGACGATGCGCCAGTTGCGCAGGATGAACTCGTGGATCTCGGCCTTGATCCAGTGCACCGCGAAGGACACCAGACGCACGCCCATTTCCGGGTTGAAGCGCTTTACCGCTTTCATCAGGCCAACGTTGCCTTCCTGGATCAGGTCGGCCTGGGCCAGCCCGTAGCCTGCATAGCTACGGGCGATGTGGACAACGAAACGCAGGTGGGCCATCACCATTTGCCGAGCGGCCTCAAGATCCTGCTCGTAGTAGAGACGCTCGGCCAGTTCACGCTCCTGCTCCGGGGTCAGCAACGGAATGCTGTTGACCGTGTGCACATAGGCTTCCAGGTTTGCACCGGGAACCAGGGCATAGGCAGGTTGCAACGAATTGGTCATTCAAGTACCTCCGGCTTACAGACTCATGCCTTTTGGGCACTGCCAGCATAGACAAGGAACCCTTGTACAAGTTCCAAAATGAAAATTTTGTCAATACTGGCCACAAAACATTATCGCGGCGCCAGCTCGTTCAGGTGGCGAGCCACTGCGATCCATGCACCGATATACCCCAACAGCACCGCCCCGATCAAGAGCGAAAGACCATCCGCAGCGGGAACACCGCCCAGGGCAAAATCACTGCCGTACAGGCCCGAAAGCCCGACTACCGCGTCGTTGAGCCAGTTCAGGCCGAACGCCAGGATGCCCCAGGCCAGCACACCGGCACCCAGGCCGTACAGCGCGCCCATGTAGAGGAACGGCCGGCGTACGTAGCTGTCGGTGCCACCCACCAGCTTGATCACTTCGATCTCGACGCGGCGGTTTTCAATATGTAGACGAATAGTGTTACCAATTACTAACAGCAGTGCGGAAATCAACATCACCGCCAGACCGAAGACGAAACGGTCACCGAGCTTGAGGATCGCCGCCAGGCGCTCGACCCACACCAGGTCCAATTGCGCCGCTTCCACCCGCGGCAGCTCCGAAAGGCGCTGGCGCAGGGCTTCCAAGGCTGGCTTGTCGACCTCGGTCGGGGTCACCACCACCACGCCGGGCAGCGGGTTGTCCGGCAGCTCGCGCAGGGCTTCACCCAGCCCGGACTGCTGCTGAAACTCTTCCAGCGCCTGCTCGCGACTGATGTACTGGGCCTCGGCAACCCCCGGCATGCCCTTGATCTCGTCGCGCAGGGCCTCGCCATCGCGGCTGCTGGCATCGAGCTTGAGATACAGCGAAATCTGCGCCGCGCGCTGCCACGAGCCGCCAAGCTTCTCGACGTTCTTGAGCAGCAGCGACAGGCCCATGGGCATGCTCAGCGCCACGGCCATCACCAGGCAGGTGAAGAAACTGCCGATCGGCTGCTTGCCCAGACGGCGCAAGCTGTCGGCGAGGCTGGCACGATGGCTTTCCAGCCAGGCGTGCAGGAGGCTGCGAAAGTCCGGACCATCGTCATCGTGATCGCCACGCTTTTTCTTCGACGGCTGCGGATCGGCGGCTTTCGGCGCGACGCGCTCGGAAACCTTTGGTGTACGTGTAGTGCTCATTGCCCGGCCTCCCCATCGCCGATCAAGCGGCCGCGTTGCAGCGTCAGCATGCGGTGGCGCATGCGCGCGATCAGCGCCAGGTCGTGGCTGGCGATCAGCACCGTGGTGCCGAGGCGGTTGATGTCCTCGAACACGCCCATGATCTCCGCGGCCAGGCGCGGGTCGAGGTTACCGGTGGGTTCGTCGGCCAGTAGCAAGGCGGGCTGGTGGACGATCGCGCGGGCGATGCCGACGCGCTGCTGCTGGCCGGTGGACAGGTCGGCCGGGAACAGCTCGCCCTTGTCGCTCAGCGACACACGCTCCAGTGCCGAGTCCACCCGCTTGGCGATCTCGGCCTTGGACAGGCCGAGGATCTGCAGCGGCAGGGCGATGTTGTTGAACACGGTGCGGTCGAACAGCAGTTGGTGGTTCTGGAACACCACGCCGATCTGCCGGCGCAGGAATGGAATCTGCGCGTTGCTGATCTGCCCCAGGTCCTGGCCGGCCAGCAGCAGCTTGCCGCTGGTCGGGCGCTCCATGGCCAGCAGCAGGCGCAGCAAGGTGCTCTTGCCGGCGCCGGAATGGCCGGTGACGAACAGGAACTCGCCACGACGCGCCCGGAAGCTCAGTTCGTGCAGGCCGACATGGCCGTTGGGATAGCGCTTGGCTACCTGTTCGAATCGGATCATGAAGGTTCCCGCTCGGCGAACAGCGCCTTGACGAAAGGTTCGGCCTCGAAGGTGCGCAGGTCGTCGATGCCTTCGCCCACACCGATGAAGCGGATCGGGATATTGAACTGCTTGGCCAGGGCGAAGATCACCCCGCCCTTGGCCGTGCCGTCCAGCTTGGTCAGGGCCAGGCCGGTCAGCTCGACGCTCTGGTTGAAGTACTTGGCCTGGCTGATGGCGTTCTGCCCGGTACCGGCGTCGAGCACCAGCAGCACCTCGTGCGGCGCCTCGGCGTCCAGCTTGCCCATGACCCGCCGAACCTTCTTCAGTTCTTCCATCAGGTTGTCCTTGGTGTGCAGGCGCCCGGCGGTGTCGGCGATCAGCACATCGACGTTACGGGCCTTGGCGGCCTGCACGGCGTCGAAGATCACCGAGGCCGAGTCGGCACCGGTGTGCTGGGCGATCACCGGGATCTGGTTGCGCTCGCCCCACACCTGCAACTGCTCCACCGCGGCAGCGCGGAAGGTGTCACCGGCGGCGAGCATGACCTTCTTGCCTTCGAGCTGCAGCTTTTTGGCCAGCTTGCCGATGGTGGTGGTCTTGCCGGCACCGTTCACGCCGACCACGAGGATCACGTAGGGCTTGTTCTGCGCCTCGATCTTCAGCGGCTGCTCGACCGGGCGCAGCAGCGCGGCCAGTTCGTCCTGCAGCGACTTGTACAGCGCGTCGGCGTCGGCCAACTGTTTGCGGGCGACCTTCTGCGTGAGGTTCTGGACGATGGTCGAGGTGGCCTCGACGCCAACGTCGGCGGTGAGCAGGCGGGTCTCGATCTCGTCGAGCAGGTCGTCGTCGATGACTTTCTTGCCCAGGAACAGGCTGGCCATGCCTTCGCCGATGCTGGCGCTGGTCTTCGACAGGCCCTGCTTGAGGCGGGCGAAGAAGCCAGGCTTGGCCTGTTCGGTGGCGACGGGGGTCGGCTCTGGCTCCGGTGCTGGTTCCGGTTCCGGTGCTGGTTCCGCTGAAACGGCGGCCATGACGGGTTCGACTACCACTGGCGCCAGCACGGCGGCCTCGACTACCTCCGGCTCGACTGTCGGACGTTGCGCAATGGCCGGCGGCGCCTTGGGCTCAAGATCAGGGACCAGCGCCACCGGCTCTTCGGCAACCGGCAGAACCAGGTTGCTGACCGGCGCGGCAGGCGCCTGCTCCGGGGCTGGGGCTGGGGCTGGCGGAGTCGGCTCAGGCTCGACCAGAGCGGGCTGGACGGGCTCTTGGGCCTGCGGCTCGACGGCTTGCACCTGCACGACAGGATCTGCCGCCTGGGCCAGCGAAGGCACGGACGCCACCGCCTCGGGCGCGGGCGCCTCGACCACCGGGGCCACTGGCGCAACCGGCTCGAGCGGGGCAGGCGGTTCGGCCGCGGCAACCGGCTCGACCGGCGCCGTCGGCTCTACGGCCTGCGGTTCAGGGGCTTGCGGCTGTTCGGCGACAGTGGGCTGCGGCTTCTTGCGAAACCAGCTGAACAGGCCTTTCTTCTCGCCAGCCTCGGCCGGCGCTTTTTTGTCGTCGTTGGAACCAAACATGGAAGACGGCTATCTCAGGGTAGCGATGGGCCAGCAGCGGCGCATCGGGAATTCTCGAGTCACGCAGAACAGACTACCGTGGAGCCATCTGGTTCATGCGCAACGTTTTGTCGTAAGGGCCTGCGGGCCAGAACGGCGACAGGCATGGTCGCCAGGCAACCGGATCAGTATCCTAGCACCTCCTGGCCCGCCGACGCTAAACCCAAGCGGGCCGCCGAACAGGTTAAACACCGTATGAATGCTCTAGCCCGCCGCGCCGCAGGCCTGTTGCTCGGCACGTTGTGCCTGCCGCTCGCGGCCTTGGCCGCCGATGTGCAACCCACCCACGAATTCATCCTCGACAACGGCCTGAAGGTGGTCGTGCGCGAGGATCACCGCGCCCCGGTGGTGGTTTCGCAGATCTGGTACAAGGTCGGCTCCAGCTACGAGACACCGGGCCAGACCGGCCTGTCCCACGCCCTCGAGCACATGATGTTCAAGGGCAGCGCCAAGGTTGGCCCCGGCGAGGCCTCGCGCATCCTGCGCGACCTCGGCGCCGAGGAAAACGCCTTCACCAGCGACGACTACACCGCCTATTACCAGGTGCTGGCCCGCGACCGCCTGCCGGTGGCCTTCGAGCTCGAGGCCGATCGCCTGGCCAGCCTGCGCCTGCCGGCCGATGAGTTCAGCCGGGAAATCGAGGTGATCAAGGAAGAGCGTCGCCTGCGTACCGACGACCAGCCCAGCGCCAAGGCCTTCGAGCTGTTCCGCGCCATGGCCTACCCGGCCAGCGGCTACCACACCCCGACCATCGGCTGGATGGCCGACCTCGAGCGCATGAAGGTCGAGGAGCTGCGGCACTGGTACGAATCCTGGTACGCGCCGAACAACGCCACCCTGGTGGTGGTCGGCGACGTCAAGCCCGACGAAGTCAAAGCCCTGGCGCAGAAGTACTTCGGCCCCATCCCCAAGCGTGCCGTGCCGCCGAGCAAACTGCCGCTGGAGCTGGCCGAGCCCGGCCAGCGCCAGTTGACCCTGCACCTGCGCACGCAACTGCCCAGCCTGATCTACGGTTTCAACGTCCCGGCCCTGGCCACCGCCAAGGACCCGCGCAGCGTCAACGCCCTGCGGCTGATCTCGGCCTTGCTCGACGGCGGCTACAGCGCCCGCATGCCGGCCCGCCTGGAGCGCGGCCAGGAGCTGGTGGCCGGCGCCTCGTCCAGCTACGACGCCTTCACCCGCGGCGACAGCCTGTTCCTGATCTCGGCCACGCCCAATGTGCAAAAGCACAAGACCCTGGCCGAGGTCGAGAAAGGCGTCTGGCAACTGCTCGACGAACTCAAGACCACCCCGCCCAGTGCCGAAGAACTCGAGCGCGTACGCGCCCAGGTGATCGCCGGCCTGGTCTATGACCGCGACTCCATCAGCAGCCAGGCCACCACCATCGGCCAGCTGGAAACCGTCGGCCTGTCCTGGAAACTGATCGACAGCGAGCTCGACGACCTCAAGCGCGTCACCCCGCAGGACATCCAGGCCGCCGCCCGCACCTACTTCACCCGCGAACGCCTGAGCGTTGCCCATGTACTGCCCGAGGAGTCCGCTCATGAGTGATCGCAGCGCACCGCGCTACACCCTGTTCGGCCTGGCGATCATCGTGCTGGTGGTGGCCGTTGCCGTACTGCTGGCCCGCCCGGCCCAATCCGACAACGCCGCCAAGCCGGACACCGCCGCCCGCCCGGCCAATACCTTGCAGTCGCTGGCCGAGCTCGACGGCAAGGCGCCTAGCCGCCGTCAGCTGGACATCCAGCACTGGACCACCGCCGAAGGCGCCCGCGTCCTGTTCGTCGAAGCCCGCGAGCTGCCGATGTTCGACCTGCGCCTGACCTTCGCCGCCGGCAGCAGCCAGGACGGCAGCGTCCCGGGCCTGGCCGCCCTGACCAACGCCATGCTCAACGAGGGCGTGACCGGCAAGGACGTGACCGCCATCGCCGAGGGCTTCGAAGGCCTGGGCGCCGACTTCGGCAACGGCTCCTACCGCGACATGGCCGTGGCCTCGCTGCGCAGCCTCAGCGTTGCCGACAAGCGCGAGCCGGCGCTCAGGTTGTTCACCGAGGTGGTCGGCAAGCCGAGCTTCCCCGAGGACGCCCTCAAGCGCATCAAGAACCAGATGCTCGCCGGCTTCGAGTACGAGAAGCAGAACCCGGGCAAGATCGCCGGCAAGACGCTGTTCGCCAACCTCTATGCCAGCCACCCCTACGCCCACCCCAGCGACGGCACCGCGCAGACCATCCCCGGCATCACCCTGGAGCAACTGCGCGCCTTCCACGCCAAGGCCTACACCGCTGGCAACGCGGTGATCGCCCTGGTCGGCGATCTGAGCCGCACCGAGGCCGAGGCCATCGCCGCCCAGGTTTCCGCCGGCCTGCCCAAGGGCCAGGCCCTGGCCAAGCCCGAGCAGCCGGTCGAGCCCAAGCCGGGGGTGACCCACATCGACTTCCCGTCCAAGCAGACCCACCTGATGCTGGCCGAGCTGGGCATCGACCGTAACGACCCGGACTGGGCCGCCCTGTCGCTGGGCAACCAGATCCTCGGCGGCGGCGCCTTCGGCACCCGGCTGATGAGCGAAGTGCGCGAGAAGCGCGGCCTGACCTACGGCGTATACTCGGTATTCAGCCCGATGCAGGTGCGCGGCCCGTTCATGATCAACCTGCAGACCCGCGCCGAGCTCAGCGAAGGCACGCTCAAGCTGGTCCAGGACATCCTCGCCGAGTACCTGAAGAACGGCCCCACGCAACAGGAACTGGACGACGCCAAGCGCGAACTGGCCGGCAGCTTCCCGCTGTCCAATGCCAGCAACGCCAGCATCGTCGGCCAACTGGGCGCGATCGGTTTCTACAACTTGCCGCTGAGCTGGCTGGAAGATTTCATGCAACAGTCCCAGGCGCTGACCGTCGAGCAGGTCAAGGCCGCGATGAACAAGCACCTCGCGGCGGACCAGCTGGTGATCGTCACCGTCGGCCCGAAGGTGGCGCAACAGCCGCTGCCGGCCCCCACTGACAAACCCGCCGAGCAGCCGCTCGGCGTACCGGAGCACTAATGCCA
Source organism: Pseudomonas muyukensis (assembly GCF_019139535.1). Lineage (NCBI taxonomy): Bacteria > Pseudomonadati > Pseudomonadota > Gammaproteobacteria > Pseudomonadales > Pseudomonadaceae > Pseudomonas > Pseudomonas muyukensis. The sequence continues at coordinate 971,076 of NZ_CP077073.1, read as the reverse complement.
AGATCCACCCCCACCGCGCGCCCGGCCCCGGGCGCCAGCAAGGGCCCCGGCCAGCTGCGCATCATCGCCGGCGAGTGGCGCAGCCGCCGCCTGGCCGTGCCGGAAGGCGAAGGCCTGCGCCCGACCCCCGACCGCGTGCGCGAGACCCTGTTCAACTGGCTGGCGCCCTACATCGAGGGCGCCCGGGTGCTCGATGCCTTCACCGGCAGCGGCGCACTGGTGCTCGAGGCGTTGTCGCGCGGCGCGCAAGACGCCGTGGCGCTGGACAGCAACCCAGCGGCCATCGCCAACCTCAAGCACAACCTGGAGCTGCTGCGCTGCCCGCGCGGGCAGATCCTGCACAGCGACGCCCTGCGTTACCTGCAAGGCCTGACCAAGCAGCAGTTCGACGTGGTGTTCCTCGACCCGCCGTTCCACCAGGACCTGCTGGCCAACACCTGCAACCTGCTGGAACAAGGCCAGTGGCTGCGCGAGCAGGCGTGGATCTACACCGAAAGCGAGGCGTCCCCTTCCTCGCTGCCGATGCCGGGCAACTGGCGCCTGCACCGCGAGAAAAAGACCGGGCAGGTGCATTACGCCCTGTGGCAACGCGGCTAAGGCACAAACTCCCCGCCTGCAGACATATGTAACGCAGGCGGGCAGCTCAGCAGCATGACACTGCTCCGGCATATCGCCTCAACGGAGCAACTCACGCCATGCCCGCCCTTTCTCCGCCAGCGGCTGCCACGTCAGCGCTGCAGCACTTCACCCTCGACAACGGCCTTACGGTGTACCTGCGCGAGGACCATCGCGCCCCGCTGGCCTGCGCCCAATTGTGGTATCACGTGGGCGCCAGCCATGAACCCAACGGCCAGTCCGGGCTCTCTCACCTGCTGGAACACATGATGTTCGAAGGCAGCAGCAAACTCGCCCCCGGCCAGTATTCGCGCCTGATCAGCCGCCTGGGTGGTACATCCGGCGCCTATACCAGCCACGACGCCACCTACTTCCCCGCGACCCTGCCCGCCTCACGCCTGGAGGTTGCCCTGGAAGCCATGGCCGACGCCATGGCCAGCGCGACACTGGGCGAAGAGCCCTTTACCCGTGAGCTGGCCGTGGTCATGGCCGAACGGCGCTCCCAGGTCGACAACTCGCCTTTGGGCTTGGCGTACGAACGTCATCTGACCCTGGCCCATGGCACCAGCCCCTATGCGACCCCTGTGATCGGCCACCGCGAAGACCTTGCGCAAATGACCACGCACGCCATCCGCGCCTGGCATCGCCAATGGTACCGGCCGAACAACGCAACCCTGGTGGTGGTCGGCGACACCACCTTGGCGCGATTGAAAAGCATGGTGTTGCGCCATTTCAATGCCATCCCGGCGCAGCCGATGCCGCCCGTGGTTCGCCCTGGAACACCCGCCGTACTCTCCCCCCGCGAGCAGACGCTGACCCAACCGGGCCTGCGCAATGGCCTGTTGATCAGCTTCAACACCGCCAGCCTGACGACCGCCACAGTCCCTGAGCAGGCCCACGCACTGCGGCTGATCTGCCATTTGCTGGCCGAAGGCAACAGTTCGCGCCTGATCCGCCGACTGGTCACCGAGCAAGAGCAATTGCTGGGCGTGCGTGCGCAGTACGACCATCTGAGTCGCGGTGACGGTCTATGGACCCTGACTGCCTATACCTCGCCTGGAACCAGCGTGCATGCCGCCGGCCAGCGGGTACTGGAGCAGATCGCCCTGTTGCAGGAAAGCCCTCCCACAGCGCAGGAACTCAAGCGCGCACGGATTCGCCTGCTCGCCCAGCAGGCCTTCACCGGCGACGACATCGAGAAACAGGCACAGGTCATTGGCGAAGCCGCCGCCAGCGGGTTTGACCCACAACGGCTGGGCCAGGAAAAACACTTGGTCGAACACATCAGCGCCGAGCAGTTGCAAGCGGCTGCGAAAACCTGGCTAACCCCCGAGCGCATGACCATCACTTACCTGCAACGCAAGGAGCACGCCCATGCATGACGCCACTCGCAGCGAACCGACCCAGGCCGGCGCGGGCCTGATCCCCGAGCAGTTCAGCTCGACCCACGGCCTTGACCTGAACCAGACCGAACAGCTCAGCAAGCACGTACAGCACTGGCACACCGAGACAGGGACAGCCGTCAGGTTCGTGCCGAGCCATGAGCTTGCGCTGGTCGACCTGGTGCTGGATTTCAAGGCAGGTCGGACACAGGATGGCGACACCCCGGGGCTGGCCGCACTGACGCTCTACACCCTGGACGAAGGTACCCAGGCAATGGATGCCCAGCAGTTCAACGAGCGCCTCGATAGCCTTGGCGTCAACGTCGAAAAGCGGCTGCGCGCCGAATATGCAAGCGTGAGCCTGCGCAGCCTGGCCGACCGCGAGGTGCTGGCGCCAGCGGTCGACCTGCTGATCGCGATGGTGGCGCAACCGGCGTTGAGCGACGCGGCCGTGGAGCGTATCAGGCGCCAGGTTTCGACAGCGCAGGCTGGGCAAGATGCATCGCCGCGACCGCGTATTCGCCACGAAACCTTCCAGCACCTGTTCAAGGGCCACCCCTACGCCCACGCCATGGGCGCCACGCAAGCAGGGCTTGAGGCGGTGACAGGCGACGCGGTCAGGACCTTCCACAAACGAGCCTACAGCGCCACCAACCTGCAGATCTCGCTGGTTGGCGACCTGTCCAGGCCCCAGGCCGAGGCCCTGGCCGAGCGTATCTGTCGGGCCCTGCCACAAGGCTGGGCGGCAGTCGATGCCGAGCCATTGCCGGCACCAGAGGCGGAAATCATCCACGTGGAACAAGCCGGCATCAGTAACACCGTGCTGCTGGCGTTGCCCTTGCCGCTGTTGCCGGACGCGCCAGGCTATCCCGCCCTTGTGCTGGCCAACCAGGTGCTTGGCGTCGGGCTCGAGTCACGGTTGATGCAAGTGCTGCGTCAGCAGCGCGGGCTGACCTACGATGTGCGGTCCACCTTGGTTCCCTTGCAGGCCGGCGGAATACTGGCCATCGAGTGGGAGATCGACGCGCGCTACAACGACGCGTCCCAAACGCTGGTGACCGATGTGCTCAGGCAATTCATCGTCGACGGCCCAACCCAGTCGGAACTGGTTCTGGCCCGCCAGCAACTGGCCGGCCAGCGATTGCGCGAGGTCGCTCGCAACCAGTCGCTGGCCCAGTTGCTGGCCCAGATGGGGCGCCAGGGCTTGGCGGATGACCATCTGTCCACGTACGTCGACAACCTCACCCGCCTCACGGCACAAGAGGTTCGCCACGCATTGCGCCATCTTGACCTCGAGGCCATCGTCGCGGTGAGTACCGGGCCCTCGCAGGACCAGGCCCCCCTGCCGCCTTTGCCGACAGCCGACCAATAGCGCAGGTACAGTGGCGCTGTTTCATGGCACTCTAGGCGGGCACAACACGAGCCCCCAGCATGTCCAGCCTCAGCGCCACCTTCCGCCCGGCCACCGGCCTGTCCAACCCCCACCTGCAAACCTTGTGGGGGCCACTGTGGCGCAAACTCCCCGACCTGCCACGCCAACGCGAACGCCTGTGGCTGGCTGACGGCGACTTCCTCGACCTCGACTGGCACGGCCCGCACCGGCCTGACGCACCGCTGGTGCTGGTACTGCACGGCCTGACCGGCTCATCCCACTCGCCCTACGTCAAAGGCTTGCAGCAAGCGCTGCAGGCGCACGGCTGGGCCAGCGTCGCGCTGAACTGGCGCGGGTGCTCGGGCGAGCCCAACCTGCTGCCACGCAGCTACCACTCCGGCGCCAGCGAAGACCTGGCCGAGACCCTCCGGCACCTGCGCGCCCAGCGACCGCTGGCGCCGCTGTATGCAGTGGGTTACTCGCTGGGCGGCAACGTACTGCTCAAGTACCTGGGGGAAAGTGGCTCGGCCAGCTTGCTGGAGGCGGCGGTGGCAGTGTCGGTGCCGTTTCGCCTGGACCAGTGCGCCGACCGCATCGGCCAGGGTTTCTCGAAGGTCTACCAGGCGCATTTCATGCGCGAGATGCGTGGCTACGTGCACAACAAGCAGCGGCTTTTTCGCGACCAGGGCCACCACGAAGGGCTGGCCGCGCTCGAACGCCTTGGCTCGCTGCGCAACCTGCGCACGTTCTGGGATTTCGACGGGCGAGTCACTGCGCCGCTCAATGGTTTCAACGACGCCCACGATTACTACCGGCGGGCCTCAAGCCGCTATTACCTGGGCGAAAACCGCACGCCGACGCTGATCATCCACGCCAGCGACGATCCATTCGTGTTCGGCCACAGCCTGCCGAGTGCCAATGAGCTGGCCACAGGGACGCAGTTCGAACTGCACAGCCGGGGTGGCCACGTTGGCTTCGTGGACGGCAGCCTGCGTAACCCGGGGTATTACCTGGAACGACGGATTCCACAGTGGCTGCTGCAGGGGCGGTGACTCTGCAGCAGCCAGCCTTGCTGGTGAATGGGCCTGCTGGCAAGGCTGCGCCTTGCATCGCCAGCAAGGCTCCTACAGGTCCAGGTCAGTCGCCGGTCGCCACGGGGTGTTGCGGCTCATTGATCCACTCGCTCCAGGAACCTGCGTACAGCCGCCCCAACGGATAGCCCGCCAGCGCCAGGGCGAACAGGTTGTGGCAAGCGGTCACGCCCGAGCCGCAGTAGGCCACCAGCTGCTCCGGCGAGCGATCGCCCAGTTTTTCGGCAAAACGCTGCTTGAGTTGCACGGCCGGCAGGAAGCGCCCGTCGGCACCGAGGTTGTCGGTAAACGCCGCGCACTGCGCCCCCGGAATATGCCCAGCCACCGGGTCGATTGGCTCCACCTCGCCACGAAAACGCGGCAGCCCGCGGGCATCGATCAAGGTCAGCGCCGGGTCGCCCAGGCGCTTGGCCAGGTGCTCGGCGTCGACCAACAGTTTCATGTCTGGCTCACCGCTGAACGTGCCCTCGCGCCGTGGCGGCGGGTCGAGGCTCAGCGGCAGGTGCGCGGCATGCCAGGCCTTGAGCCCGCCATCGAGGATGAACACCGCGCTGCGCTTGCCCAACCAGGCCAGCAACCACCAGGCACGGGCGGCATAAGCCCCTGGGCCGTCGTCGTAGAGCACCACCTGGCTGTCGTCGTCCAGCCCCCACTCGCGCAGGCGCTCGACCAGCCGGTGCGGGTCTGGCAACGGGTGCCGCCCGGTGCGGCCCTTGACCACCGGCCCGCTCAGGTCGCGTTCCAGGTCGGCGAAGTGCGCCCCGGCGATATGCCCTTGGGCATAGCTGCGTTGGCCGTAGTCGACATCTTCCAGGGCAAAGCGACAATCGAGGATCACCAGGCCGGGCGCGTCCAGGCGCTCGGCCAGTTGCTGCGGGGTGATCAGTTGCGCAAGGGGCATGACAATCTCCTGACAGGTGGCTCGATGGCCCTGGCTAGTGCTCCAGGGCCTGGTTGAAGGGAACGTGGAACTCGTCGCACAGGGCATCCACCGCACCGCGCGAGGCCGGGGTGACAAACCCCAGCTCCAGCACCAGCACCTGGTACACGCCGCGTTTGAACGCTTCCTCGCCCAGGTGCGCGCTATGCTCGCGGGTGGTGCTGAGAAAACGCACCCAGGAGGTCAGCACGATCCAGGCATTGATGGTCAGCGATTCGATCTGCGCAGCCTCCATGGCCAGGATCCCGGCCTCGACGAAACCACGGTAGATCGCCTGGCCCTGCTGCAGGCAGCGCCGCGAGAAGCGCCGGTAGCGGGCGGCCAGCTCTGGGTCGCTGTCGAGCAGGTGCTCGAGGTCGCGGTGCAGGAAACGGTAGTTCCACATCGCCGCCAGCAGCGCCTTGAGGTAGAAACGCTTGTCCTCGACGGTGGCGACGCGGCCCTGGGGCGGGCGCAAAAAACTGTCGACCAGCTCTTCGTACTGGCTGAACAGCAAGGCGATGATCGCCTGCTTGTTGGGGAAGTGGTAGTACAGGTTGCCGGGCGAAATTTCCATGTGCGCGGCAATGTGGTTGGTACTGACACTGCGCTCGCCCTGCTGGTTGAACAGCTCCAGGCTGTTCTGCACGATGCGCTCTCGGGTCTTCATGCGCGGGGCCATGCTCAGCTCCAGTCTCCGGGCGTTCAAGTGATGGGGCATCTTACGGGCTATTGCCCGGTAACGTCAGGGCCGGGCTGCACGAATGTCCGTTGATCTGGCAGAAAAAACACTCTCCCTGGAAAGAATTAGAGTATAGGCTCTATTCACTTCCAGCCACGGGTGTCCGCGCCATGACCTCGATCACCACCCCACCTCCTGTTGCATCCGACCTCGGGCTGGAGGCGATGTTCGCCGCCCAGCGCCAGGCGTTCGTCGACAACCCCATGCCGCCGGCCGCGCAACGCCGGCAGTGGTTGAAAAGCCTGCGCGAAGCCCTGGTGAATGAGCAGCAAGCGCTGATCGCGGCCATCGACAGCGACTTTTCCGGGCGCAGCCGCGACGAGACCCTGATCGCCGAACTGCTGCCCTCGGTGCAGGGCCTGCGCCATGCCGAGCGCCACCTGCAGCGCTGGATGCGACCATCACGGCGGCGCGCGGGCCTGGCGTTCCAGCCGGCCAGCGCCAAGGTGCTGTACCAGCCGCTGGGGGTGGTGGGGGTGATCGTGCCGTGGAACTACCCGCTGTTTCTCGCCATCGGCCCGCTGACCGGCGCCCTGGCCGCCGGCAACCGGGTGATGCTCAAGCTCAGCGAGGCCACCCCGGCCACCGGCCTGCTGCTCAAGGCGTTGCTCGAGCGGGTGTTCCCCGCCGACCTGGTCAGCGTGGTGCTGGGCGAGGTGGAGGTGGGCCAGGCTTTCTCGCGCCTGCCCTTCGACCACCTGCTGTTCACCGGCGCCACCGGCGTGGGCCGCCATGTCATGCAGGCCGCGGCGCACAACCTCACCCCGGTGACCCTCGAGCTGGGCGGCAAGTCGCCGGCCATCGTCTCGCAGCAGGTGCCCCTGGACACCGCCGCCGAACGCATCGCCTTCGGCAAGCACCTCAACGCTGGGCAGACCTGCGTCGCCCCCGACTACGTGCTGGTGCCGCGCAACCGCCTGGGCGCCTTCGCCGAGGCCTACCAGCGCGCCGTGCGCCGGCAGTTCCCGCGGGTTACCGACAACCCTGACTACACCCGCATCATCAACCCACGCCAGTTGCAGCGCCTCGAGCACCTGCTGGCCGACGCCCGCGCCCGCGGCGCCCAGGTGCTCGACCTGTACCCCGACGAGCCCCGCCAGGGCCGCTGCCTGCCGCCACACCTGCTGCTTGAGGTGAACGACGACATGCAGGTGATGCACGAGGAGATCTTCGGCCCGCTGCTGCCGCTGGTGCCCTACGACAGCCTCGACCAGGCGCTGGCCTACATCAACCAGCGCCCGCGGCCGTTGGCCCTGTACTACTTCGGCTACGACCGCGCCGAGCAGGCGCGGGTGCTGCGCGACACCCACTCCGGCGGGGTGTGCCTCAACGACACCCTGTTGCACGTGGCCCAGGACGACCTGCCGTTCGGCGGCATCGGCCCGTCGGGTATGGGCCACTACCATGGCCACGAGGGTTTCCTGACCTTCAGCAAGGCCAAGGCGGTGCTGGCCAAGCAGCGCATCAATGCGGCCCGGCTGATCTACCCACCCTATGGCAAGGCCTTGCAACGCCTGGTCTACAAGCTGTTCATCCGCTGATGCAGCGCCGCGAGCTGCTGCGCCTGGGCATGGGCGCCACGCTGTTCCTGGGCGCCACCAGCCTGCTCGGGTGCGCCCAGCAGACGCCCGCGAGCGGCTACCACGCGCTGCGCGAGGACGACCTGGCGCTGCTGCGGGCGTTGATCCCGGTGGTGCTGGCCGGCACCCAGGCAGCCCCCGAGCTGGTGCTGCATAGCCTCGACCACAAGCTGGCAGCACTGTCGCCGGCCATGCTCAAGCTCAGCCGGCAATTGTTCGATGTGCTGAGCCTGCCCCTGACCCGCGGGCCGTTGACCGGGGTCTGGGGCAGTTGGGCAAGCGCTGACGCCACGCAGGTCGAGGCGTTTCTGCAACGCTGGCGCGACAGTTCACTGGACCTGCTGCGCCAGGGACATGCGTCGTTGCTGCAATTGCTGTTGATGGCCTGGTACGAGCGCCCCGAAGCCTGGGCGGCCTGCGGCTACCCCGGGCCACCCAGGATCTGACTCATCGCGCCCATGGTTTCAACCACCCGATAGCTGCCAGAGAGAAGCCCATGCCCGTGCCAGACCCGTTTCGCCAAGGCCTCGAACGAGGCTGGATCACCCATGACGGTTCACGCCTGGAGCAGGACCAGACCCTCGAGGCCGACGTCGCCGTGATCGGCAGCGGCGCGGGCGGCGCCACCACTGCCGAGCTGCTCAGCGCCGCCGGGCTGAAGGTGCTGCTGATCGAGGAAGGCCCGCTGAAAACCAGCAGCGACTTCCACCTGCTGGAAAACCAGGCCTACGCCGACCTCTACCAGGAAGGCCTCGGGCGCCTGAGCAAGGATGGCGCCATCACCATCCTCCAGGGCCGGGCGGTGGGCGGCACCACCCTGGTCAACTGGACCTCGAGCTTTCGCACCCCACCCCAGACCCTGGAGCACTGGGCCCGGGAACACGCAGTCGAAGGCCTCGACAGTGCCACCATGGCACCCTGGTTCGCGCGCATGGAGCAACGCCTGGGCATCAGCCCCTGGGCGCTGCCGCCGAACGCCAACAACGACGTGCTGCGCCGTGGCTGCGAGGCCCTCGGCCATCGCTGGGCGGTGATCCCGCGCAATGTGCGCGGCTGCTGGAACCTGGGTTATTGCGGCATGGGCTGCCCGGTCAACGCCAAGCAGTCGATGCTGGTGACCAGCATCCCCGCCACCCTGGACAACGGCGGCGCGCTGCTCTACCTGGCCCGCGCCGAACGTTTCAGCCACGACGGCCAGCGCATCGACCACCTGCAATGCCAGGCCCTCGACGCCCAGGGCATCCAGCCCAGCGGCCGCCAGGTGCGCGTGCGTGCCCGCCACTACGTGCTGGCCGGCGGCGGCATCAACAGCCCGGCCTTGCTGCTGCGCTCCCAGGCGCCAGACCCGCACCAGCGCCTGGGCAAACGCACCTTCCTGCACCTGGTCAATTTCAGCGCCGCGCAGTTCGGGGCACGCATCGACCCTTACTACGGCGCCCCGCAGTCGATCTACAGCGACCAGTTCCAATGGCAGGCGGGCGTCACCGGTCCGGTCGGCTACAAGCTCGAGGTGCCGCCGCTGCACCCGGCGCTGGCCAGCACCCTGCTGGGCGGCCATGGCCAGGACAACGCCCTGCGCATGGCCGAGCTGCCCCACACCCATGTGATGCTGGCGCTGCTGCGCGACGGCTTCCACCCCGACAGCCCCGGCGGCCAGGTGGAACTGCGCGGCGACGGCTCGCCCGTGCTCGACTACCCGGTGACCGACTACCTGCGCGACGGTTTGCGTCGCGCCTGGCACAGCATGGCGCAGATCCAGTTCGCCGCCGGTGCCCGCAGGGTGTTGCCGGTGCACGGCGACGCCCGCTATGTCGACACGCTCGGGCAAGCCCAGGTGATGATCGACCAGTTGCCCCTGCAACTGTTGCGCATGCGCCTGGGCAGCGCCCATGTGATGGGCGGCTGCGCCCTCGGCGAAGACCCGCGCCAGGCCGTGTGCGACAGCCTCGGCCGCCACCACCAGCTGGAAAACCTGTCGATCCACGATGGTTCGCTGTTCCCCACCAGCATCGGCGCCAACCCGCAATTATCGGTGTATGCCCTGGCCGCGCGGCTCAGTGACGCGCTGATCGGCCGCCTGGCAGCACGCGCATGACAGCCAATGGCCGTACTGTCTATAGTGCCATCGGCCGGCCACGCGACTTGGCCGGGCGCAATCGCTGCGCTACCATCCGACTCCCCAACGCACTCCAGCCAGGATGACGCGATGAACCGAGTGTTGTACCCGGGTACTTTCGACCCCATTACCAAAGGCCATGGCGACCTGGTCGAACGCGCCTCGCGGCTGTTCGACCACGTGATCATCGCCGTGGCGGCCAGCCCCAAGAAAAACCCCCTGTTCCCGCTGGAACAACGGGTCGAGCTGGCCCGCGAGGTCACCAAGCACCTGCCCAATGTCGAAGTCATCGGCTTCTCCACCCTGCTGGCGCACTTCGCCAAGGAGCAGGGCGCCAATGTCTTCCTGCGTGGCCTGCGCGCGGTCTCCGACTTCGAGTACGAGTTCCAGCTGGCCAACATGAACCGCCAGCTGGCGCCGGACGTCGAAAGCCTGTTCCTGACGCCATCGGAGCGCTACTCGTTCATTTCCTCGACCCTGGTCCGGGAAATCGCCGCGCTGGGTGGTGATATCACCAAGTTCGTCCACCCGGCGGTGGCCGACGCGCTGACCGAGCGCTTCCGCAAGTAAGCCACGGGGCAGGATGTCGCGCCCGCGTGCACTGCGGGCGCGAATCCGGCACAATTGCCCCCATCGCTTTGAAACATGCCCGGGCCCGACGCCCAGGCCGGAGTCCCCATGTCCCTGATCATCACCGACGATTGCATCAACTGCGACGTCTGCGAACCCGAGTGCCCGAACGCCGCCATCTCGCAAGGCGAAGAGATCTACGTGATCGACCCGAACCTGTGCACCCAGTGCGTGGGCCACTACGACGAGCCACAGTGCCAGCAGGTCTGCCCGGTCGACTGCATCCCGCTGGATGAAGCCCACCCGGAAACCGAAGACGAGCTGATGGCCAAGTACCGCCGGATCACCGGCAAGGCCTGATGCCGTTCGTCGCCGCAATACGCCGCGTAGCCCTCGGCGCCGTCCTGGCGCTGCTGGCCAGCGGTGCCCTGGCCGCAGGCCCGGGCCGCTCGGCGATCGCCAGCCCGCACCACGAAGCCACCGCGGCGGCGCAGCACATCCTGCAGCAGGGCGGTAACGCCTTCGACGCCGCGGTGGCCATCAGCGCCGCACTGGCCGTGGTCGAGCCCTATGGCTCGGGCCTGGGCGGCGGCGGTTTCTTCCTGTTGCGCGAAGCGGGCGACACGCCGCGCTATGCCTTCCTCGACGCGCGCGAGCGCGCGCCCGCCGCTGCGCGTGCCGATATGTACCTCAAGGACGGCAAGGTGCAGCCGGGCCTGTCGATCAACGGCCCGCTGGCGGCCGCCATTCCCGGCCTGCCCCAGGCCCTGGCCGACCTCGCCGCCACCCACGGCAAGCTGCCGCTCAAGGACAGCCTGGCCCCGGCCATTCGCCTGGCCAACCAGGGCTTTGCCGTCGACCGCATCTACCGCGACCGCGCCACCATGCGCCTGAACGCCCTGCGTGACGACGCCGAGAGCGCCCGGCTGTTCCTCGCCGGCAATGACGTACCGGCCCTGGGCACGCTGATCCGCCAGCCGGAGCTGGCCACCACCCTGCAGCGCATGGCCGAGCACGGTCGCGACGGTTTCTATCGCGGCCCGCTGGCCAAGCGCCTGGTCGATGGCGTGCGCCAGGCCGGCGGCATCTGGACCCTGGACGACCTGGCCGCTTACCGCAGCGCCTGGCGCGAGCCGTTGCGCTACCCACTGGCCGAGCAGCGCGAGCTGATCAGCAGCCCACCGCCCTCGGCCGGCGGCATCGCCCTGGCCCAGAGCCTGGCCATGCTCCAGCGCCTGCCCTGGCAGAGTGCCGAGCCGGTGCAGCGCAGCCACTACGTAGTCGAGGTGCTGCGCCGCGCCTACCGCGACCGCGGCCTGCTGGGCGACCCGGACTATGTCAGCAATCCGGTCAATCGCCTGCTGGCGCGGCACTACCTGACCGGCCTGGCCGACAGTATCGAGGTGCACCAGGCCACGCCGAGCAGCGCCCTGCCGCCCTCGCCGGCCTGGCGCGAAGGCGACCACACCACGCATTTCTCGGTGATCGACGCCCAGGGCAATGCCGTCTCGGCCACGCTGTCGGTCAACCTGCCGTTTGGCGCGGCCTTCAGCGTGCCCGGCACCGGCCTGGTGCTGAACAACGAAATGGACGATTTCGCCGCCGATCCTGGCGGCAGCAACAGCTACGGGCTGGCGGGCAGCCAGGCGAATGCCGTGGCGGCGGGCAAGCGGCCATTGTCGAGCATGAGCCCGACCTTCATCGAAAGCCCCGGCCAGTTCGCCAGCTTCGGCACCCCTGGCGGCAGCCGCATACCCAGCATGGTGCTGCTATCGGTCATGGGTCTGCTCGAAGGCAGGCCAGTGGCCGAGTGGCCGGCGACGCCGCGCTATCACCATCAGTACCTGCCGGATGTGCTGGAGCATGAGCCGGGGACGTTCAGTGCACGGCAGAAGGCCGAACTTGAAGAGCGCGGGTATCGGCTGAAGGATGTCGGGCGCCAGTATGGAAATCAGCAGGTGCTGTATTGGGACAAGGCTGGCGGGACCGTGGAGGCGGCCAGTGATCCGCGAGGCGTGGGGCAGTCAGCAACAGGCTACTGAGCCCTCGGCCCTTGCGCCGGCAAGCCGGCTCCTACAGATTCCCATCAGGCCGCCCCTGCAGGCTCCGTACTGACGCTAGCGCTGGCATTTCGGGCAGAACACGCTGGCCCGCTGCCCCAGCTTCACCTCGCGCAGCTCGGTGCCGCACAGCTTGCACGGCTGCCCACCGCGCCCATACACGAACAACTCCTGCTGGAAATACCCCGGCTGGCCATCGCCGCCGATGAAGTCGCGCAAGGTGGTGCCGCCCTGCTCGATGGCCGCCGCCAGCACGCGCTTGATCTCGATCGCCAGCTTCAGGTAACGCGCCCGGGAAATCCCGCCCGCCTCGCGGCGCGGGTCGATACCGGCGGCGAACAACGCCTCGGTGGCGTAGATGTTGCCCACCCCCACCACCACCGCGTTGTCCATGATGAACGGCTTGACCGCCATCGACCGCCCGCGCGACAGCTGGAACAGGCGTTCGCCGTCGAACAGCTCGGTCAACGGCTCCGGCCCCAGGCGCAAGAGCAGTTCATGGTTGAGCGGGTCGAGGCTCCAGAGCATGGCGCCAAAGCGCCGCGGGTCGGTGTAGCGCAGCATCAGCCCCGACTCCAGCTCGATATCCACATGCTCGTGCTTGGCCGCCGGCAACCCCAGCTCGACCAGGCGCAGGTTGCCCGACATGCCCAGGTGGCTGATCAGCGTGCCGACCTCGGCGTTGATCAACAGGTACTTGGCCCGGCGCTCGACACTGACGATCCGCTGCCCCGACAGGCGCACGTCGAGGTCTTCCGGAATCGGCCAGCGCAGGCGCCGGTCGCGCACCACCACGCGGCTGACCCGCTGGCCTTCCAGGTGCGGAGCGATACCGCGCCGGGTGGTCTCGACCTCTGGTAGTTCCGGCATGGTTCAGTGCCCGCCCATTTCGCGAATGTTCTGCTTGAGCTGCTCGAAGTCGTATTCGGTCAGGCCAATGTAGTCCAGCACCAGCGGGCCGACCATGTTCCATTCGTGATCGACGCTCTGGTTGCCCAGGACCCGGTACGAGGCGCAGATGTGCTCGGACATCTTCAGTACCGCCAACAGGTTCTTCAGCTGGGTCTGGGTGTTGCGTGAGGACTCGTCGCGGAACACCGCCAGGGCGTTGTGGTGGTTGGCGATGGCCGCGCTGATGTGCTCCGGCAGGCGCCAGGACTTGGCGGTGAAGTAGCCGACCACCGAATGGTTGGTGTTGAACACGCGGTTCTCGGTGTCCACCACGCGCACTTCATCGCTGGCCTTGGCGTAGGACTCCTCCAGCACTTCCATGTAGTTGGGGAAGCGCTTGTGCATCAGCGGCACGCCGCAATCGTGGAACAGGCCCAGGGTGTAGGCCTCGTCCACCGCCTGGATGCCGGTGCGCTTGGCCAGGGTCAGGCAGGTCATGGCCACGTCCTGGGCGGTGTCCCAGAACGGGTTGAGGGTAACGATGGTCTCGTCGCTCATCTCGCCCTTGATCGACTGCGCGTTGATCAGGTTGATGATCGAACGGCTACCCAGCAGGTTCACCGCGCGCTGGATCGAACCGATCTTATTCGCCAGGCCGAACTGCGCCGAATTGACCAGCTTGAGCAAGGCGCCGGACAGGCCTGGGTCCTGGGCGATCAACTTGGCGATGGTTTCCAGGTCCGGGTCGGGCATGTACTGCTCGAACTGCAGGTCGACCATGATCTGCGGCTGCGGCGGAATGGTAATGCCCTGCAGGGCTTGCTGGATCTGTTCGGCGGTAAGTTCCTGGGACATGCGTGCACTCTCGCTGGGGACGGGGGATTCTAACCCTGTACTCCGGCAGGGTAACTATCAGTGGATCGTTGGATCCAAGAATTTCTTTAGCGCTGTCGGAGCCAGCCTTGCTGGCGAACACCGGCAAGGCCGGTGCCATGCACTGCGGCGTCTGGTTCGCCAGCATGCGTCGCGATGGGGCGCGCAGCGGCCCCAGGTTTCAGCAGCGCCGCATGGAGTGCGCTCACCCGCGGCTCGCATACACCTCCTGACCGGCCCAACCGGACCTGTAGGAGCGGTCCCTACAGGATGAAGCGATAACCTCACGCTTGGTCGCAGGCGACAGCGAATCCGGGGCCGACGCGGTATACTCCCGCTCTTTTTTCCCGGAGCGACGTCATGTCCCTGCCCAGCCTTCGTCTCAAAGCCAACGCCGACCGCCGCCTGCGCGCCGGCCACCTGTGGGTCTACAGCAATGAAGTAGACGTTGCCGCGACCCCGCTGCAGGGCCTGAAGGCCGGCCAGCAGGCCATTCTCGAAAGCGCCAGCGGCAAGCCCCTGGGCGTGGTGGCCGTGAGCCCGAACAACCTGATCTGCGCCCGCCTGCTGTCGCGCGACGCCAAGCTGCCCCTGGACAAGTCGCTGCTGGTGCACCGCCTGAACGTGGCCCTGTCGCTGCGCGAGCGCCTGTTCGACAAACCGTGCTACCGCCTGGTGTACGGCGATTCCGACCTGCTCCCCGGCCTGGTGGTCGACCGCTTCTTCGACATCCTTGTGGTGCAACTGGCCTCGGCCACCATGGAAGCGCACAAGGACGAGGTGATCGCCGCCCTGGTCCAGGTGCTCAAGCCCAGCGGCATCCTGTTCAAGAACGACTCCGCCGCCCGTGACGCCGAAGGCCTCGGGCGCTATGTCGAGACCGTCTACGGCGAAGTACCGGACTGGGTGGCGCTGGAAGAGAACGGCGTCAGGTTCGAGGCCCCGGTACGCGAAGGGCAGAAGACCGGCTGGTTCTACGACCACCGCATGAACCGCGCGCGCCTGGCCCCCTACGTCAAGGGCAAGCGCGTGCTCGACCTGTTCAGCTACATCGGTGGCTGGGGCGTGCAGGCCGGCGCGTTCGGCGCCAGCGAAGTGTTCTGCGTGGATGCCTCGGGCTTCGCCCTGGACGGCGTCGAGCGCAACGCCGCGCTGAACGGTATCAGCGAGAAGCTGACCTGCATCGAAGGCGATGTGTTCGAGGCCCTGCGCGAGCTGAAGGCCGCCGAGGAGCGCTTCGACGTGATCATTGCCGACCCACCCGCCTTCATCAAGCGCAAGAAAGACCTGAAAAACGGCGAAGCGGCCTACCGCCGCCTCAACGAACAGGCCATGCGCATGCTGAACAAGGACGGCATCCTGGTCAGCGCCTCGTGCTCGATGCACCTGCCCGAGGACGACCTGCACAACATCCTGCTGACCAGCGCCCGCCACCTGGACCGCAACCTGCAGTTGCTCGAACGCGGCGGCCAGGGCCCGGACCATCCGGTACACCCGGCGATCGCCGAGACCCGCTACATCAAGAGCATCACCTGCCGCTTGCTGCCAAACAGCTGATCCCTGCCAAAAAGGGCCGCCGAGCGGCCCTTTCCTGCTGCAAACTCCCCGCCAAGCCTGCACATCTGCATTCCCTCACCGCGCCAGCGGTGTAGAATCGGCCTATTCATCGCCAGTCATCCCCGGCGGGTTTATGAGCTCTGGTCGAGCCTGCGGCGATCCCGCGCGGTCCTTCGACGCCCATCCTTGCCTGTGGCAACCGGCCCTCGGCGCATGAGGACAAGAGAAGCTCACTCCCCTATTAGTGACCTGATTAAGCCGCCAGGAGCGCTCCATGCCTGATTATCGTTCCAAGACCTCCACCCAGGGCCGCAACATGGCCGGCGCGCGTGCCCTGTGGCGCGCCACCGGGATGAAGGACGAAGACTTCAAGAAGCCGATCATCGCCATCGCCAACTCGTTCACCCAGTTCGTCCCGGGCCACGTGCACCTGAAGGACTTGGGCCAGTTGGTCGCCCGCGAGATCGAACGCGCCGGTGGCGTGGCGAAAGAGTTCAACACCATCGCCGTGGACGACGGCATCGCCATGGGCCACGACGGCATGCTCTATTCGCTGCCCAGCCGCGAGATCATCGCCGACGCCGTCGAGTACATGGTCAACGCCCACTGCGCCGACGCCATCGTGTGCATTTCCAACTGCGACAAGATCACCCCCGGCATGCTGATGGCCGCCCTGCGCCTGAACATCCCGGTGATCTTCGTTTCCGGCGGCCCGATGGAAGCCGGCAAGACCAAGCTGGCCAGCCATGGCCTGGACCTGGTCGACGCCATGGTCATCGCCGCCGACTCCACCGCCAGCGACGAGAAGGTCGCCGAGTACGAGCGCAGCGCCTGCCCGACCTGCGGCTCGTGCTCCGGCATGTTCACCGCCAACTCGATGAACTGCCTGACCGAAGCCTTGGGTCTCGCCCTGCCGGGCAACGGCTCGACCCTGGCCACCCACGCCGATCGCGAGCAGCTGTTCCTCACCGCCGGCCGTACCATCGTCGAGCTGTGCAAACGCTACTACGGCGAGAACGACGAATCGGTGCTGCCGCGCAGCATCGCCAACTTCAAGGCGTTCGAGAACGCCATGATGCTCGACATCGCCATGGGTGGCTCGACCAACACCATCCTGCACCTGCTGGCCGCCGCCCAGGAAGGCGAGGTGGCATTCGACCTGCGCGACATCGATCGCCTGTCGCGCAAGGTGCCGCAGCTGTGCAAGGTGGCGCCGAATATCCAGAAGTACCACATGGAAGACGTGCACCGCGCTGGCGGCATCTTCAGCATCCTCGGCTCGCTGGCCCGCGGCGGCCTGCTGCACACCGACCTGCCGACCGTGCACAGCCGCAGCATGGAAGAGGCCATCGCCAAGTGGGACATCACCCAGACCGATGACGAAGCCGTGCACACCTTCTTCAAGGCAGGCCCGGCCGGCATCCCTACGCAAACCGCCTTCAGCCAGTCGACCCGTTGGGAAACCCTCGACGACGACCGCGAAAACGGCTGCATCCGCAGCGTCGAGCACGCCTACTCGCAAGAGGGCGGCCTGGCCGTGCTGTACGGCAACATCGCCCTGGACGGTTGCGTGGTGAAGACCGCCGGGGTCGACGACTCGATCCTGGTGTTCGAAGGCACCGCGAAGATCTTCGAAAGCCAGGACAGCGCCGTGCGCGGCATCCTCGCCGACGAAGTGAAGGCCGGCGACATCGTGATCATCCGCTACGAAGGCCCGAAAGGCGGCCCGGGCATGCAAGAGATGCTCTACCCGACCTCGTACCTGAAGTCCAAGGGCCTGGGCAAGGCCTGCGCCCTGCTCACCGACGGCCGCTTCTCCGGCGGCACCTCGGGCCTGTCCATTGGCCACGCCTCGCCGGAAGCGGCCGCAGGCGGCGCCATCGGCCTGGTGCAGGACGGCGACAAGGTGCTGATCGACATCCCCAACCGCTCGATCAACCTGCTGGTCAGCGACGACGAGCTGGCCGCACGCCGCATCGAGCAGGACAAGAAGGGCTGGAAGCCAGCCGAAGTACGCCCACGCAAGGTGACCACCGCGCTGAAGGCCTACGCCCTGCTGGCCACCAGCGCCGACAAGGGCGCGGTGCGCAACAAGGCGATGCTCGAGGGGCTGTGAGGCTTTGAAGGCATGAAAAAACCGGCGCCTGGTGCGCCGGTTTTTTTATTGCCTGTACCGGCCTCTTCGCCGGCAAGCCGGCTCCTACAGGGTCGGCACATGACCTGTAGGAGCCGGCTTGCCGGCGAAGGGAGCAACACCGATTACTGTATTTGCTCGGGCGTGACGATCACCCAGTTCTTGTCCGCCGTCACCGGCAAGCCTTGCTTGGCCTGCGCCGCCGCGTTCTTCGCGATCATGCCGTTCAACTGGTCCATGTACTTGGCCTTGCGGTTGATCCACAGGTGGATGCCGCCCTTGCTCACGTCGACACCGTGGAACTGCATGTAGCCATCGCTGGTTGGCGTGTCGCCACCCACCAACACCGGTTTCTTCCACTCATCGATGTAGGTGAGGATGGCCGCCTGCTTGCCGGCCATCCAGGTCGCCGGGGTCCACAGGTAGGGGGTCAGTTCGAGGCGCTGGTTGGCCTTGGGGTCGTAGTGCCCGGCGCTGATCTGCTTGCGCGCGGTGGTCAGCGCGCCGCTCTGGCGATCCTTGAGCAGCAGGCTGACACCGATGACGTTCTGCGGTTTGACGTTGTAGCCGTACTTGGGGTCGGCGGCGACCATGCGCACCAGCTCTTCGGACGCCGCCGAGATCACATAGACCTCGATGCCGTTCTCCATCAGCTTGTTGTACAGCTCGGTCTGCCCGGCAAACACCTTGGGCGGCTGCACTTCGGTGGTCTTGACCTGGTCGCCGTCGAAGTAGGTCGCCGGCACCGGCTTGCCCGAAGCCATCAGCTCATCGACCTGGACCTTCAGCTCCTCGAGAGTGAAACCGGAGAACACCTGGGCCACCCACGGGTAGCAGACCATGTCGTCGACTTCGCACAGGCGGTTGTAGTAGCTGAACAGGCTCTCCTTGTGCTCGGCGGTGTCCTTGAACGGCATCAGCTTGAGCGAAGGGTCGAGCTTGTCGCGGCTCAGCAGGCCCTTGTTCTCCATGAACGGCAGCAATGCCTCCTCAAGGTCGAAGCGGTAGCTGGTGTTGTCCATGTCGAACACCGCATAGTTGCCCTGGTTGGCATTGGCGGCAATCATCGCATCCAGCTGTTTCGCGGCCTCGGCGGGCCAGTGCTTGAGCTCGGTGGCCGCCCAGCTGTTGGCGCTGAGCAGCAAGGCCAGGCTGGCGGCGAGGATTCTCGGAGCAGACATCATGTGCAGTTCTCCCAAAGACGTGGCCGCTCAACCCTAGACCCGATTCGTGACAGCCAGACGCTCGACACCGACCCCGACGCAACCGCAAACGCCATGTTGATTGCCAATAACGACAGGTCGTTATTCCATAAACGACTATGCAAATTACTTTTGGGTATAAATTCGTTTGTTTTCAGGCTGTTAGCATTTCCGTTCGTAATCGCTCACAGAGGCGATGCCTCTTCTGCCTTTTTCTGGAGCTTCAATGAACCTGCCCCTGTCACTCAACCTGCTGGCGTTCCTGGCCCTGCTGCTGGGCCTGGCACAAACCCGCCGCACCGACTGGAGCCTGGCTAAAAAGGTCCTGCTCGGCCTGGTGCTGGGCGTGCTCTTCGGCCTGGTCCTGCACACGCTGTACGGCGCGGGCCACCCGGTGCTCAAGGCCACCATCGCCTGGCTCGACCTGGTCGGCAACGGCTACGTCGGCCTGCTGCAGATGATCGTCATGCCGCTGATCTTCGCCTCGATCCTCAGCGCCGTGACCCGCCTGCACAACGCCTCGTCACTGGGCCGGATCAGCGTGCTGAGCATTGGCACCCTGCTGCTGACCACCGCTATCGCCGCCCTGATCGGCATCGCCCTGACCAACCTGTTCGGCCTCAGCGCCGAGGGCCTGGTGGCTGGCGTCCAGGAAAGCGCTCGCCTGCAAGCCATCCACAACGACTACGCGGGCAAGGTCGCCGACCTCAACATCCCGCAGCTGCTGCTGTCGTTCGTGCCGAGCAACCCGGTGGGCGACCTGGCCCGGGCCAAGCCGACCTCGATCATCAGCGTGGTGATCTTCGCCGTGTTCCTGGGCCTTGCCGCCTTGCAACTGATCAAGGACGACAAGGACAAAGGCGAACGCGCGCTGGCGGCCATCGACGTGCTGCAGGCCTGGGTGATGCGCCTGGTGCGCCTGGTGATGAAGCTCACCCCCTACGGCGTGCTGGCACTGATGACCAAGGTGGTGGCCAGCTCCAACCTGGAGGACATCCTCAAGCTGGGCAGCTTCGTGGTGGTTTCGTACATCGGCCTGGGCCTGATGTTCGTGGTCCACGGGGTGATCCTGGCGCTGACCGGGGTCAGCCCGCTGCGCTTCTTGCGCAAGGTCTGGCCGGTGCTGACCTTCGCCTTCACCAGCCGCTCCAGCGCTGCCAGCATCCCGCTGAGCATCGAGGCGCAGACCCTGCGCCTGGGCGTGCCGCAGTCGATCGCCAGCTTCAGCGCCTCGTTCGGCGCCACCATCGGCCAGAACGGCTGCGCCGGCCTGTACCCGGCGATGCTGGCGGTGATGGTCGCCCCGGCGGTGGGCATCGACACCTTCGACCCGCTGTGGATCGCCACCTTGGTGGCCATCGTCACCCTCAGCTCGGCCGGCGTCGCCGGGGTCGGTGGCGGCGCCACCTTCGCCGCGCTGATCGTGCTGCCGGCCATGGGCCTGCCGGTGGAACTGGTGGCGCTGCTGATCTCGGTGGAACCGCTGATCGACATGGGCCGCACGGCGCTGAACGTGAATGGGTCGATGACCGCTGGCGTGGTCACCAGCCAGTTGCTCAAACAGACCGACCAGCAGGTGCTGGGCGGCGATGAGCACGCCGAGTTGAACCATTCCTGAGGCCGCATTCGCCGGCAAAGCCGGCGCCTACAGCTTAATTGCGCCGCTCCGATTATTCCCTGTAGGAGCGGCCATGCGTCGCCAGAGGGCTGCGCAGCAGCCCCAGCAACCTCAAGCCCTGTCCCAGACCTCGAAGTGATAGGCAGGCTTGCCCTCTTCAGCCTGTGCCGCGCTCGAGGCCAGGTGCCACTGGCTGTTGTCGAACTCGGGGAACCAGGCATCCCCCTGCGGCGACAGCTCCACCCGGGTCAGGTACATCCGGCTCACCAGCCCCTTCTCCAGCGCCTGCGCATACAGCTGCGCGCCACCGATCAGCATCAGCTCATCGATACCCTGCTCCCGCGCCCACTGCTCGGCACGTACCAGCGCCTGCTCCAGCGAGGCGAACACCTCGGCGCCTTCGAGCTGCAGCCCCGGCTGGCGGCTGACCACGATATTCAAGCGCCCCGGCAGCGGCCGGCCCAGTGAGTCCCAGGTCTTGCGCCCCATGATGATCGGCTTGCCCAGGGTGGTGGCCTTGAAGTACTTGAAATCCCCCGGCAGGTGCCAGGGCATGGAGTTGTCGATGCCGATCACACGGTTCTCGGCGAGCGCCGCGATCAGGCTGAGGGGGAGTGATGTATTCATGCCGGCGAGGATAGCACCGGGCACGTGGGTTATGCTTGCGCCCTGACCTGTGCAATGGAAGAGCTTGTGACCGCACTGACGCCACTCGACAAGCGCTGGCTCACCGAAGCGGTGCGCCTGCGCGAGGAACACGCCGGCCCCCTGGAAGACCAGGAGGCCAACCGCCGCGCCCGCCAGCAAGGCGGCGACCTGGCAACGCGCATCGAAACCCGCGCCCTGTGGCTGGCCGAGCGCGACGGCATGAGCACGGCGCTGCAACACTGGAAACAGGGCGCGCGCCTGGCGCTGCTGGCCCTGCTGCTGTTCGCCGGGCTCAGCGGCGCTGGCCTCGGCATGGCGGCCTTGGGCGACGGCCAGCGCCCGGTCAACGTGTTCTGGGCCCTGGGCAGCCTGCTCGGGGTCAACCTGCTGTTGCTGGTCGGCTGGGCGCTGGGTTTGCTCTTCGCGGGCGACCAAGGCGCGCCGCTGGGACGCTTGTGGCTGTGGCTGAGCGAGCGCTTCGCCCGCGACGCCAAGGCCGCGCAACTGGCCCCGGCGCTGCTGGTGTTGCTGCAGCGCCAGCGCCTGAACCGCTGGCTGCTCGGCCTGTTGGTGCATGGCCTGTGGCTGCTGGCGATGCTCAGCGCCCTGGGCATGCTCCTGGCACTGCTGGCGACGCGGCGCTACGGTTTCGTCTGGGAAACCACGCTGCTGGCCGCCGAACCCTTCATTGGCCTGACCCAGGCCCTGGGCGCCCTGCCCGCGCTGCTCGGTTTCAACGTGCCGGACGCCGCGATGATCCGTGCCAGCGGCGACAGCCTGCCGGCCCTCGACCTGGCACGCCAGGCCTGGGCCAGCTGGCTGCTCGGCGTGGTGCTGGTCTACGGCCTGCTGCCGCGCCTGGCGCTGGCCGCGTTGTGCCTGTGGCGTTGGCGCCAGGGCCGCGCGCGCCTGGCCCTGGACCTCAACCTGCCCGGTTACGCGCCGCTGCGCGACGCGCTGATGCCGCGCAGCGAACGCATCGGCGTGCAGGACGCCGCCCCCGAGGCATTGCCCCACTTCGCGGCCGGCCAGCTGGAAAGCGGCAGCAGCGGCGCCCTGCTGGTTGGCCTGGAGCTGGATAACCAGCGCCCCTGGCCCCCGGCCCTGCCCAAGGGCGTGGTCGATGCCGGCGTGCTCGACAGCCGCGAATCGCGCAACAAGCTGCTGGAGCAACTCGGCCGCTTCCCGCCGGCACGCCTGGCCATCGCCTGCGACCCGCAGCGCTCGCCGGACCGCGGCAGCCTGGCGCTGCTCGCCGAGCTTGCGCGCAATGCCGGCGCCACGCGCGTCTGGCTGTTGCAGGCAGCGCCTGGCCAGGCCCTGGACGCCGCGCGCCTGGGCGACTGGCACGCAGCGCTCGACCGCCTCGGCCTGGCCCACGCCGACACCTCGCCCCTGACCTGGCTGGAGCATGGCCATGACTGAGCCGCTGAAACTGGCCGTGGTCGGCCATACCAATGTCGGCAAGACTTCGCTGCTGCGCACCCTGACCCGCGATGTCGGCTTCGGCGAGGTCTCGCACCGCCCCAGCACCACCCGCCATGTCGAAGGCGCGCGCCTGTCGGTGGATGGCGAGCCGCTGCTGGAGCTGTACGACACCCCGGGCCTGGAAGACGCCATCGCCCTGCTCGACTATCTCGAGCGCCTGGAACGGCCGGGCGAACGCCTGGACGGCCCAGCCCGCCTGGAGCGCTTCCTGCAGGGCAGCGAGGCGCGCCAGCGTTTCGAGCAGGAAGCCAAGGTGCTGCGCCAGTTGCTGGCGAGCAACGCCGGCCTGTACGTGATCGACGCCCGGGAGCCGGTGCTGGCCAAGTACCGCGACGAACTGCAGGTGCTGGCCGGCTGCGGCAAGCCGCTGCTGCCGGTGCTCAACTTCGTCGCCAGCCAGCACCACCGTGAGCCGCAATGGCGTGAGGCCCTGGCCCGCCTGGGCCTGCACGCGCTGGTGCGGTTCGACAGCGTGGCCCCACCCGAGGACGGCGAGCGCCGCCTCTACGAAAGCCTGGCCCTGCTGCTGGAGGAGGCCCGCCCAGCCCTGCAACGGCTGATCGACGACCAGCAGGCCCAGCGCCTGGCCCGCCAGCACAGCGGCAAGCGCCTGATCGCCGAATTGCTGCTCGACTGCGCCGCCTGCCGGCGCGCCGTCGCCGCGGAACCGGCCGCCGAGGCCCAGGCCATCGAGGCCCTGCGTCAGGACGTGCGCCAGCGCGAGCAGCGCTGCGTCGAGGCGCTGCTCAAGCTCTACGCCTTCCGCCGCGAAGATGCCAACGCCGGTGACCTGCCGTTGCTCGACGGCCGCTGGGGCGATGACCTGTTCAACCCCGAGACCTTGAAGCTGCTGGGCGTGCGCCTGGGCAGCGGCGTGGCCGCAGGTGCGGCGGCGGGGGCGGGGGTAGACCTGCTGGTGGGTGGCCTGACCCTCGGCGCCGCCGCCCTGGCCGGGGCGATTGCCGGCGGCGCGCTGCAGACCGCGCGCAACTATGGATCGCGGCTGATGGGCAAGCTCAAGGGGCAGCGTGAGCTGACCGTGGACGACACGGTGTTGCGCTTGTTGGCGCTGCGTCAGCAGCAGCTGATGGTGGCATTGGAGGGGCGTGGGCATGCGGCGCAGGACAGCATTCGCCTGGCGGCGCCGGATGCCACGAGCTGGCGCGAGGGCAAGCTGCCCGAGGCGCTGAGCAAGGCGCGAGCGCATCCGCAGTGGTCGACGCTCAATCCCGGGGCCAAGGTCAACCAGGCCGAGCGCCAGGAGCAGCTGGATGCCCTGGTAGAGGAGCTGTAGACGGCGCCAATGCGTTCGTGGCTGACCACACCATAGCCGCCCATGTCTTCGCCGTCGCAGAGCACTGGCATGCTCCTGAGGCACGGAATGTTCGCCGGCAAGCCGGCTCCTACAGCGACCGGTAGGAGCCGGCTTGCCGGCGAACGAGGCCGCAGGCCTCGCCGGGCCTACTGCTGCGCGACTTTCTCCGACTTGCCGTCATAGCGCTTGCGCCATTCGCTGAGGATCTGGTCACGGTTTTTCGAGGCCCAGGCGAAGTCGTTCTTGATCAGGCGCTGCTCATAGTCGGCCGGCAGCTCGGTCTGCGGCTTGGCGATCCCTGGCGCGGCGAGCACGGCGAAGTTCTCCTTGTACAGTTCCATCGCCGCCGGGCTGGCCGAGAAGTCGGCCAGGCGCTTGGCCGCGTCGGTCTTGGGCGAGCCTTTGATCAGCGCCGTGGCCTCGATCTCCCAGCCCAGGCCCTCCTTCGGCAGCACGATGTCCAACGGCGCGCCCTGGCGCTTGAGCTGCACCGCCGGGTATTCGAACGAGATCCCGATCGGGAATTCGCCAGCCGCTGCCAGCTTGCACGGCTTGGAGCCGGAGTGAACGTACTGGCCGATGTTCTGGTGCAGCGCATCCATGTAGGCCCAGCCCTGGGGCTCGCCAAAGGTCTGCAGCCAGGCGCTGACGTCGAGGAAACCAGTGCCGGAGGAGGCCGGGTTGGGCATGACGATCTTGCCTTTGTATTCAGGCTTGGTCAGGTCCTGCCAGCTCACCGGCTTGCTCAGGCCCTGTTTTTCGGCCTCGACGGTGTTGAAGCAGAGGGTCGCGGCCCATACGTCCATGCCCACCCAGGCCGGCGGGTTGGCGGCGTCGCGGTAGTTTGCCGAGATCTTGCCCAGGTCTTTCGGTGCGTAGGCTTCAAGCATGCCGTTCTGGTCGAGGATGGCCAGGCTGGAAGCCGCCAGGCCCCATACCACGTCGGCCTGCGGGCGGTCTTTTTCGGCCAGAAGCTTGGCGGTGATGATGCCGGTGGAATCCCGTACCCACTTGATCTCGATGTCCGGGTTGGCCTTCTCGAAGGCCTGCTGGTAGCGCTTGAGCTGTTCGGCCTCCAGGGCGGTGTAGACGGTCAGCTGGGTGGCAGCCGAAGCTTGCAGGGTGAAGACGGCGGATACGGCAGCGGCAAGTGCGAAGGGCTTGAACATGGTGCGTTTCCTATGGGTATGGGCAGTCGGTCAGTGGCCGGGCGCGCGCTGGCGCCAAGCCTGGGAGCGGCGCAGCAGGCCGCGTGATGCGCCGGCCAGTACCAACGAAGCGGCGGCACTGGTGAGCAGGATCAGGGTGGACATGGCCGCGGCGCCGCCGACGTTGCCGGCATCGTCCATGTTCAGCACGGCGACGGCGGCAAGGATGGTGTCGGGGCTGTAGAGGAAGATCGCCGCCGACACCGTGGTCATCGCCGAGACGAACAGGTAGCGGATGATGTCCAGCAGCGCCGGCAGGCAGATCGGCACGGTGACGCGCACAAAGTGCTTGTACAGCGGCGCCTTGAGCGACAGCGCGGCGGCTTCGAACTCGCCGTCGAGCTGGCGCAGGGCGGTGGTGGCGGTCATCTGCGCGGTGGTCAGGTAGTGGGCGATGGTGCACACCACCAGCAGCGCCATGCTGCCGTAGAACACATGCAGCGGGTTGCCGGCCAGGTTGAAGAAGAACACGTAGCCCAGGCCCAGCACCAAGCCCGGCACCGCCATGGGGATGAAGCTGAGCAGGCGCAGCAGTTGGTTGAGCGGGCGCAGGCCCTGGGTCTTTTCCATCAGGTAGGCGCCGGTGAAGATCACCACGCTGCCGATCAGCGCCGTGCACAGGGCCATGGTCACGCTGTTGCGGTAGGCCAGCCAGCCGCCGCCGGCGGTGTCGTCGAACCTGTAGTGCTTGAGCGACAGCGACAGGTTGTAGGGCCAGAACTTGACCAGCGACGAGTACACCGCCATGCCGATCACCACCAACAGCACCGCGCACACCAGCAGCACGATGGCCAGAAAACAGTTGTCGCGCAGCTTCGACGGCTTAGGCTCGAACACCTGGGCGCGGCCACTCATGCCCTGGCCCTGGCGCCGGCGCAGCCAGGCGTCGACGGCAAAGCTGAGCAGCGCCGGCACCAGCAGCACCATGCCGATCAGCGCGCCGCGGCCAAACTGCTGCTGGCCGACCACCGCCTTGTAGGCTTCCAGCGCCAGTACCTGGTAATCGCCACCCACCACCACCGGCACGCCGAAGTCGGTGATGGTCAGGGTGAACACCAGGCAGAACGCGGCGAACACAGCCTGGCGCGTGGCTGGCCAGGTGATGCTGAAGAACGCCCGAGCAGGCCCGGCGCCCATGCTCGAGGCCGCATCGAACAGCCGTGCGTCGGCCAGCGACAGCGCCGACAGCAGGATCATCAAGGCATGGGGGAAGGTGTAGATGGCCTCGCCGAGGACGATGCCCCAGAAGCCGTAGATGTTGTCGCTGAGCAGCCCGCGCAGCAGGCCCTGGTTGCCGAACAGGTAGACCAGGGCGATGGCCGGCAGCATCGACGGTGCCAACAGCGGCAGCAACGAAATACCGCGCCATAGGCCCTTGGCCGGGATCAGCGTGCGTTGCAGGGCATAGGCGAACAGGTAGGCCAGCGGCACGACGATGAGCGCGACGGTGCCGGCCACCGACAGGCTGTTGCCGAGCAGCCAGTGGAAGTTGGCGCTGGCGAACAGTTCACGGGCGGCCGGCAAGCCACCGCCCTGCCCGGCCTCAGCGCTGAAGCCTTTCCAGAAGATCGCCAGCAGCGGCAGCAGCACCGCCAGCACCAGCAGGATCAGCAGCAGGCTCTTGCCACCGACGACGAACAGGCGATCACCCAGGGCGACCCCGTTGCGCGGCGCGGCCTTGGCCTGGGGGAGCGGCTGGCTCATGGACGCGGCCATCTCAGGCAAACACCTGCAGGCTGTGCGGCGGCAGCGCCACCCAGATGTCCTGCGAGCCCAGGCGCGGCATGGCCTCCGGCGCCAGCTCGGCGAGCAGCGCGTGGCCCGGCAGGGCCATGAGTTCGAAGCTCATGCGGCAGCGGTTGCCGAGGAAGGTGATTTCGCGGACTTTGGCCGGGAACAGGTTTTCCTCGTGCACCAGCGGGTTGACGGTGATCGCCTCGGGGCGGCAGAACAGGCGGCCGCTGCTGGCGCCCCCGGCGTTGCTCGCCAGGCGCATGTGCATGCCGCCGACCTGGGCATGGCTGTCGCCGCTGCGCTGGAACGGCAGCCAGTTGCCTTGGCCGACGAACTCGGCGACGAACGGCGTGGCCGGCTGGTCGTAGATTTCCTGGGGGGTGGCGTACTGCTCGACCTGGCCGTTGTTCATCACGGCGATGCGGTCGGCCATCAGCATGGCTTCGTCCTGGTTGTGGGTAACCATCAGGGTGGTGATGCCGAGCTGGCGCTGCAGTTGGCGCAGCTCGGTGCACAGGTGCTCGCGCACCCGGGCGTCGAGTGCCGACATCGGTTCGTCGAGCAGCAGCAGCGAGGGTTTGGGGGCCAGGGCGCGGGCCAGGGCGACGCGTTGTTGCTGGCCGCCGGACAATTGGCCGGGGTATTTCTTTTCGCTGCCCGAAAGGCCGACCAGTTCGAGCATTTCGGCGACCCGCTGGCGGGCGGCGTCGCGGCTGTCGCCGGTCAGGCCGTAGGCGATGTTGGCCTCGACGGTGAGGTTGGGGAACAGCGCGTAGGACTGGAACAGGATGCCGTAGTCGCGGGCCTGGGGTGGCAGTTCGGAGATGTCGCGCTCGCCGATGTGCAGGGTGCCGCGGTCCTGGCGCTCGAGCCCGGCGATGCAGCGCAGCAGGGTGGTCTTGCCGCAGCCGGAGGGGCCGAGCAGGCAGACCAGTTCGCCGGCGGCGATGTCGAGGGACACGTCGTTGAGCGCGGTGAAGGCGCCGAAGCGTTTGTGGATACCACGCACTTTCATCTGTGCGCCTGGGGTGACGTTGTTCATGGCCGGTCCTCATCGAAGCGATGGGGGCCATGCTAGGAAGGCTATGAGACGGTTGTATGGCGGTGAGGCCAAAGCGGCTGATAGTTGTATTGATGGATTTTGTACTAGCCATGCAAGTGCGAGCCGCTGGCTTTGGCTTTGGCTTTGGCTTTGGCTTTGGCTTTGGCTTTGGCTTTGGCGATCAAGAGGCTAGCGCCAACCCCAGCGAGCGACAGCTGCGCCAGCCCAGGCGCCGCCCGTATCTTCGCGACTTCAGGAGGCCGAACGCAGGCCTTGCGTAGGGAGGTGACGGGCATGGATGCCCGTCAAGCGCTGGGGCCCAGGATGGGCCCTACAGCGCGGTCCTCCCGGGAGCAAGGCCGGAGTGAGGGAACCCGGAGCGAAGCGTAGGGCCGGATGAATGGAGCGCAGCGTTTTTTGGTTACTTTTTGTCGCGTTTGACAAAAAGTGACTCGCCGTAAGGGCGAAAAGATGACTAAGCGTCGATATAGCCAATGAATGCGCTTACACCTGTAAATACACACACCGACCGACTTTGACTTTGACTTTGACTTTGACTTTGACTTTGACTTTGACTTTGACTTTGACTTTGACTTTCAGAGCGTGAGTTTTGAAAGCTATACGCGCATTCATTGGCGATGGCGACGCATAGTCACCTTTCCGCCCTTACGGCGGGTCCCTTTTTGAAGGATCAAAAAGGAACCAAAAAATCCTCGCTCCATTCATCCGGCCCCTACGCTTCGCTCCGGGGTCCCCTCGCTCCGTTCTTGCTCCCGTGGGTACCGCGCTGTACGCCCCATCCTGGGGCGCAGCGCTCGACGGCCATCCATGGCCGTCGCCCCACTACGCAAGAACTCCGCTCGGCCTCCTGAAGTCGCAATTTGTGTTGCCTGGACTATCGCGCGCTTAGAAGCAAAATCAAAAACAGAGCAAGAGCAAGAGCAAGAGCAAGAGCAAGAGCAAGGAAGTTGCGTTGTTATTTGTGGCTTTCGGTCAAGAGAAGAGTACTTTCAGAACTGCGATCCAACAACTTCCTGCGCCACCCCAAGAAACGCCGCCGGCAACCGCGCCTGACGCCGCTCTTTCAGGCAATACAGATACTCATGCATCACCGGCGCATTTTCCAACGCCAACACCCGTAACTCCGGGTTATGCGGCACTTCATGCCGGGCAATGACACTGACCCCGATATTGCGCAAAACCGCCTCGCGAATCGACTCCCGGCTGCCAATCTCCAGCAACGCCCCAGCCTTGACCCCCGCCTCCTGCATCATCTGTTCAGTCAGCTTGCGCGTGGTCGAACCGGCCTCGCGCATCAGCAGGCAATGCCCCGCCAGCGCATCGATCGACACCGCCTGACGCTGGGCCAACGGGTGGTTGCGATGCACCGCCAGCACCAACGGATCAGTCCCCAACACTCGCCGCACCAACCGCGCATCCTCAAGCAGCTGCGAAGAGGCCGCGATGTCCACCCGGTAATCCTCCAGCATCTGCAACACCTGCTGCGAATTGCCAATCTCCACCGCCACCTCCACCTGGGGCAGACGCTCGCGGAAGATCTTCACCAGGTCGAGGATGTAGTACGGCGCGGTGGCAGCGATGCGCAAGCTGCCCTGGGCCTGGCCGCTGTTACGCAGCTCGAACTCGATGTCCGCCTCCTGCTGCAACAACGCCTTGACCAACGGCAGCAAGCGCACACCCTCCTCGCTCAATACCAGACGCCGACCACCCCGATAGAACAGCTCGACGTTGTACTGGCTCTCAAGGTTGCGAATCTGCGTGGTCACCGTCGGCTGGCTGAGCCCAAGCTTCTTCGCCGCCAAGGTGACGCTGCCCAGGCGGGCCACCATGTAGAAGGCTTTGAGCTCGGCACTGAGCATTGTGAATAACCTCGCATTGAACAGATCCGCGCCTACCCTGCTACTTGCGCAGCAGGCGCAGGCCGTTGAACACCACCAGCAAGCTCACCCCCATGTCGGCGAACACCGCCATCCACATGGTCGCCATGCCCGCGAAGGTGATCGCCAGGAAAATCGCCTTGATCCCCAGGGCCAGCACGATGTTCTGGGTGAGGATCGCCCCACATTGGCGCGACAGCCTGACGAACGCCGGGATTTTGCGCAAGTCATCGTCCATCAACGCCACGTCGGCGGTCTCGATGGCCGTGTCGGTACCCGCGGCGGCCATGGCGAAGCCGATTTCGGCGCGGGCCAGGGCCGGCGCGTCGTTGATGCCGTCACCGACCATGCCGACACGGTGCTGCTGGGCGTACAGGGCTTCGATGCTGGCCAGCTTGTCCGCCGGCAGCAGGTTGCCCTCGGCGCGGTCGATCCCCACCTGGGCGGCGATCGCCTGGGCGGTGTGCGGATTGTCGCCGGTCAGCATGACCGTCTTGATACCCAACTCATGCAACTCGGCTATCGCCTCGCGGCTGCTGTCCTTGACCGTGTCGGCCACGGCGAACAGCGCCAGCGGGCCACTGCGATCGAGCAGCAACACCACGGTCTTGCCCTGGCGCTCCAGCACGTCCAACTGCGCCTCCAACTGCGCCGAGCACAAACCCAGCTCCTCGACCAGGCGATGGTTGCCCAGGTGGTAGGTCTGACCGTCGATATCACCGCGCACACCACGCCCGGCCAGCGCCGCGAATTCGCTGACTTCGCTCAGGACCAGCCCCTGGTCCTTGGCGAACAGGGCGATGGCACCGGACACCGGGTGGTCGGAGCGGGCCGCCAGGCTGGCGGCCAGGGCCTGGGCGCGGTCTTCGAACAGCCTGTCGAGCACTTGGCTGTCGGTCTGCACCGGCTTGCCGTGGGTGATGGTGCCGGTCTTGTCCAGGGCCAGGTAGTCCAGCTTGCGACCGCCTTCCAGGTACACCCCGCCCTTGATCAGGATGCCCTTGCGCGCCGCCGCGGCCAGGCCGCTGACGATGGTCACCGGGGTGGAGATCACCAGCGCGCACGGGCAGGCCACCACCAGCAGCACCAGGGCCCGGTAGATCCAGTCGAACCAGGCACCGGCCATGAACAGCGGCGGGATGATCGCTACCGCCAGGGCCACGGCGAACACCACCGGGGTATAGATGCGCGAGAACTGGTCGACGAAGCGCTGGGTCGGCGCACGGGCGCCCTGGGCTTCTTCGACCGCCTTGATGATGCGCGCCAGGGTCGACTGGCCAGCGCCCGCGGTGACACGGTATTCCAGCGAACCCGCCTGGTTGATGGTGCCGGCGAACAGCTTGTCGCCCACGGCTTTCTCCACTGGCAGGCTTTCGCCGGTGATCGGCGCCTGGTCGACGCTGGACTGGCCACTGACCACCTCGCCGTCCAGGCCGATACGCTCGCCTGGGCGCACCCGCACCAGGGCACCGATGGCCACCTCGCGCACATCGACTTCGCGCCACTGGCCATCGGCCTGCTGTACGGTGGCCATGTCCGGCGCCAGCTGCATCAACCCGCCAATGGCATTGCGCGCGCGGTCCAGCGAGCGCGCCTCGATCAGCTCGGCGACGGTGAACAGCACCATCACCATCGCCGCTTCCGGCCACTGGCCGATCAGCACGGCGCCGGTCACGGCGATGCTCATCAGCGCGTTGATATTGAGGTTGCGGTTTTTCAGGGCGATCCAGCCCTTCTTGTAGGTGCCCAGGCCACAGCCGATGATCGCGGCCAAGGCCAGCGCGGCCACCAGCCACTCCGGGGCCTTGCCAGAGAAGTGCGCAAGCTCTGCGGCGATGGCGGCAACCCCCGACAAGGCCAGCGGCCACCAGCGGGTCTTGGCGGCCTGGGGCGCAGCGGCGCTGCCATCGTCCTCGGCGGCCAGCGGCTCGGCCTTCATGCCCAGGCTGTCGATGGCCCGCTCGATCTCGGCGGTATCGCCCAGGGTGTGGCGCACGCCGAGCACCCGGTTGATCAGATTGAACTCCAGTTGCTCGATGCCGGCCAGCTTGCCCAGCTTGTCCTGGATCAGGGTCTGCTCGGTGGGGCAATCCATGGCCTCGATGCGAAAGCGACTGAGGCGCGCCTGGTCGCTGGCCTTCTCGGTCAATTGCACCTTGGCCGGCGCGGCGTGAGAGCCGCAGCAACTGTGCGCATGGGGTTCGTGGCCATGACCCTGTTCACCATGGTCGTGGTCATGCTTGTGTTCGGGGCTGACAGGCTGGTTCATGGCATCGTCCTTAAAGGGTGCTTGCTTCCTGTAGGAGCCAGCCTAGCTGGCGAAAGCGTCCGCCCAGGCAAAGGTGCCGTTCCTGCTGACGCCTTCGCCGGCAAGCCGGCTCCTACGGGGAGGGTTGTTGCCAAGTGAACACCCTGTAGCCACTATAGGGTCAAGCCCCTTGCTGGAGATTTGCCATCATGAAGATCGGAGAGCTGGCCAAAGCCACCGACTGCGCGGTCGAGACCATTCGCTATTACGAGCGTGAACAGCTGCTGCCAGAGCCTGCGCGCAGCGACGGCAACTACCGGGTGTATACCCAGGCGCATGTCGAGCGGCTGACCTTCATCCGCAACTGCCGCACCCTGGACATGACCCTGGACGAAATTCGCAGCCTGCTGAACCTGCGCGACAGCCCGGACAGCTCGTGCGGCAGCGTCAATGCGCTGATCGACGAGCATATCGAACATGTGCAGGCGAGGATCGATGGGTTGCTGGCGCTGCAGACGCAGCTGGTGGAGTTGAGGCGCCAGTGCAACGCGCAGGGGGCGGAGTGCGCGATCTTGCAGCAGTTGGAGACCACTGGGGCAGTGTCGGTGCCGGAGACCGAGCATTCCCATGTAGGCAGAAGCCACGGGCATTGAAAGTACTGGGGGCGCTGCGTACCCCTTTCGCGACTCAAGGCCGCTGCCACAGGTACGGCGCAGTTTCAGGTTCTGCGCCATACCTGTGGCAGCGGCCTTGTGCCGCGATGGGCTGCGAGGCAGCCCCGGCGATCTGAAAAACTACACCGCCATCGGCGCCGTCATCGGCGCATGGTGCTCGTAGCCTTCCAGCCAGAAGTCGCTCGGCTCGATCTTCTCCAGCCACTGCGGCTCATACTTGCCAGTCTTGGCGAACTCCGGCACACGGTCGCTGATCACCAGCTTCGGCGCCGCCAGCGGCTCGCGCTTCATCTGCTCGCCCAGCATGTCCAGGTGGTTCTCGTACACATGGGCATCGCCGATGAAATAGGTGAACCAGCGCGGGGTGTAGCCAGTCAGGCGACCGAACAGCGACAGCAGCGCCGCGCCTTCGGTGAGGTTGAACGGCGTGCCCAGGCCCAGGTCGTTGGAGCGGATGTAGAGCGTCAGGGAGATTTCCTTGGTCTCGACATTCGGGTGGAACTGGTACAGCAAGTGGCACGGCGGCAGGGCCATCTCGTCGAGCTGGGCGCAGTTCCAGCCGTGGAACAGGATGCGCCGGCTGCCCGGGTCGTTGACGATGGTGTCCAGGCACTGGCGCACCTGGTCGATGGCCTTGTACAGGATGACGAACGCCTGGCCGTCCTCCTCGTCCCTGGCGATCTGGCGGAAGCCCGCCTGTTCGGCCATTTCGATGGCCGCCGGGTTGCTCAGCGGGATGCGCTTGTAGCCCGGCCACTGGCGCCACTGCACGCCGTAGATCTCGCCGAGGTCGTCATGGCCCTGGCGGAACGGGTTGGCCAGCCACTGGGCATTCTCGTTGGCGTTCTGGTCCCAGACCTTGCAGCCCAGGTCGCGGAACTCGCCAGCGTTCTTCACGCTGCGCAAAAAGCCCACCATCTCGCCGATCGCCGACTTGAACGCCAGCTTGCGCGTGGTGATGGCCGGGAAGCCTTTTTGCAGGTCGAAGCGCAGCATGGCGCCCGGCAGGCTGATGGTGCGCACGCCGGTGCGGTTCTGCTGCAGCGTGCCGTTGTCGATGACGTCACGGACCAGGTCTAGATACTGTTTCATGGCTTACCTGTAGCAAGAACGGCAGGGGGATCGCCCCTGCCGTGGGAATCAAACGGTGGCCTTGGCCGTCGGTTTGCGGTTGTAGGCCAGCCAGATCAGGAAGATGCCGCCGACGATCATCGGCACGCAGAGCAACTGACCCATGGTCAACCAGCCGAAGGCGATGTAGCCGAGCTGGGCGTCGGGTACCCGCACGAACTCCACGATGAAGCGGAAAATGCCGTAGAACAGCGCGAACATGCCGGAAACCGCCATGGTCGGGCGCGGCTTGCGCGAGTACAGCCAAAGGATGGCGAATAATGCCACACCTTCGAGGGCGAACTGGTACAGCTGCGACGGGTGACGTGGCAACTGGGCCGGGTCGCTGAACGGCGGGAACACCATGGCCCACGGCACATCGGTGGCCTTGCCCCACAGCTCGGCGTTGATGAAGTTGCCAATGCGCCCGGCGCCCAGGCCGATCGGCACCAGCGGGGCGACGAAGTCCATCAGCTCGAAGAACGACTTGTTGTTGCGCTTGCCGAACCACAGCGCCGCCAGCATCACGCCGATAAAGCCGCCGTGGAACGACATGCCGCCCTTCCACACCTCGAAGATCAGCGTCGGGTTGGCCAGGTACTGGTGCAGGTCGTAGAACAGCACGTAGCCCAGGCGGCCGCCGACGATCACCCCCATCGACAACCAGAACACCAGGTCGGAGAGTTTCTCGCGGTTCCAGCTCGGGTCGAAGCGGTTCAGCCGGCGCGAGGCCAGCAGCCAGGCGCCGCCGATGCCGATCAGGTACATCAGGCCGTACCAGTGGATTTTCAGCGGCCCGAGGGCCACGGCCACGGGGTCGATCTGCGGGTAAGGCAGCATGGTTATTCCTCTTGGTTCAAATCAGGAAGCTCAGGCCGACGCAGAACAGCAACGCGGCGAACAGGCGCTTGAGCAGACGCGGCGACAACTTGTGCGCCAGGCGCGCACCGAAGCGGGCGAAGAACATGCTGGTCACGGCGATGCCGAGCAGCGCCGGCAGGTATACGTAACCGAGGCTGTGCGCCGGCAGGTGGGTTTCGTGCCAGCCCAGCCACATGAAGCTCAGGGCACTGGCCAGGGCGATCGGCAGGCCGCAGGCCGACGAAGTCGCCACCGCCTGCTGCATGGGCAGGCTGCGCCAGGTCAGGAACGGCACGGTCAAGGAGCCGCCACCGATGCCGAAGATCGCCGAGGCCCAGCCGATCACCCCGCCAGCGGCACTCAGGCCCGGCTTGCCGGGGATGCCGCGGCTGGCCTTGGGCTTGAAGTCCAGGGCCATCTGCACGGCGATCACCAGGGCGAACACGCCGATGATCTTCTGCAGTATCGGGCCCTGGATCAACGAGGCGGTCTTGGCCCCGACCAGCGCGCCGAGCAGGATGCCCAGGGTCATCCAGGCGAAGATCGGCCACTGCACCGCGCCCTTGCGCTGGTGCTCGAGCACGGCGTTGATCGAGGTGAAGACGATGGTCGCCAGCGAGGTACCGACGGCCAGGTGGGTCAGCACTGCCGGGTCGAAGCCCTGCAGGGTGAAACTGAACACCAGCACCGGCACGATGATGATGCCGCCGCCCACGCCGAACAGCCCGGCCAGCACTCCGGCGCAGGCACCCAACAGCAGATACAGTACGAATTCCATTCGCCGCCCCTGTGGAAAACAATCCGGCATGGTAACGGAAGCCAAGCCCGGCGCTCTAGTGAACTCTGTGTCAGATGATGGATAGCGGCCGGCAGCGCGGGTAGAGTGGCCGAAAACACAGGGGACAACCTATGTGCCTGATCGTATTCGCCTGGCGGCCGGGGCATGCCTTGCCGCTGATCGTCGCGGCCAACCGCGACGAGTTCTATGCCCGGCCGACCCAGGCCCTGGCCGCCTGGGAGGATGCCCCGGGGGTGCATGCCGGGCGCGACCTGGAAGCCGGCGGCACCTGGCTGGGTATCGGCCCGGGCGGGCGCTTCGCGGCGCTGACCAACATCCGCGCCCCAGGCCAGCCGGTGGGGCCGCGCTCACGGGGCGAGTTGGTGGCGGCGTACCTGCAAGGCGAGCTGGGGGTGGAGGCCTACCTGGACCAGGTGGCCAGCCGTAGCGGGCACTACGCGGGGTTCAACCTGCTGGTGGGAGACAGCGAGCGGCTGGGCTACCTGCATGGCCGAGAGCCGGCGCCACGCTTGTTGGACGCCGGGGTCTACGGGCTGTCGAATGCCGGGCTGGATACGCCTTGGCCGAAGCTGGTGAAGGCCCGCAGTGGGTTGGAGGGATTGCTTGAGAGCGCCGATCCACAGCGGCTATTGGCGCTGCTGGGCGATACACAGCCTGCGTTGGACGGCGACCTACCTGAGACTGGAGTGGGGCTGGCCACCGAGCGACTGCTGTCGAGCGTGTTCATTGCCAGCCAGAACTACGGGACGCGGGCGAGCACGGTGCTGATCGTGGACGGCCAGGGGCGGCGGCGGATGGTCGAGCGCAGTTTCGGGCCGTTTGGCGGGCACCTCGGGGAGGTCAGCCTGGAGGTTTGAGGTGGTTTACGGACGGTTCGCCGGCAAAGCCGGCTCCTACAGGATAGGCGTAACGCCGCGACCGTCGTAGGAGCCGGCTTTGCCGGCGAAAGGGCCCGTCCAGGCGCCGCGAATCAGAGGGTCTTGTTCGGCCCGATCATCCGCGCCAGGCCAAGGTTCTTCAGCGCCAGTTGCAACGAGCTGTGGATAACTTGCGGGTTGTCGTGGCTCATGGCGTCGGCCAGCAACTCGCGGGCCTTGCCCAGGTTGACCTGGCGCAGCATCCACTTGACCTTCGGCAGGTTGGTGGCGTTCATCGACAAGCTGTCGAAGCCCATGGCCATCAACAGGATCGCCGCCGCCGGGTCCCCGGCCATTTCGCCGCAGATGCTCACCGGCTTGCCTTCCTCGTGGGCGACGCTGACCACCGTCTGCAACGCTTGCAGCACCGCCGGGTGCAGGTAGTCGTAGAGGTCGGCGACCCGTGGATTGTTGCGGTCCACCGCCAGCAGGTACTGGGTCAGGTCGTTGGAGCCGACCGACAGGAAGTCCACCTGGCGCGCCAGTTCGCGGGTCTGGTACACCGCGGCCGGAATCTCCACCATCACCCCCACCGGCGGCATCGGCACGTCGGTACCTTCGTCCCGCACCTCGCCCCAGGCGCGGTGGATCAGGTGCTGGGCTTCTTCCAGCTCGTGGATGCCGGAAATCATCGGCAGCAGGATGCGCAGGTTGTTCAGGCCCTCGCTGGCCTTGAGCATGGCGCGGGTCTGCACCAGGAAGATTTCCGGGTGGTCGAGGGTCACGCGAATGCCGCGCCAGCCAAGGAACGGGTTCTCTTCCTTGATCGGGAAGTACGACAGCGACTTGTCGCCGCCGATGTCGAGGCTGCGCATGGTCACCGGCAGCGGGTGGAAGGCCTGCAACTGCTCGCGGTAGATCGCCAGCTGTTCCTTCTCGCTGGGGAAGCGCTGGTTGATCATGAACGGCACTTCGGTGCGGTACAGGCCGACGCCCTCGGCGCCACGCTGCTGGGCGCGGGCGACATCGGCGAGCAGGCCGGTGTTGACCCACAGCGGCATGCGATGGCCGTCAGGGGTGATGCAGGGCAGCTCGCGCAGGGCGTCGAGGCCCTTGGCCAGTTGGCGCTCCTCCTCGACCACGTCGCTGTACTGCTTGCGCAGCACTTCGCCGGGGTTGGTGAACACCTCGCCCTTGTAGCCGTCGACGATCAGCTCGATGCCATCGACCTTCGAATACGGCAGGTCGACCAGGCCCATG
Organism: Pseudomonas muyukensis; assembly: GCF_019139535.1. Lineage (NCBI taxonomy): Bacteria > Pseudomonadati > Pseudomonadota > Gammaproteobacteria > Pseudomonadales > Pseudomonadaceae > Pseudomonas > Pseudomonas muyukensis. Next base: position 933,212 of record NZ_CP077073.1, on the reverse strand, counting down.
ACGGTGGGAATGCCCATGGCCCGGGCGAGGATCGCCACATGGGAGTTACCCGAGCCGAGCACCGACACCAGGCCCACCAGCTTGCCTTCCGGCACCTCGCCAAGCATGGCCGGGGTCAGCTCCTCGCTGACCAGGATGGTGTTGTCCTGGTACACCAGCGACTGCGAGCGCGCTTCCTGCAGGTAGGCGAGCAGGCGCCGGCCGAGGTCCTTGACGTCGGAGGCACGCTCGCGCAGGTAGTCGTCGTCCATCAGTTCGAAGCGGTTGACGTGCTCGCCGACCACCTGGCGCAGCGCGCCCTGGGCCCACTGGCCGGTCTTGATGACCTCGATCACCTCGCCACCGAGGGCGGCGTCCTCGAGCATCATCAGGTACACATCGAACAGCGCGCGCTCCTCGGGGCGCAGCTGGGTGGCCAGCTTGGCCGACAGCTTGCGCATGTCCTCGCGCACGCCTTCAAGGGCGTTGTTGAACAGTTTCAGTTCGTTGTCGATGTCCTCGACGGTCTTGTCCGGCACCACTTCCAGGTCGGCGGGGGGCAGCATCACCACGGCACGGCCGACCGCCGCGCCGGGCGAACCCGGCACGCCGACGAAGCGCGCCTCCTGAATGCCCTTGCCCTGGCGCCCCAGGCCACGGATCGAGCCGGTGGCCTCGGCGTGGGCGATCACCCCGGCGAGCTGGGCGCTCATGGTGACCAGGAAGGCTTCCTCGCCCTCGTCGAACTGGCGGCGCTCCTTCTGCTGGATGACCAGCACCCCGACCACCCGGCGGTGGTGGATGATCGGCGCACCGAGGAAGGAGGCGAATTTCTCTTCGCCGGTCTCGGCGAAGTAGCGGTAGCGGGGGTGGTCGGCGGCGTTCTCCAGGTTGAGCGGCTCCTCGCGGGTGCCGACCAGGCCGACCAGGCCCTCGTTGGGGGCCATGCTGACCTTGCCGATGGAGCGCTTGTTCAGGCCCTCGGTGGCCATCAGCACGAAGCGGTTGCTGTCCGGGTCGAGCAGGTACACCGAGCAGACCTGGCTGCCCATGGCTTCCTTGACGCGCAAGACAATGATCCCCAACGCCGTCTTGAGATCTTTGGCGGAGTTCACTTCCTGGACGATCTTGCGCAGCGTATTGAGCATGGCTCGGGGTCGGACTCCGTCGTCAGTCGCGCGTCAGCAGGCGCGGGGCTAGCTCTTTCAGGGCGCGTCGGTACACCTCGCGCTTGAATGTCACCACCTGGCCCAGCGGATACCAGTAGCTGACCCAGCGCCAGCCGTCGAATTCCGGTTTGCCGGTGAGGTCCATGCGTACCCGTTGCTCGTTGCTCACCAGGCGCAGCAGGAACCACTTCTGTTTCTGGCCGATGCACAGCGGTTGGCTGTGGGTGCGCACCAGGCGCTGGGGTAAACGATAACGCAACCAGCCACGGGTGCAGGCAAGAATTTCCACATCCTCGCGCTCCAGGCCCACTTCTTCGTTCAGCTCGCGGTACAGGGCGTCTTCCGGCGTTTCATCAGGGTTGATGCCACCCTGGGGAAACTGCCAGGCATCCTGGTTGATCCGCCGAGCCCATAGCACCTGCCCGGCATCATTCGTAAGAATGATCCCGACATTGGGGCGAAAACCATCCGGGTCGATCACGGCAGCAACCTCGCAAACGCATGTCGCCGCATTGTTCCACAAAGCCCGAGCGCGCAGCAACGCGCCCGCCACGCTTATCTGCGGCGCGCTGAAAACGCCGTGTTGCACGGGAAGAGCCAGCGTTGCTGGCGAATCGCCGTCGAGCGCGCCAGCAAGGCTGGCTCTTCCAGGTGGGCGCAGGCCTTCAGACTGGCTTGGCGCCCATCAGGCCGGCGATGGACAGGAAGCACACACCACTGAACAGCGCCAACGCCAGGGTGAACTTCAGGCCCACCGCCTCGGCCTTGCGCAGGCGGTTCAGGCGCACCAGCAACCACCACACGGCGAACGCGCCAACGCTGTAGATGACGCTGGAGGCCAGCACCCAGGTCTGCCCCAGGGGCCAACCCACCAGGTGCACCAGCCACCAGCCGGTGAACGGCATGCTCACCAGGCACAGGCCCATCAGCAGCCAGACGAACAGCAGCGGCCGGCGCAGCAGCTTGGCATAGGCCTCGCGGTCACCCTTGCGGCGGGCCAGCCAGGTCCAGGTCGCCAGGCCCAGGGCGCCGAGCAGCAGCACGGCGGTGGCGAGGATGTGCAGGGTCTTGAGGGTGGTCAGGTGTTCCATTTTGCGTTCGTCCTTCTTGCTGATGGCCGCATCGCGGGGCACGTCGCATCGGCGTGCCGCCGCGCCCACGGGGCCGGTGTGGCGTGTTCAGCCCAAGAATAGCCGGTACGCCGGGTTCTCGGTTTCGTCCCAGTAGGGGTAGCCGATCTTGGCCAGTGCCGCCGGCACCAGGTGGCGTTCTTCCTCCGGCACTTGCAGGCCCGCGACCACGCGGCCATCGGCGGCGCCGTGGTTGCGGTAGTGGAACATCGAGATGTTCCAGCGCCCACCCAGCTTGTTGAGGAAGTTGAACAGCGCACCCGGTCGCTCGGGGAATTCGAAGCGCAGCACCATCTCGTCGCTGGCCCCGGCCGAGTGGCCGCCGACCATGTGGCGAATATGCAGCTTGGCCAGTTCGTTGTCGGTCAGGTCGGTTACCGGGAAGCCCTGCTCGCCCAGTTGCTGCACCAAGGCGGCACGCGGGTCGGTTTCCGGGTGGGTCTGCACGCCAACGAAGATGTGCGCCTCGTCGGAGGTGTGCTTGCGGTAGTTGAATTCGGTGATCTGGCGCTTGCCGATGGCCTCGCAGAAGGCCTTGAAGCTGCCCGGACGCTCGGGAATGGTCACGGCGATGATCGCCTCGCGCTTCTCACCCAGTTCGGCGCGCTCGGCCACGTGGCGCAGGCGGTCGAAATTGACGTTGGCGCCTGAGTCGATGGCCACCAGGGTCTGCCCGGCAACGCCCTTGAGCTCGACGTACTTCTTGATCCCGGCTACGCCCAAAGCGCCGGCAGGCTCGGTGATCGAGCGGGTATCGTCGTAGATATCCTTGATTGCCGCGCAGATCTCGTCGGTACTGACGGTGATCACCTCATCCACGTGATGACGGCAGATGTCGAAGGTGTGCTGGCCGATCTGCGCCACGGCCACGCCATCGGCGAACAGCCCGACCTGGGGCAACACCACGCGCTCACCGGCGGCCATGGCGGCCTGCAGGCAGTTGGAATCGTCCGGTTCGACACCGATCACCTTGATTTCCGGGCGCAGGTACTTCACGTAGGCGGCGATGCCGGCGATCAGGCCGCCGCCGCCGACCGGCACGAAGATCGCGTCCAGCTGGCCCGGGTGCTGGCGCAGGATCTCCATGGCCACCGTGCCCTGCCCGGCGATGGTGTGCGGGTCGTCGTAGGGGTGGATGTAGACGAAGCCTTTTTCCTCGACCAGCTTCAGCGAGTAGGCCAGCGCCTCGGGGAAGGAGTCGCCGTGCAGCACCACCTTGCCGCCCCGCGAACGCACGCCTTCGACCTTGATCTCCGGGGTGGTCTTGGGCATCACGATGGTCGCCTTGATCCCCAGTTCGCGGGCCGCCAGGGCCACGCCCTGGGCGTGGTTGCCGGCCGAGGCGGTGACCACGCCGCGGGCCAGTTCCTCGGCACTGAGCTGCGCCAGCTTGTTGTAGGCCCCACGGATCTTGAACGAGAACACCGGCTGCAGGTCCTCGCGCTTGAGCAGCACCGTGTTGCCCAGGCGCTTGCTCAATTGCCCGGCGCTGTGCAGCGGGGTTTCGACGGCAACGTCGTAGACGCGCGAGGTGAGGATCTTCTTGACGTACTGTTCGAGCATCGGAAAGCTTCACTGGGCCGCGGGACAAGGGCTGGGAGTCTACCGCAGCGCTACGTCGGGCGACCACAGCAACGCCGCGCGAGCCGTTATACTAGGCAACTTTCGATATCCGCCCGCCCCTCCCGGAGCCCGCATGACCCAGGACCAACTCAAACAGGCCGTCGCCCAGGCCGCCGTCGACCTCATCCTGCCGAAACTGGACGACAAAAGCGTCGTCGGTGTCGGCACCGGCTCGACCGCCAACTTCTTCATCGACGCCCTGGCCCAGCACAAGAGCGCCTTCGACGGCGCCGTCGCCAGCTCCGAGGCCACCGCCCAGCGCCTGAAGGGCCACGGCATTGCGGTATACGAGCTGAACAGCGTCAGCGAGCTGGAGTTCTACGTCGACGGCGCCGACGAAAGCGACGCCCACCTCAACCTGATCAAGGGCGGCGGCGCGGCCCTGACCCGCGAGAAGATCGTCGCGGCAGTGGCCAAGACCTTCATCTGCATTGCCGACGCCAGCAAGCTGGTGCCGGTGCTCGGCGCCTTCCCGCTGCCGGTCGAAGTGATCCCGATGGCCCGCAGCCACGTCGCGCGCCAGCTGGTCAAGCTGGGCGGCGACCCGGTCTATCGCGAAGGCGTGGTCACCGACAACGGCAACGTCATCCTCGATGTGCACAACCTGCAGATCAGCGACCCGGTGGCGCTGGAAAGCCAGATCAACGCCATCGTCGGCGTGGTCACCAACGGCCTGTTCGCCGCGCGCCCAGCCGATGTGCTGCTGCTGGGTACCGCTGAAGGCGTGAAGACCCTCAAGGCCGAGTAAACAGGCCAGGCAAGCCCGCTGCCACAGGCAATGTGGGGGCGGGCTTGCGCCGCGATGGCATCAAGGCTGCTTGAACACGTAGAACAGGTTCGGCTCACTGACCAGGTAGATGGTCCCCGCCTCGTCCATCGCGATCCCCTCCGCCTGCGGCACCGTCGCCTGCAAGCCCTGAAAGCCCTTGCGCAGCGACAGGGTGCTCAACGGCCGACCTTTGACATCCAGTTCCAATACCAGCCGCGACTCGTCCGACAGCGCCAGCAGGTGCCCGCTGCGCTCGTCGAACTGCAAGCTGGACAAGTCACGCACGAACAGCCGGCGGTCACGCTTGCGGTCCTGCACCACGTGCACGGCATAGGGTTTGTCGGGATTGTCGTGGGGGAAGCCGTGCACCTCGTAGATCATCATCGGGTCGCGCTCCTTGGCCACGAACAGGCGCTTGCCGGCCGAGTCGTAGGCCAAGCCCTCGAAACCCTTGTTGCCGTTCAGGCCAATGCCCAGGGACAGCTGTTCGGCATCGCTGGCGTCGAGGAACAAGGTGTCATCGTCCAGGCGCACACGTATCAGCCGCTGCTCGCGTTCGTCGGTTATCACATAGCTGTTGGGGCCCACGTACTCCACCGCCTCGGGGTCGCCGAAGCCGGTCAGCGGCACCCGCCGCAGGATACGCCCGTCCAGCGACAGCTCGATCAGTTCCGACTTGGCGTTGGTGACGGTGAACAGGCTCTTGCGGTCAGGGTCGTAGGTCAGCGCCGAGATATCGTCGTCCAGCCCCGCGACGGGCTGCGCCTCGATCAGCACCTGGTAACGGTCCAGGCCCATGCTCTGCTCGGCCGGCTGCCACCAGGTCTTGAGGTTGAACCAGCCGCGCTCGAACAGGCGGAATTCGTGGCCGGCCACGCCCAGCACGAGCAATGGCACGAACACGATGAAGAGCAAAAGCAGGCGAAAGGGACGGCGCATGGTGGCAGACTCGGCTGAAGGAGCACGCATCTAACCACTATCAACTGAAGCAAAGCTTAATGCCATCATCAGCAATGGCTGAGAGTGCTGTCAGGGTTTTCTGAAGCGATAGAACAGATTCGGTTCACTGACGATATACAGCGTGCCTCGCTCGTCCATGGCCACGCCCTCGGCCCGCGGGATGGTGTCCTCCAGGCCATTGAAGCCGCCCAGCAGGGTCATGAAGCTGACTTGCTCGCCCTGCTCGTCCAGCTCCAGCAGCAGGTTGGAGTCGGCCGAAAGCACCAGCAGGTGGCCGGTGCGCGGGTCGACACCCAGGGCCGACAGGTTGCGCAGGTCCAACTCGTCGCTGGGCAGCGGTTGCTTGTCACCCTGCAAGGGGCTGCGACCATCGGTGTTCCAGGTGTACAGCTTCGGCGGACGCTCCTCGCCGATGACCAGACGCTGGCGCAGCACATCCCAGGCAATGGCCTCGAAGCCCTTGTTGCCGTTGGCGGCGTCCCCCAGGTCGTGGCTCGGGTAATCGGCGCGGTTGAGCGAGGTGGTGCCGGCGTCTACCTTGACCACCGTCAGGTCATGGTTACGCTCATCGACGATGGCGATCTGGCCATCCTCGAGCACCGCGACCCCTTCGGGGTTGGCCCAGCCGACCAGGGGCATCTTGCGCAGGACATCGCCTTCGAGGTTCAGCTCGACGAGGAACGGATGCTTGCCCATTACCGAGAACAGCGTGCGGGTTTTCGGGCTGTAGGCCAGATCGGACGCCTCGTCACGCTCCATGCCAGGCAATGGCTTGGCATCGATGTCTGCCACATAGTCTGGCAACCAGATGCTTTCCTGGCGTTCAGCCTGGCTCTCGAAGCCTTCTTTTATCCACAAAAGGCCGCGGTCGTCCCAGTGCATGGCCATCACCACCCCATAGCCGATCAACGCTGCCACAGCCAAGGCAAAGGGCCAGCGCCGATAGAAGCGGCGCTTGGCAGGAATCGGGGCACTGGCGGGAGACGGCATGCAAGGGTCCTGGAAGAAATAGGCGAAGTTTCGCGCATTATCCGGATAAGGTGTGAAAAAACGGTAAACGCACAGGCAAAGCCTGTAGGAGCCAGCCTTGCTGGCGAACCAGGCGACGCTGAGGATGGCACCGGCTACGCCGGCGCCTACCTGGACCTGGGCGGGGCCGGGTCAGAGCACCCGGCCTTCGAAGCGGCTGGCGCCGGGGAGCTCCAGCACCAGCTCATCCCCCACAGTGAACGGCCCCACACCCGCCGGAGTGCCGGTGAGGATCACATCGCCGGCCTGCAGCGAGAACTGCGCCGCCATGTACTGGATCATCGGCACGATGGGGTTGAGCATCAGCGCGCTGTTGCCGTCCTGGCGCACCTGGCCATTGATGGTCAGGCGAATGCCGATGTCGGCCAGGTCCTCGAAGGTACCTGCCGAAACAAAAGGCGGCAGCACGCAGGCGCCGTCGAAGCACTTGGCCAGCTCCCACGGCAGGCCCTTTTCCTTCAGCTTCGCCTGCACGTCGCGCAGGGTCAGGTCGAGCGCCGGGGCAAAACCGGAGATGGCGTCGAGCACCTCTTCCTCGGAAGGATGAGTGGACAGCGGCTTGCCCAGCAGCACGGCGATCTCCGCTTCGTAGTGCACCGCACCGCGCTCGGCAGGGATCTTGAAGCCGCCTTCCAGGGGCACCACGCAACTGCCCGGCTTGATGAACAGCAGCGGTTCGCTGGGGATAGGGTTGTCCAGTTCCTTGGCATGCTCGGCGTAGTTGCGGCCAATGCACACCACCTTGCCCAGCGGGAAGTGAATGCGCGTGCCGTCTACGTACTGGTGCTGGTAACTCATGGCCGACTCCTGTGAACACTGCTTTTTATTCGGGAGCGAAGATCTTACCCGGATTCATGATGCCGTTCGGGTCGAACACTGCCTTGATCGCCTTCATGCAGGCGATTTCCTCCGGCGAGCGGCTGTAGCCCAGGTAGTCGCGCTTGGTCATGCCCACGCCGTGTTCGGCGGAGATCGAGCCGTTGTAGCGCTCGACGATCTCGAACACCCATTTGTTGACCTTGGCGCACGAGGCGAAGAAGTCGTCCTTGCTCATGGCGTCGGGCTTGAGGATGTTCAGGTGCAGGTTGCCGTCGCCGATATGGCCGTACCAGACCACTTCGTAGTCGGGGTAGTGCTCGCCGACGATGGCATCGATCTCGCGCAGGAACGCCGGCACCTTGGACACGGTGACGGAGATGTCGTTCTTGTACGGGGTCCAGTGGGAGATGGTCTCGGACAGGTATTCGCGCAGCTTCCACAAGTTCTTCAGCTGCGTCTCGCTCTGGCTCATCACCCCGTCCAGCACCCAGCCTTGCTCGACGCAGTGCTCGAAGGTGGCCAGCGCCTCGTTGGCCACCTCCTCGGTGCTGGCCTCGAACTCCAGCAGGGCGTAGAACGGGCACTGGGTGGCGAACGGCGCCGGCACGTCGCCGCGGGCCATGATCTTGGCCAGGCCCTTGTCGGAGAAGAACTCGAAGGCAGTCAGGTCGAGCTTGCCCTGGAAGGCATGCAACACCGGCATGATCGCATCGAAGTCGGGCGTGCCCAGTACCATGGCGGTGAGGTTGCGCGGCGCGCGGTCCAGGCGCATGGTCGCCTCGACCACGAAGCCCAGGGTACCCTCGGCGCCGATGAACAGCTGGCGCAGGTCGTAGCCGGTGGCGTTCTTGATCAGATCCTTGTTCAGTTCGAGCAACTCGCCCCGACCAGTGACCACCTTCAACCCGGCCACCCAGTTGCGGGTCATGCCGTAGCGAATCACCTTGATCCCCCCGGCATTGGTGCCGATATTGCCGCCCACCTGGCTGGAGCCGCTGGAGGCGAAGTCCACCGGGTAGTACAGCCCCTGATCCTCGGCGTACTGCTGCAACTGGCGAGTGATCACCCCAGGCTGGCAGACCACGGTGCGGTCGAACGGGCTGAAGGCGAGGATCTGGTTCATGTAGTCGAAGGCCACCACCACTTCGCCGTGGGCGGCCACTGCGGCGCCCGACAGCCCGGTACGCCCGCCGGAAGGCACCAGGGCGACCTTGTGGCGGTTGGCCCAATGGACGATGGCCTGGACCTGCTCGATGGATTTGGGAAAGACGATGGCGCTGGGCGCGGGCGGATAGTGCTTGGTCCAGTCCTTGCCGTAGGTGTCGAGCGAGGCGGGGTCGGTGAGGACCTTGCCAGGGTCGACCAGGGTCATCAGTTCATCAATTACCACGGACTGGGTCATCGCGGGAACTCTCGACTTATTCATAGTCACCCTGAGCACGCTTCACCTGTCGGGATAAGCTCAGATTGAGTCGCGTATGCTAGCATAGCCCTCCCGCTGTTCGTGCTAAGGCCGACGCCGCGCCGCTTCACCCCCCCTCGCCATTTTTCTCCGGGATACAGGTTTACGCAGATGAGCAAGACTTCTCTCGACAAGAGCAAGATCAGGTTCCTTCTTCTTGAAGGCGTCCACCAGAATGCGGTGGATACCCTGAAGGCTGCCGGGTACACCAATATCGAGTACCTCACCGGTTCGCTGCCAGACGCCGAACTGAAGGAAAAGATCGCAGATGCCCACTTCATCGGCATCCGCTCGCGCACCCAGCTGACCGAAGAGGTCTTCGACTGTGCGAAGAAACTGGTCGCGGTCGGCTGCTTCTGCATCGGTACCAACCAGGTCGACCTGGGCGCTGCCCGCGAGCGCGGCATTGCCGTGTTCAACGCGCCGTACTCCAACACCCGCTCGGTGGCCGAGCTGGTGCTGGCCGAAGCGATCCTGCTGCTGCGCGGTATCCCTGAGAAAAACGCCTCCTGCCACCGTGGCGGCTGGATCAAGAGCGCGGCCAACTCGTTCGAGATCCGCGGCAAGAAGCTGGGTATCGTCGGCTACGGCTCGATCGGCACCCAATTGTCGGTCCTGGCCGAGAGCCTGGGCATGCAGGTGTACTTCTACGACCCGCTGACCAAGCTGCCGCTGGGCAACGCGACCCAGGTCCCCAGCCTGAACGAACTGCTGGGCCTGGCCGACATCGTCTCGCTGCACGTGCCCGAGCTGCCATCCACCCAGTGGATGATCGGCGAGAAGGAAATCCGCGCGATGAAGAAGGGCGCGATCCTGATCAACGCCGCCCGTGGCACCGTGGTCGAGCTCGACCACCTGGCCGCCGCGATCAAGGACAAGCACCTGATCGGCGCCGCCATCGACGTGTTCCCGGTCGAGCCGCGCTCCAACGACGAAGAGTTCGAAAGCCCGCTGCGTGGCCTGGACAACGTGATCCTGACCCCGCACATCGGTGGTTCCACCGCCGAGGCCCAGGCCAACATCGGCCTGGAAGTGGCCGAGAAGCTGGTCAAGTACAGCGACAACGGCACCTCGGTTTCGTCGGTCAACTTCCCCGAAGTGGCCCTGCCGGCGCACCCGGGCAAGCACCGTCTGCTGCACATCCACGAAAACATCCCGGGCGTGCTCAGCGAGATCAACAAGGTGTTCGCCGAGAACGGCATCAACATCTCCGGCCAGTTCCTGCAGACCGACGAGAAAGTGGGTTACGTGGTGATCGACGTCGACGCCGAGTACTCGGACCTGGCCCAGGAAAAACTGCAGCACGTGAAGGGCACCATCCGCTCGCGCGTTCTGTTCTGATTTTTCCTGCGGCATGAAAAAGGGAGGCCCTGGTGGCCTCCCTTTTTTGCGCCCTCGGTTTCACCTGTAGGAGCCAGCCTTGCTGGCGAAACAGGCGACGCGGTTGCAGGCGCAAGGCGTCGCCTTGCGTTCGCCAGCAAGGCTCCTACACGCTTACTTCACGTCTACTGTGATCTTCTGCGACTCGACGCTCGGTTTGAACGGCACGTGGTACATGTCGCCCAGCACCAGTTGCAGGGTGTGCTTGCCTGGGGTCAGGGTGATGGTCGCCTCGGTCTGCGCCTTGCCGAAGTGCAGCACCTGCGGGCCGGCCGGCAAGGGTGCGTTGTTCTCCGGCATCAGGCTGGTCGGCAGCGGCATGTCGGCGACCGGCGCCTTGTCCACGTCCACCAGCAGGTGGTGATGCCCGGTGTGCGGGGTCTGGTCGCCAGCGGGCTTCAGGCCCATGCCTTCGATGCCGAACTTGACGGTGAAGGTCTTGTCGACCGTGGCCCCGTCGGCCGGGGAAACGATGAAGACCTTGGCGCCTTCCGGTGGCTGCTGGCTCTTCAGGGCATCCGCGGCACTGGCGAACACCGACACCCCCATCAGCAGACCGGCGACGGCAGCACGCGAAAATAGGCTTTTCATTCACTTCTCCTGTGATTCACTTCAATTGACCGCTGTCACTTAAACGAAGTGCAGCGGTACTTCACCATAGTCCACCTGCACCTCGAGTGGTTCAAAAATCACCGCGCAAATATTTGCGCGGCATGGCAAACATAAGGCTTGGGCCGAGGTCATAGGCTGCGTTCGACCGGCGCACGCACAAAGCACCGGCGGATGAAACCCTCCTGCCAAACAACAAAGGGGCTCTCATGCGCTTGACCACTGGCGTACTGCTGGCAGCACTGTTCACTCCACTGGCCCAGGCCGAACTGATCGATGAAATCAACGACCGGGGGGAGTTGCGCATAGCGGTACAAAGCGACGCCGCGCCCTATGCCTTCAAGCAGGACGAACACCTGACCGGCTTCGATATCGAGCTTGGCCAGGCCTTGGCCCGGGAGCTGGACCTGCGCGCCGAGTTCATCGAAACGCCCGCTGCGCAAGCGCTGGCGGGGGTAGAGAGCGGCAAGGTCGACATCACGGTCGACAAGCCCGATGCACAAAACCAACGCCCACCCGCGTTGAGCGCCAGCCAGCCCTTTGGCGACCAGCACCTGGTGATTCCATTCCAGAAGGACAATCCGGCATTCGAAAGCGCGCTGAACAATGCCTTGCAGCGGCTCAAGGACAATGGGCGCCTGGCCGAGCTGGAACAGAAGTGGTTCCCGTAGGCGCCAGCCTTGCTGGCGAACAGCCCTGAAAACGCTGCGGCGCCGTTCGCCAGCAAGGCTGGCGCCTACAGCTCGGCGTGGCTCAGGGCCTGCGCCGCCTGGTCCAGTTCCAGCTCGCTGAACACCAGCACCCCTTCGCGTCGCAGCAACGCCGTGGTCACCCCTTCCCCCGTCACCTTCACGCCCGTGAAGCTGCCGTCATAGGTCAACCGATTGCCGCACGACGGGCTAGCGGACTTGAGCACCGCCACGCCGATGCCATGCCGGCGCACCAGCGCCAGCGCCAGTTGCGCCCCGGCCATGAACGCCGCGCTGACGTCCTCGCCTGTCACGGTCAGCACCTGGGCCTGCCCGTCCAGCACCTGACCACCCTGCCCGCCCGCAATCTCCGCAGGCGGGCGTGGCGTCGGCAAGCCACCGGCAACCTCCGGGCACAACGGCACCACCCGGCCCTCGGCCTGCCAGCGTTGCAGCAGGTCGGGATGGCCACTGGCCCGGCCGTCGTAGCGCACCGGCTGGCCCAGCAGGCAGGCGCTGACCAGCACCTTCGGTCGCTCAGAACGGGTCATTGCCGCGGCGCCGGAACCAGCCGGTCAACGACAGGCGCTCGCGCCCGGCCGGCAGAACTTCATGGGGCACATCGCCGGAGAGGAACACCACCAGGCTACCGGCGAGCGGTTGCACGTCGTGCTCGACGCCCTCGGCCAGGAACATGCGCAACTGCCCGCCGTCGTCCACCTGCCAGCCCTCGTTGAGGTAGAGCACGGCGGAGACCATGCGCCGGTCATCGTCGCGGAAGCGATCGAGGTGGCGTTTGTAGAACGCCCCCGGCGGGTACAAGGCAAAGTGGCATTCGAAATCCTCCAACCCCAGGAACAACCCCTGGTTGATGGCCTGGCGCAAGCCATCCATCTTGCCCAGGTAACGGTCGCAGACGTCCGATTCCCCAGGGTCGATCCACTGGATCTGGTCGCCGCGAATCGCCTCGCGGATCTCCTGCGCGGCGCCGCGCCCGACCCCGGCGGGGTTGAGCTCACCTTCGGCGTAGCGGCGTCGGCACTCGGCGGCGAGCCCGCGCGACAGCTCGGCGGGCAGGAATAGGGATTGCTGCGACCAGCCACGGGCGGCCAGGTCGTCGACGATGGCCGACAGCAGCGAATGTTCGGAAGGATTGTGCATGGCGCATCATATCCATTCGCCCGTCACTCGCACAGCGCCACTTGGTCAGGAACCGCCATTGGCGTCTCGACAAAGCCCCGCCACGCCACGGACAATAGCCGCCTGCCGACAGGAGTCCTGAATGCGCCGTTTGTTTTCCCTGCTAGTGCTGCTGACCTGCACCATGCCTGTCTGGGCAGACAGCCTCGACCAACTGTACAAGGCCGCCGGCTGGCCCGACCAGCGCGCCCATTTCAACGATGCCGTGAGCGCCGCCCAGCAGCGCTACCGCAACAGCCTGCCGCCTGCCGTCTACCAAGCCCTGGTCAACAACAGCAACCAGCGCTTCCAGGCCCAGGCCATGGATCGTCGCGCCCAGGCGCAACTGCGCGCCAACCTGGGTAACCCGACGCCGGCCCTGGCGTTCTTCCAGTCGCCGCTGGGGCGCAAGGTGGTGGCCGCCGAGCTGCTGGCCACGCGCAAGGACCAGCTGGCGAAGAACGCCAAGGGCCTGCCGAAGATCCAGGCCAGCGACAACCGCCTGCTGATCGTTGGCCACCTGGCCCAGGCCCTGCCCGCGCGCGAAGCCGGTGCCGAAGTCAGCCTGGCCATCGCCGGGGTGGCCGCCGACAGCCTCAGCTCGATGCTGCCTGGCTTGTTTGGCGGCGGCCAGGCCCAGAACCTGCTCGACGGCCAGCGCCAACGGCTGATGAACCAGGTGGGCGAAGACCTGAACAACACCTTGCTGTATGTCTACCGCGACCTCTCCGATGCCGAGCTCGAGCAATTCGCCAGCTTCGCCGAGTCCAGCGACGGCCAGGCCTACTACAAGGCCGCGGTGAGCGCGGTGCGCGCCGCCCTGGCGGTGGGCCAGAACGCCGCCGAGCTGAAGTGATCAGCCCAGCCGCTGGCCGATGAAGTCGAAGTAGCGCTGGCGAATGCCGGGCAGTTCATTGGCCAGGTGATGCCGCGCCTCGGGCAGCATGAGGATCTGCGGCTCGGCGAACTTGGCCTTGAGCACCTGCAGGTTGTAGGGCCAGTCCACCGTGCCGTCCGCCTCGCCCTGCACGATCAGCAGTCGCCGCGGGCTGCGCGGCGCCGCCTCGATACGCCGGATCCACTGCACCAATGCCCCGACCCAGGCAGTCGGCAGGCGCCGTGGCTGCAGCGGGTCGGCTTGGAGAAACGCCAGGAAGGCCGGGTCGTTGGTGTTCTCGCTGAAGCGCCGCTCGATACCATCGACGAAGTGACGCAACAGGCAATAGCTGAGCTTGGACCAGTGCCAGGCGCGCGGGCGAACCAGCGGCGCCAACAAGATCACCTCGCCGTCCGCCGGGCTCTGCTCGCCATGCAGCAACAGATGATCGACCACGATCGCCCCACCGGTACTCTGCCCGCACAGGTGCCAGGGCCGCGGCAGGCCGAGCTGGCGCGCCTGCTCGAACAAGGCATCGAGCACCTGCTGGTAACGCCCGAAATCGTCGATGCTGGCCCGCTCGCCACTGGACAAGCCATGCCCCGGCAGGTCGCAGGCGATCACCGCAAAACCCTGGCGCAGCGCCCAGGCGATCACATGACGGTACAGGCCCATGTGGTCGTAGTAGCCGTGCAACAGGAACAGCGTGGCCTGCGCCTGCTCGGGCAGCCAGGCCTGGCCGACCAGGTCGAAGCCCGCCGCCTGGAAACCGCCCAGCCAGCTGTGCGCGGGCAGGTCCAGGCCGTAGAAGCGCTGGTAGGCCTGGCCCTGGGCGGACAACGGCTGGCGCGCGGTGAGGGGCGACAGGCTGGTGCGCAGCAGGTCGGGGTGAAAACTGGCAGGCATGGGTAGATCCGAAGTGCAGCGAGTATTGATCTGCGATATTCAGCTCTGGGCCGCGCCATGGCAAGCTTGGCGCCTTTTTCAACGAACCACGCGACCTGCTGGGGACGATGGCTGAACAGCGGCCATCGCGGGGCAAGCCCGCTCCCACGCACAGCGCGCCAAGGCACCTATGGCCAAGCGATTGTTCACACTTCTTGCACTGCTGCTCTGCGCTGCCGCCCTGTGGTGGGCCTACGACAGCTTCCAGCGCCGCTACTTGCGCCCATTCGACAACCAGGCGACCTTCTTCGATGGCAGCCAACTGCGCCTGCCAGCCGAGCTGGCTGGCCCCGGCCCGATCCGCGTGATGCATTTCTGGGACCCGGCCTGCCCCTGCAATGTCGGCAACCAGCAGCACCTGGGCGAGCTGGTCGCGCAGTTCGTCCCACGGGGCGTGCGCTTTTACGTGGTGCAAAAACCCGCCAGCCACGGCCAGCTCCCCGCCAACCTCACCGCCCTCAAGCCCCTGGCCAGCCTGCCCGGCAGTGAACGGCTGCCCGCCACGCCCGCCGTGGCGATCTGGGACCCCGCAGGCAACCTCGCCTATTTCGGCCCCTACAGCGAAGGCGCGGTGTGCAACTCGAGCAACAGTTTCATCGAGCCGATCCTCAAGGCACTGGAACAAGGGCGCCGGGTCCAGGCCTCCAACACCCTCGCGCTGGGCTGCTACTGCCCCTGGGCCGGCTGACGCAGCCGCGCCGGGTTGCCCACCGCCACCGCCCCTGCCGGTACATCGCGGGTCACCACGCTGCCGGCGCCGACCACGGCGTTATCGCCAATGCTCACCCCGGGCAGGATGATCGCCCCGCCGCCGATCCACACGTTGTCGCCGATGCTCACCGGCCGCCCGCTCTCCAGGCCACTGCGGCGAAGCTCCGCGTCCATGGGGTGGTCGGCGGTGTAGATCTGCACCGCCGGGCCGATCTGGCAGTCGGCACCGATGCGCACCGGCAGCACATCGAGGATCACGCAGTTGAAGTTCATGAAGCTGTTGGCGCCGATGCTGATGTTGTAGCCGTAGTCGCAATGGAACGGCGGGCGGATCACCGCACCGTCGCCGACCTGGCCGAAATGCTCGAGCAGCAGGCCGTGGCGCGCGTCGTTGAGCAACTCGACGCTGCTGTTGTAGCGGTGCATCCAGTGCTTGTTGGCGATCTGTTCGGCCTGCAGTTCGGGGCAACCGGCATGGTAGAGCTGGCCGGCCAACATCTTCTGTTTTTCGCTGAGGGACATGGAAACTCCTGTCAGGGGACTATGCTCAGTTCGCGATTGCGTCGATGATCGGACCACATTTAACCCTCGAATGCACAAGGAGTCTCGATGAAGCGCAGCCTGACCCTGCTGGCGGTGGTGATCGCCGTGGCCGCCGCTGGCACCGGTTACTGGTACGTGCAGGGCAAGCAGCCGCAACGTGAGGGCGAAGTGGCCGTCGCCGGGCTACAGGCGCCGGTCAGCGTGCGCTACGACGCCCGTGGCGTACCGCACCTGCAAGCGCAGAACCAGGCAGACCTCTATCGCGCCCTGGGCTACGTGCACGCCCAGGACCGATTGTTCCAGATGGAAATCATGCGCCGCCTGGCCCGCGGCGAACTGGCCGAGGTGCTGGGCGCCAAGCTGCTGGCCACCGATACCCTGTTCCGCAGCCTACGCATCCGCGACCAGGCGGCGCTGATGGTGCAGCGACAAGACCCGCAAGCGCCGGCCTGGCAGGCGCTGCTGGCCTACCTGGATGGCATCAACCAGTGGCAGGCCAGCCACCCTAAGCCGATGGAGTTCGACCTGCTCGGCATCGCGCCACGGCCCTTCAGCGCCGAAGACACCCTGAGCATTGCCGGTTACCTGGCCTACAGCTTTGCCGCGGCGTTTCGCACCGAGCCGGCGCTGACCTACATCCGCGACCAGCTCGGCGCCGAGTACCTGAAGATCTTCGACCTCGACTGGCAACCCAACGGTGCCCTGGGCTCGCCCCTGGCCGCCACTGACTGGCGCGGCCTGGAGCGACTGGCGCGGCTCAGCCAGGATGCCCTGGGCGATGCCGGCATCCCGCAGTTCGAGGGCAGCAACGCCTGGGCCGTGGCCGGCAGCCGTACCCACAGTGGCCGGCCGTTGCTGGCCGGCGACCCGCATATCAGCTTCGCCGTGCCGGCGGTGTGGTACGAGGCCGAGCTGTCGGCGCCAGGCTTCAGCCTGTATGGCTATTTCCAGGCCCTCAACCCGTTCGCCCTGCTCGGCCACAACCGCGACTTTGGCTGGAGCCTGACCATGTTCCAGAACGACGACGTCGACCTGATCGCGGAGCGGACCAATCCGCAGGACCCCGAGCAGGTGATGGTCGACGGCAAATGGCAGCCACTGGAAAAGTCCG
Organism: Pseudomonas muyukensis; assembly: GCF_019139535.1. NCBI lineage: Bacteria > Pseudomonadati > Pseudomonadota > Gammaproteobacteria > Pseudomonadales > Pseudomonadaceae > Pseudomonas > Pseudomonas muyukensis. Next base: position 916,228 of record NZ_CP077073.1, on the reverse strand, counting down.
AGCAGAAAATCGCAGTCAAGGACGCGGAGCCGGCCAGCATCACCTTGCGCCGCTCGCCCCACGGTCCGATCGTCAACAGCGTGCTTGGCGACACCGCTGGCCCGACGCCCATCGCCATGTGGTGGGCCTTCCTGGAAACTGACAACCCGATACTCGAGGGTTTCTACCAGATCAACCGCGCCGACACCCTGGCCAAGATGCGCGAGGCGGCAGCCAAGGTCCAGGCACCGGGGCTGAACCTGGTATGGGCCAATGCCCGCGGCGATATCGGCTGGTGGGCGGCGGCGCGGCTGCCAATCCGCCCGGACGGCGTCAACCCGGCGTTCATTCTCGATGGCGCCAGCGGCCAGGCCGACAAGCCGGGCTTCTACCCGTTCAGCGCCAATCCGCAACAGGAGAACCCGGCCAGTGGCTACATCGTTTCGGCCAATTACCAGCCACCGGGCGCCCTGCCCGTGCCCGGCTACTACAACCTGGCCGACCGGGGGCACCAGCTCGATCGCCTGTTACGCGACCCGGACATCAAGTGGGACACCCAGAACAGCCAGGCCCTGCAGCTGGACACCAGCACCGACTATGGCCCGCGTACGCTGGCACCGCTGCTCGGCACCTTGCGCAACGTCGCCCAGGGCGACGAAGAGAAAGAACTGGTCGAGCAACTGGCGGCCTGGCGCGGCGACTACCCGCTGGACTCCACCAGCGCCACGCTGTTCAACCAGTTCCTCTACGAGCTGGCGTTCGCCGCCCTGCACGACGAACTGGGCGACACCTGGTTCGCGGTGCTTATCAGTACCCGTGCCATCGACGCTGCTTTGCCTCGCCTGGCTGCCGATCCTGAATCGCCCTGGTGGAACCTGAGCGGTAGCAACGAACACACCGATCGCAACGCCATCGTGCGCCTGGCCTGGCAGCGCAGCCTCAAGCACCTGCGCGCGACCTTGGGCAAGGACCCGGCCAGCTGGCAATGGGGCAAGGCCCACACCCTCACCCACAACCATCCGCTGGGCGTGAAAAAGCCGCTGAACCTGTTGTTCAATGTCGGCCCCTACGCCGCGCCGGGGACCCACGAGGTGCCGAACAACCTGTCGGCGAAGATCGGCCCGGCGCCCTGGCCTGTCACCTACGGGCCATCCACCCGCCGCCTGATCGATTTCGCCGACGCCGGCGCGGCACTGACCATCAACCCGGTCGGGCAGAGCGGCGTGCCGTTCGACCGGCACTATGGCGACCAGGCGCAGGACTACATCGACGGGCGCTACCACAAGGCGCGGATGGGGGTGATCCCGGCGCAGAGCACGTTGCGCCTGGTGCCGGACAAATAATGGCCAGCGCGTTGCACAACCCCTGTAGCGATCACCAGCACAGCGGATGCCATGCACCGCAGTGCCCGCATCGCGGCCGCGCCTACAGGGGGCCATCGCTCAATTGCCGGGGGTTGTAGCCCCGGTTACACAATCACCCCTGCCACTTGCCCCCTTCGACGATCACGCTCTCGGGCTTGGTGTCGTCGCTCAGCTCTTTACGCACGTACTGGTCGTACAGCTTGAGCAAATACTGCTCCTCGCCCAGCTTGGCCAGCTCGGCGTTCACCCAGTCACGCAGCTCGGTGTTGCCCTTCTTCACCGCCGGGGCAATCGGCGCTTCATCGCCCAGCAGGTCCGGCAGCACGCGATAGCCCGGATTCTGCTTGGCCCAGCTGAACAGGATCAGGTTGTCCTGGGCGTAGGCGTCGCCACGGCCGTTGGCCAGGGCCGCCAGCGACTCGGTGTTCTTCTCGAACTTGAGCAGCTTCCAGTCCGGATGGGTCTTGCTCAGCCAGATATCGGCAGTGGTGCCGGTGGTGACGATGATGGTCTTGTCGGCCAGCTCGTCGAGCTTGCGCACCGGGCTGCCGTCGGCCACGAGGGCTTGCACCGCCACGCGCAGGTTGGGGTTGGTGAAGTCCACCACCTCCTTGCGCTCCGGGGTGACGGTCATGTTGGCGAGGATCAGGTCGACCTTGTCGCTCTGCAGGAACGGAATGCGGCTGGCCGGCTCGACGGCGACGAACTCGACCTTGTTCTCGTCGCCCAGCAGGTCCTTGGCGAAACGCCGGCCGATGTCGGTGTCGAAACCGACGTAGCGGCCGCTTTCATCGACGAAGCCGAACGGCGGTTTGTCGGTGAACACGCCGACGATCAGCTTGTCGCGGGCCTTGATGGTTTCCAGGTAGCTGCTGGCCGGCGACGCGGCAGCGGGCTTGGCCGGTGCCTCGGATTGGTTGCAGCCGGCCAGCAGGGCCAGGCCGAGCAAGGGCGCGAGCAGTTTGGCGAACGGGGCAGTCTTCATGACAGTTCCTTTTGCGATGACGTGGGCAGGCTTTCGACGAACGAGAATTTCTCCAGGAACTGCTGCGCGCGTGCGGTTCGCGGTCGGGTGAAGAAGTGCTCGGGGTGATTCTGTTCAAGGATCCTGCCGGCCTCCATGAACACGATGCGGTCGGCCACCGCGCGGGCGAAGGCCATTTCGTGGGTGACGATGAGCAGGGTCATGCCGTCGCGGGCCAGGCCCTGGATCACCTGTAGCACCTCCTTGACCATCTCCGGGTCGAGGGCCGCGGTGACCTCGTCGAACAGCATCACCTGGGGGTTCATGCACAGCGCGCGGACAATGGCGATGCGCTGCTGCTGGCCGCCGGAGAGCTGGCGCGGGAAAGCGTCGCGCTTGTCCAGCAAACCCACCCGCGCCAACAGCGCCTCGGCCTGGGCCAGGGCTTCGGCGCGCTCGCGCTTCTGCACCTTGAGCGGACCGAGCAGCAGGTTGTCGAGCACGCTCATGTGGCCGAACAGGTGGTAGCTCTGGAACACCATGCCGACCCGTTGGCGCACCTGGCGCCAGTCGGTATCCGGCCCGAGCAGTTCCTCGCCGGCCAGCCGCAGGCTGCCGCCCTGGGCCGTCTCCAGCCCGTTGAGGCAACGCAGCAGGGTGCTCTTGCCACAGCCGCTGGGGCCGAGGATCACCACCACCTCGCCGGCGTGCACCTGCAGGTCGATGTCGGCGAGCACCTGGTGCTGGCCGAAGAACTTGTTGAAGCCTTGGAACTCGATCAATGGGTTCATGCGTGGGCCCAGCGCCGCTCCAGCACGCGCGAGGCGGCGGACAGCGGATAACAGACAAGGAAGAAGAACAGGAACAGCGCGCCGTAGATCAGCACCGACTCGTAGGTGCGCTCGATGATCTGCTGGCCGGCCTTGATCACCTCGACCACGCCGATCAGCACCGCCAGCGAACTGGTCTTGACGATGCGCGTGTAGAGGTTGATGGTCGGCGGGGTCATGCGCTTGAGCGCCTGGGGCAGCAGCACATAGCCGTACAGCTGCCAGCCGGACAAGCCGATCGACAGCCCGGCCTCGCGCTGGCCGCGGGGCAGCGAGCGCAACGCGCCGCGCACCACCTCGCCGACCTCGCTGGCGCCCCACAGGCCCAGCACCAGCACCGCGCACCAGAAACCGGGAATGCTCAGGCCGAAGAAGATCGGCAGGCCGAAGAACACCAGGTACAACCAGACCAGCACCGGGATCGCCCGGAACAGCTCCAGGTACACCTGCAACAAGGCATTCAGCAGCCGATTGCCGAGGCTCGCCAACACGCCGTAGAGCACGCCGCCGACGGTCGCCAGGACAATGCCCAGCGCCGAGATCGCCAGGGTCTGCCCGGCGCCGGCCGCCAGTTGCGGCAACGACACCTGCAACAGCTCAAAGCCCGAACTGGCCATGTTGCAGCCTCCGTTCCAGGTAGCGCAGCAGCAGCGACAGCGGCAGGAAGATCAGCACGCACAACAGGGTCAGCACGGCGAGCATCTCGTAGGTCTTGTAGTACAGGGCGATGTAGTTCTTGGTGGTGTAGAGGATCTCCGGCACCGCCACCGCCGAGACCACGGTGGTCTCCTTGAGCAGGAACACGAAGTTGGCGAACAGCGCCGGCAGGCTGAGGATGCCAGCCTGGGGCAGGATCACATGGCGCAGCAGCTGGGCTTCGGACAGGCCGATGGCGCGCCCCGACTCCAGCTGCGCCGCTGGCACCGCCTCGACCCCGGCGCGCAGCACCTCGGTGAGGTAGGCGCCGCCCATGAAGGTCATGGTGATGATTGCCGCGCTGAAGCCGGAGACTTTCAGCCCCAGGCTCGGCAGCGCGAAGTAGACGAAGAACAACTGGATCAGCAACGGCGTGTTGCGTGCCAGTTCGACGTAGCCCTTGACCAGGCGCCACAGGTACGGGGTACGCAATACCAGCAAGGTGGCGTTGACCAGCGCCACCAGCAACGAGGTGGCGATGGCGATCAGCCCGACCTGCAAGGTCACCCCCACGGCCTTGAGGAAAGCCGGCAAGGTGCTGAGCATGAAGGCGGTGTCGAAGCTCATGGTTGGCGCCTCGGCACGGGATCAAGAGGGTACGGCATGGGCTGCGTCCAGGGTCGGCACGAGGGTCGCTCGGCGTCGTTCATAAGAGATGGCGTTGTGCCGGTAAGCACGTTGGACAGACTTTACGGGTATAAAAAACTTTTTATAAATACCCATATTGCATATCGATATCCCTGGCGGGGCTAACGATAAAAATCGTTCATCGTGGGGGGATCTTTCAGCAAGATTGCCCCTCAAAGGGGTTCAGATCCTGTCTTGCACGGCCATCACCCCTACAAGGACGATAACGATGAACAGCCCTTGCTCGCCGACCTCCAACGAACAGCTGCTGTGGCTCCTGGCCCTGCGCCGGGCGCTGGCCAACGCGTAGCGAACAGCGCCAACGGCACAAACGAAAACGCCGACGCAATGGCGTCGGCGTTTTCATGCCCGGGCTGGTCGAGGCCGCGTATCAGAACGCCGGCAGTACCGCGCCTTGGTATTTCTTCTCGATGAACGCCTTCACTTCCGGGCTGGTCAGGGCCTTGGCCAGCTTCTGGATGGCGGCGCTGTCCTTGTTGTCCGGACGGGCTACCAGGAAGTTCACGTACGGCGAGTCGCTGCCTTCGATCACCAGGGCGTCCTTGGCCGGGTTCAGGCCGGCTTCCAGGGCGTAGTTGGTGTTGATCATGTCCAGGTCGACCTGGTCCAGCACGCGCGGCAGCATGGCCGATTCAAGCTCCTTGAACTTGAGCTTCTTCGGGTTCTCGGCAATGTCCTTGGGCGTGGCCAAGGCGTTCTTCGGGTCCTTCAGGGTGATCAGCCCAGCCTTTTGCAGCAGCAGCAAGGCGCGGCCGCTGTTGCTGCCTTCGTTGGGGATGGCGACGGTGGCGCCGTCCTTCAGTTCGCTCAGGCTCTTGACCTTCTTCGAGTAGCCACCGAAGGGTTCGACATGCACGCCGACCACGGTCTCCAGGTGGGTGCCCTTGCCTTCGTTGAAGTTCTTCAGGTACGGCAGGGTCTGGAAGTAGTTGGCGTCCAGGCGCTTCTGGTCGACCTGCACGTTGGGCTGGACATAGTCGGTGAAGACCTTGATCTGCAGGTCCACGCCTTCCTTGGCCAGGGTCGGCTTGATCAGTTCGAGAATTTCAGCGTGCGGCACGGGCGTGGCGGCGACCACCAGTTTCTCGGCGGCGTTGGCCAGGCCAGTGAACGACAGGGCGGCGGCCAGGGCGGTGGTCAGCAGGGTCTTTTTCATGGTGATCCTTGTTCTGGAGCTGGGCCATCGCAGATGGCGAGTCGGGTGCCCATCCGTTCGGGTGGGCATGCAGCCGACGATACCGGGATTTTTTATTCCGTAACAATATCTTTTGATTAGCTGTTTATTCCAAATTGGAGAGTTGATGTGCCTGTTAGATCGAGCGCCGCCCGCGCGGCGCTCGATCTCAAGAGCACTGCAAGACGGTCGTCTAGGACGCGCCTTCATCCAGTCGCGCCAGGGCTTCGTTCAGCAGCAGGCGCAGTTCAACGAGGGTCTGCGGCTCGCCGCTGCTGCCCAGTTGCTGCAGTTGGCGGGCCAGGTTGGCCAAGGGCTCGAGGTTCGGCAGGTCGAGGTGCTCGGGGCGGATGTCCTCGCCGTCACTGACCAGCAGGGCAAAGTGGATGACGTTCTCCAGTTCGCGGGTATTGCCCGGCCAGGCATGGGCCTCCAGCGCTTGTTGCGCGGCCTCGCTGATCAGCGCCACGGGGCGGTCCAGGCGCAGGCTGTAGATCCCGACGAAGTACTCGGCAAGAGGCAGGATGTCGCCGATACGTTGGCGCAACGCCGGCAGGGCCAGTTCGCCTTCGTGCAGGTAGTGGTAGAGCCGCTCGTTGAAGCGCCCGGCTTGCACCGCCCTGCCCAGGTCGATGCTGGAGGCGGCCACCAGGCGCACGTCCACCGGCTGCGGGTGCGCGGCACCCACCCGGGTTACCTCGCGGTTTTCCAGCGCAGCCAGCAGCTTGGCCTGGATGGCCAATGGCAGGTCGGCGATTTCATCCAGGTACAGCGTGCCGCCGTTGGCCGAGCCGAACCAGCCGGCCCGGCTGCTGGCGGTGCCGCCCTGGCTGCCGGCGCTGTAGCCGAACAATTCGGCATCGGCATAGGTTGGGCTGATCGCCGCGCAGTTGACCGAGACGAACAGGCCGCCGCGGTCGCTGGCGCGATGGATCTGCCGCGCCAGCAGCTCCTTGCCGGTGCCGGTTTCGCCGCGAATCAGCACCGGCAGCGATTGCGGCGCCAAGCGCTCAAGGGCCTGGCGCAACGCCTGCGAGCGCGGATCGACGAACACCAGGGCCTTGGCCCGGATGCTCAGCGGGCTCTTGTCCTGTTCGGGGAAGGTCAGCAACGGCTGGCCGAAAGGGCTGTGCAAAGTCATGCAATGCTCCCGCCCCGGCCATGGCGTGCCGAGGCTTCAGTGCGTTCGAGGAAAAACCGCCGCCTCAGGCGCGGCGCAAGGCGCGCTGGTCGATACGGGCCTGCAGGCGATAGAGGTAGGCAAAGCCTTGCTCCCAACGCTCATGGCCCGACTTGACGTTGATATGCCCGGCATTGGCCAGCAACCCGGCCTCGGCGCCCCAGGCCCGCGCCAGGTGCAACGCGCGCGGCACGCTCACCGCGGGGTCGTTGTCAGAACTGACCAGCTGGCTGGGGAACGGCAAGGCTTGCAGGGCAATGGGCGCGAAATTGCGCAAGGCCGGCGCGCAGGTCGCTCGCTCGACATCCGCCGGCGCCACCAGCAAGGCTCCGCGCACCCGCCGCAACAGCTGTGGGCTGGCCTGCGCGGCCCAGTGGGCGACCGTCACGCAACCCAGGCTGTGGGCAATCAGGATCACCGGCGAGCGTTCGGCGTCGATGGCCTGCTCCAGCGCCTGCACCCAGTCCGCGCGCTGCGGGGTGAGCCAGTCGCGCTGTTCGACCCGGGCGCTGTTGGGCAGGCTGCGTTGCCAGTGACTCTGCCAATGGTTGTCTGGCGATCCTTGCCAGCCCGGCACAATCAGGTAACGAATCGACTCATTGCGCATGGGGACGCCTCCGGAAGTTTGCGTGCTTGGCTGCAAGTATAGGGAGGGGGTTATATTCGTAAAGGAATAAGAAGATATTTATTTATAACCAAAATTATTTGAAAGCAACTGTCTTGCACAGTGTTAAGCCCTGCGCCTCCCCCCTGTAGGAGAGAGGGGATACCTGATCATTGATAAAAAAAGGGCCATCCCCTGCCAAGGAAAATGGCCCCTAAGCACTTGCCTGAAGAGGGTTGCGCCGGTCAGCGCGCGGTAATCACCGCCAGCTTGCTGATCCCGGCCCGCTCGATGGCCGCCATCGCCCGCGCGACCTCGCCGTAGTTCACGCCATCATCGGCCTGCAACTGCACCCGCAGTTCGGCGTCCTTGTCCTTGGCTGCCTTGAGATGGGTCTCCAGCAGGTCCGGCTGGATTTCGTCCTTGTTGATGAACAGCTTGCCGCTGCCATCGATGCTCACCACCAACGGATCCTTCTGCTCGACCGGGGCCACGGCCTCGGTCTTGGGCAGGTTGATGGGAATGGCGTTGGTCAGCAGCGGCGCGGTGACGATGAACACCACCAGCAACACCAGCATGACGTCCACCAAGGGCGTGACGTTGATTTCACTCAACACTTCGTCGCTGTCCTGGGTCGAGAAGGCCATGTCAGGAGGCCTCCTTCACCGGCTGGGTGAAACCGGCCTGGGCCTTGTGCACCGCCGGGTGCAGCAGCACGCGGAAGGCACTCTTCTGCGCCAGGCCGTAGAAGTCGTGGGCGAAGTCGTCGAGGTCGGCGGCAGTCAGCTTGAGGCGGCGCAGGAAGTAGTTGTAGACCAGCACCGCCGGCACCGCGACGGCGATCCCCACACCGGTGGCGACCAACGCCGCGCCGATCGGCCCGGCCACGGTTTCCAGGCTCGCAGAGCCCGCCGCGCTGATGCCCTTGAGCGCCTCCATGATGCCCCACACCGTGCCGAACAGGCCGATGAACGGCGAGGTACTGCCGATACTGGCGACCACTGCCAGGCCGGTCTCCAGCGAGCGCCGCTCGCGCACGATCTGCTGGCGCAGGGCACGCTCGAGACGGTCCTGGTGATTGATCGCCTGGCTCAGGTCCCCGGGCTGACCCGGTTCGCCCACGGCAATGGCGGCGTAGCCGGCCTGGGCGACCCGCGCCGCCGGCCCGGGCTGATCCTGGCTGATCTGCGCGGCCGCATCGAGGCTGGATGCGGCCCAGAACTGCTGGTGGAAACGCTTGTCCTGGCGCTTGAGGCGCACGAACTGCACGACCTTGACCAGGGCCAGCGCCCAAGTGGCGACGGAGAAACCCACCAGCAGCCAGATGACCGCGCTTTCAACAGACTCGAGAGGGGATGCCAACAGGCTCATGATGTAGTCCTTCCTTTGTGCGATCGCGAATTAACGAAGCTTGAAATCGATAGGTACGCTGACCCAGCCCGCCTGCGCCACCTCGCCCTGCTTGGCCGGCACGAAGCTCCAACGCTTGACCGCGGCCAGCGCGGCCTCGTCCAGGGCCGGGCGACCACTGCTCTGCTGGAGCTGGATCTGCCCCGGCTTGCCGCTGGGCAGCACTTCGACGCGCAGCAGCACGGTGCCCTCCCACCCACGGCGCAGGGCCATCTGCGGGTACTCCGGCGCCGGGTTCTTCAGGTAGGCGGCGTTGGCCGACGGCGGCGTCACCGGGGCCGGCGCAGCAGGCGGCGCTGCAGCCACAGGTGGCGCAGCAGGGGCAGGGGCTGGTTTTGGCTCGGGCTTAGGTTCTGGCTTGGGCTTGGGCTTGGCCACCGGCTTGGGTAGCGGTTTTGGCTTGGGCTTAGGTTTGGCCGCCAGTTCATCGACCACCGGCGGTGGCGGCGGCGGCTCGACCACAGGTGCCGGGGGCGGTGGGGCAACGACCGGCGGTGCCGGCGCGGCGAACTCGATGGTCATGGGGGGGATCTGCGGCGGCACGATCGGCAGCGCTGGGGTCGGCGCCTGGCTGACCCAGTAGGCCGCGGCGCCATGCAGCGCCAGCACCAGCAGGCCCAGCGCCAGTTGGTCGCGGCGCTTCAGGCCACTGACCGGCGCGCGCTGCAGGCGCTGCTGGCCAAGCGGCAGGCGTAGCGTGCGCCCGAGCTCGACCAGGTCACCCGCTGCCGGGTGCCATGGCTGGTCGTAGGCCCTGACGGCCGTCTGGACATTACCCATTGCTCAAACTCCTGGGTCTCGATTCAGGTGTGTGGCTGAATCATCGACGCCAGAGGCTTATGCAATTAAGTAATTTTTTATGTTAACTCTAGAACTTTTACATCTATTTGATTTGGCTGCTTGTGCCAGCCCCCGCCATCAAAGGGCTGCAGCCAAATCGGGGCCTGACCATGCCCTGAGTGCATGAAAAAAATGCCCCAGAGGCATTCACCCGGCAATAAAAAACCCGGGACCAGGCCCGGGTTCTTCATGCAACCGTGTTGCAACCTTACAGTTGCGGACCGGCAGCCTTGATCGCAGCGGATACGTCGAACTTCTTGAAGTTCTCGATGAACAGGCCGGCCAGGCCCTTGGCCGCTTCGTCGTAGGCCGCTTTGTCAGCCCAGGTGTTGCGTGGGTTGAGCAGCTCGGTCTCGACGCCCGGAACGGCCTTCGGCACGTCCAGGTTGATGATGTCCAGGTGCTCGGTCTCGGCACCGACCAGCGCGCCGCTCTGGATAGCCGCGATCACGCCACGGGTGGTCGGGATGCTGAAGCGCTTGCCAACGCCGTAGCCACCGCCGGTCCAGCCGGTGTTGACCAGGTAGACCTTGGAGCCGAACGCCTTGATGCGCTTGATCAGCAGCTCGGCGTAAACGCCGGCCGGGCGCGGGAAGAACGGTGCGCCGAAGCAGGTGGAGAAGGTCGACTTGATGCCGCTGCCCGAACCCATTTCGGTGGAACCGACCAGTGCGGTGTAGCCGGACAGGAAGTGATAGGCCGCCTGCTCGTTGTTCAGGATCGACACTGGCGGCAGTACGCCGGTCAGGTCGCAGGTCAGGAAGATGACCGCGTTCGGCTCGCCGCCCAGGTTCTTCTCGGAGACCTTGGCCACGTGGGTCAGCGGGTAGGCTGCGCGGCTGTTCTGGGTCAGGCTGACATCGGCGTAGTCGGCGTGCTTGGCATCGTCGATGACGACGTTTTCCAGCACTGCGCCATGCTTGATGGCTTTCCAGATGACCGGCTCGTTCTTCTCGGACAGGTCGATGCATTTGGCGTAGCAACCGCCTTCGATGTTGAAGACCACGCCCTCGCCCCAGCCGTGCTCGTCGTCACCGATCAGGTAACGGCTTTCGTCGGCCGACAGGGTGGTCTTGCCGGTGCCGGACAGGCCGAAGAACAGGGTCACATCGCCTGCTTCGCCAATGTTGGCGGCGCAGTGCATCGGCAGCACGTCGGCGGCCGGCAGCAGGAAGTTCTGCACCGAGAACATGGCTTTCTTCATTTCACCGGCATAACGCATGCCAGCGATCAGCACCTTCTTCTGGGCGAAGTTGATGATCACGCAGCCATCGGAGTTGGTGCCGTCGCGCTCGGGTTCGCACACGAAGTTGGCGACGTTGAGCACCTGCCACTCACCGCGGCCAGCCAGGTTGTACTGGGCCGGGTTGATGAACAGGCAACGCCCGAACAGGTTCTGCCAGGCAGTCTGGGTGGTCATCTTGACCGGCAGGTAGTGCTCGGCCGCAGCACCTACGTGAACGTAGGATACGAAGTGATCCTGGGCGTTGTTGAACGCCTCGACGCGGTTCCACAGGGCATCGAACTTGTCGGCCGGGAACTTGCGGTTGATCGGGCCCCAGCCAATCTGGTCCTGGGTGGAAGGTTCTTCGACGATGAAACGGTCAGCCGGCGAACGACCGGTGCGGTGACCGGTTTCCACCACCAGCGCGCCGGTATCGGCCAGCACGCCTTCACCGCGGGACAGCGCTTCTTTTACCAGCTCATCGACGCTCAGGTCGGTGTACACGGTGTTGTTGGCTTGCGTCATGAGATACCCCATCCGGCCCGAGGCCGAGTGCTCCAAACGTTTTGTAGTTGTCTTTAAAAAACTACTACAGCGAAAAAAGTGGCCGGATTATGCCAGAAAAGCCCAAAAAAAGTAGGCCCCTCCTGTCAGAACTGCGCTTTTGCGCAATTCGACAGGAGATAGTCCTGTAGTGAACCGTTTCAGTGCTGAGTTTCTGAGGGCGCCTCGGTGCCACCGCCGGCAAACAATTGCGCGACATCGGTGGCATCGAACAGATAACGCTCGTTGCAGAACTGGCAATCGATCTCGACGGTGCCGCCACATTCGGCCACCAACGCCGTGGCATCGGCCTCGCCGAGGCTGACCAGGGCGTTGCCCGAACGCTCGCGCGAGCAGCTGCACTTGAAGCGTAGCGGCTGGATGTCGAACAGGCGCACGGCGTCTTCGTGGTAGAGGCGGTGCAGCACGGTTTCGTTGTCCAGGCCAAGCAGTTCCTCGGCCTTGACGGTGTTGGCCAGGGCCTTCACGTGGGCCCAGCTTTCCTCGCGCTCTTCGCTGTCCTTCTGGCGGTCGGCCGGCAGTTGCTGTACCAGCAGGCCACGGGCGCGCTGGCCATCGGCAGTCAGGGAAATGCAGGTGTTGATCTGCTGCGACATGACGAAGTAGTTGGTGAAGCACTCCGACAGGTCCTTGCCGTCCAGCTCGACAGTGCCCTGGTAGCGCTGGCCGTTGACCGGAATGATGGTCAGCACCAGGTGGCCGCCCGGCATCAGGTCGGCAAGGCTGGCGTGCGCCTCGATCTGCTCCGCTTCATAGCGCGCCAGGCCACGAATGTCGTGCTCGCTGGTGTACTCGATGGCCAGCAGCGGGACCGGGCCCTGGGACTGCGCCTGGAGGATCAGCAGGCCATCGAACTTCAAGGTGCCGACCAGCAGCGCGGCGGCGGCCATCAGCTCGCCGAGCAGTTGCTGGACCGGCTGCGGATAGGCGTGCTTGGCCAGCACCTCGGCGTAGCTGCGTTCCAGCGCGACCATCTCGCCGCGCACATCGCGCTCGTCGAAGATGAAACGTTGGGTGAAATCGGTATCTGGCAAGTCGCTCATGGTTGTCTGGCTATCTGAAAATGATGACAAAATAATGTCCGGAGACTAAAAAGTCCGTCGCAGAGCGCTCACGAGGCGCTCATTTCACGTTAGGAGATCGAGGTATCTTATGGACAATCGACCACTGTTCCAAGCGAGGTGGTCCTGGGGACCCTTGGCAGCCTGCACGCTGCTGCCCATCGCTCTACTGTGTTTCTGGTTATGGCCCGTTGGCCAGATCCTGTGCCTGACATTCGACGAATGGCTGTTCCATAGCCTCAACGCGCCCTTGGCCGACAATATCGTCTGGCGTTCCATCTGGGCCGTCGGCAGCCTGCGTCCATTCGACATCCTGGTCGGGCTGATCATGCTGTCGCTGCTGATTCGCGGCGACTGGGTCTTCAAGGCCGTGCAGGTGCGCCAGGCATTTTTCGGCTTCCTGGTGACCCTGCTCCTGTTAGTGGTGATTCGCGCGCTGTTTTCCAAGTGGGTCAGCGCAATGGGTTGGCAACACAATAGCCCATCGATGACGTTCGACAATGCCGTGCACCTGAGCGATTTCTACCCGAACATGGAAAAGAAATGGGAGCTCAAGGACCGCTCCAGCCAGAGTTTCCCGGGTGACCACGCCTCGGTGCTGCTGATCTGGGCGTTGTTCATGAGCCTGTTCAGCCGCCGCCTGATGCAGCACCTGGTGATCTGGGCGCTGGCCCTGCTGTTCATGCTGCCGCGCCTGGTGGCCGGCGCCCACTGGGGCCAGGACGACTACATCGGCGGCCTGCTGATGGCGGTGCTGGCATTGGGCTGGAGCTGCCACACCCCCCTGGCGGCCAAGAGCAGTGCGGCGCTGGTGCGCTGGACGGCGCCGCTGTTCCGGTTGTTCGGCAAGTTGCCGCTGATCGGGCGCATGAGCGTCATGCGCCACGCCTGATCGACCGATCGCCGGGCAAGCCCGCGCCCACGGTGTGCCTGCGTGGGCGCGGGCTTGCCCGGCGATTACTCGAAACTGCCATGCAGTTGGTGAATCTGCCGCCGCTGCTTTTTGTTCGGCCGCCCATCGGTGGTCACGCCCATCGCCCCTGCCTTGCGCATTTCGGCTGCCTGCTCGCGCCGCTTCACGCTCTCGGCCGTCTCCTCGTACAACGCCTGCGCCTGCGGCGCGCCACGACGCACCAGCGACAGCGCCTTGACCCGCACCGTGCGCTCGTCAAAACCGGTGCGCACAACGAACTCGTCACCCACCCGCGGTTCCTTGCCCGGCTTGCAGCGCTCGCCGCGACAATGCACCTTGCCGCTTTCGATGGCCGCCTTGGCCAGCGCGCGGGTCTTGTAGAAACGCGCCGCCCACAGCCACTTGTCCAGGCGGACCTTGTCTTCGTCTTCAGGCTTTTGTGCCATGGTTTTTCCTCGAATTCTGTCTTTCACGGAACTGTACTACCGTGACTGACGGATGCAAAAAATCCGTGCCGTCATTACAGTTCATCCCCTTATCCACAGGGCACGCCTCGTGAAGACATTTGACCACCTGACTGTGATCGGCCTGCGCGAGTGGGTCGCCCTGCCCGACCTCGGCGTTGCCGGCCTGCGCGCCAAGATCGACACCGGCGCCAGCACCTCCAGCCTGCACGCCACCGACGTCGAGCCGTTCGAGCGCGATGGCCAGCAGTGGGTACGCTTCACCGCCCACCTGGGCTCGGTGGTGCAATTGCGTCACCGTCGCTGCGAGGCGCCGCTGGTGACCATGAAACGCATCAAGAGCTCCAACGGCCAGGCCCAGGCGCGCTACGTCATCCGCACCAGCCTGGCGCTCGGCGACCGGGTGTGGGAGGTGGAGTTCACCCTGGCCTGCCGCAAGAACATGCGCTACCGGCTGTTGCTCGGATCCAAGGCATTGATCCACGGCCAACTGGTGGTCAACCCCGGCCTCAAGTACGTTCAGGACAAACCGGCCTTCCCGGCCACCCTTTCCCCTGTCACAGGTGCTGCATGAAGATCGCTGTGCTCTCGCGCAATCCGCGTCTGTATTCCACCCGCCGCCTGGTCGAGGCCGGTACCCAGCGGGGCCATGAAGTGGTGGTGATCGACACGCTCCGGGCCTACATGAACATCGCCAGCCACAAACCGCAGATCCACTACCGCGGCAAGCCGCTGGAAGGTTTCGACGCAGTGATCCCGCGCATCGGCGCCTCGGTCACCTTCTATGGCTGCGCGGTGCTGCGCCAGTTCGAGATGATGGGCGTCTACCCGCTCAACGAGTCGGTGGCCATCGCCCGCTCGCGTGACAAGCTGCGCTCGCTGCAACTGCTGTCGCGGCGCGGCATCGGCCTGCCGATCACCGGCTTCGCCCACTCGCCGGACGACATCCCCGACCTGATCCAGATGGTCAACGGCGCGCCACTGGTGATCAAGGTGCTCGAAGGCACCCAGGGCATCGGCGTGGTGCTGTGCGAAACCACCAAGGCCGCCGAGTCGGTGATCGAGGCGTTCATGGGCCTGAAGCAGAACATCATGGTCCAGGAGTACATCAAGGAGGCTGGCGGCGCCGATATCCGCTGCTTCGTGGTCGGCGACAAGGTGATCGCCTCGATGAAACGCCAGGCCAAGCCCGGCGAGTTCCGCTCCAACCTGCACCGGGGCGGGGTGGCCAGCCTGATCAAGATCACCCCCGAAGAGCGCATGACCGCGATTCGCGCCGCCAAGGTGATGGGCCTGAGCGTGGCCGGCGTGGACATCCTGCGCTCGAACCACGGGCCGCTGGTGATGGAGGTGAACTCATCGCCCGGGCTGGAAGGCATCGAGGTCACCACCGGCAAGGACGTGGCCGGGATGATCATCGAGCACCTGGAGAAGAACAGCGGGCCGAACCAGACGCGGACCAAAGGCAAAGGATAGGCATACGCTACACCCTGTAGGAGCCGGCTTGCCGGCGAAGGGGCCAGCAGCGGCAGCGCAAGGCAACTGTCCAATGCTGCCGGTGCGGGCCTCTTCGCCAGCAAAGCTGGCTGCTACAAAGGGCTGGGCTTGTCTTTAAACGGCGTTACGCGGCAGCAACAGCCCCAGCGGCAATCTCACCCGCGCCTCGATCCCGCCACCGGAGCGGTTGCGCAACTCCACATTGCCGCCATGCTGCGCGGCGATCCGCTTGACGATCGCCAGCCCCAACCCGGTGCCCTTGCCGCCCCGCGCCCGGTCGCCTCGGATGAACGGGTTGAAGATGGTCTCCAACTCCGACTCGTCGATGCCCGCGCCACGATCGAGCACGCTGAGCACCACGTAGGGCGCGCTCTGGTCACCCGACACATAGGCCGCCACCTCGACGCCCTTGCCGGCATGATGCAATGCGTTGCCGATCAGGTTGCCCAGCATGCGCTTGAGCGACACCCGGCGCAGCGGGAACGGCGGAATCGGCTCCAGGCACAGGCGCACCTGCTCCTTGTGCTGGTTGTACGGCGCCACCACTTCGTAGATCAGGTCGTTGAGGTCGACCTCCTCCACCGGTTCGTCACGGCCATCGCGGATGAACGCCAGGAACTGGTCGAGGATCGCGTCCATGTCCTCGATATCACGCACCATGTCATCGCTGAGGTCGCTGTCGTTGCCCATCAGCGACAGCGACAGGCGCAGGCGGGTGAGCGGTGTGCGCAGGTCGTGGGACACCCCGGCCAGCATCAGCTCGCGCTCTCGCCCGGCTTGCTCGACATCCTCGGCCATCTGGTTGAATGCCCGGTACACCTCGGTCATCTCGCTGGGCGTGTCGCTAATCGGCAGGCGCACACTGCGCCCCTGGCCCAGCTGGCGGGCGGCGAACACCAGGCGCTTGAGCGGCTGGTTGAGCTGGCGCACGAAAATCCACGCCGAGGCGGTGGACAACAAGCCAATGGCCAGGAACCAGCCCAGCACGTTCCAGATCTTCTGCCCGCGCAGCGGGTGTGGGTACAGCGGCACCTTGAGCCAGCCCGGGCCCAGGCTCGGCGCGTTCACCCACAGCGCCGGCGGCGCATGGATACGCAGCCGCACCTCGGTGTCATCGCCCAGCTCGGCCTGCATCTGGCGCTGGTAGATCTCGCTGTACGGCCAGTGCTGTTCGCCCTCGGGCACGCCGGCCCCAGTCACCCGGATCAGCCCGGCGGCCTCGGCGATCTGCTCGCGGTTTTCTTCATCCGCCGCCCAGTACGCCCGCAGCGTCAGGGCCACACCGTGGCTGTACTGGCGGTCGACCAGCACGTCCTCGTTCATCAGCAGGTACACCAGCGTCAGTGCCTTGGAGAACAGCACGACGATCAGCACCAGCCAGAGGGTGCGGGCGAAGAAGCTTTGCGGGAACCAGAGAGGCGTTTTCATCGATCAACTACTGTGCTGAAAGGCCGGCCGCCACAGACGAAAACAGGGCGGCTCGCTTGAGCCGCCCTGCTGCACCCGGACGCACCGACAGAATCATTTGCCGGCGTTTCCGTCCGGCACGAAGACGTAGCCCACGCCCCAGACGGTCTGGATATAGCGGGGTTTGGACGGATCAGGCTCGATCATCCGGCGCAGGCGCGAGATCTGCACGTCGATGGAGCGCTCCAGGGCGTCCCACTCGCGGCCACGGGCCAGGTTCATCAGCTTGTCGCGGGTCAGCGGTTCACGGGCATGCATGACCAGCGCCTTGAGCACGGCGAACTCGCCGGTGGTCAGCATGTGCACTTCGCTACCGCGCTTGAGTTCGCGGGTGGCCAGCGACAGTTCGTAGTCGCCGAAGGTGACGGTCTCGTCCTCGCTGCCCGGCGCGCCCGGCACGGCCGGGGCCTGGCGGCGCAGCACGGCCTTGACCCGGGCCACCAGCTCGTCGGGGTTGAACGGCTTGGCCAGGTAGTCGTCGGCGCCCAGCTCCAGGCCCTTGATGCGGCTAAGCTCGTCGCCCTTGGCGGTGAGCATGATGATCGGGATCTGGTTGTTCGAGGCGCGCAGGCGCTTGCACGCCGACAGGCCGTCCTCGCCCGGCAACATCAGGTCGAGCACGACCAGGTTGAACACCTCACGGGCCAGCAGGCGATCCATCTGTTCGACATTGGGCACGGTGCGGACACGGAAGCCCTTGCTGGTGAAGAAACGGTCCAGCAGGCTGCTCAGGCCCGGGTCGTCGTCGACGATGAGAATCTTGTCGCCATCTGTGGCGTTTGCGGTGCTGGTCATGAATTACTCCTCTGATATCGCCGCGCATTATGGCGTAGCCATTGCCGCGCGTGCCGTGTGCATTGTTAGCAGATTTTTCCCGGCGCGCCACTGCCGCCCTGTCGACGGCTGGCGCCAGGCCATCACCGCAAGCCCGGCACGATGGGTATAATGCGCGGCTTTCACCCAGCGCCGCCGGGGCCGAACGCCCGCCTGCGGCCTTGCATTCACTATTTGTCAGGTGGTTTTCATGGACAGCATCAACAGCCGTATCGCCGAGGAACTGGGCGTGCGCCCACAGCAGGTCGAAGCGGCCGTGGGCCTGTTGGACGAAGGATCGACCGTGCCCTTCATCGCCCGCTACCGCAAGGAAGTGACCGGCAGCCTGGACGACACTCAACTGCGCCACCTGGAAGAGCGCCTGCGCTACCTGCGTGAACTCGACGAGCGCCGCGCCAGCATCCTGGCCAGCATCGAGGAGCAGGGCAAGCTGACCCCGGAGCTGGCCCGCGAGATCAAGCTGGCCGACACCAAGACCCGCCTCGAAGACCTCTACCTGCCGTACAAGCAGAAGCGCCGCACCAAGGGCCAGATCGCCCTGGAAGCCGGCCTCGGCGAGCTGGCCGACGGCCTGTTCAACGACCCGCAGCTGACCCCGGAAAGCGAAGCCGCGCGCTTCGTCGACGCCGAAAAGGGCGTGGCCGACGTCAAGGCCGCGCTTGAGGGCGCCAAGTACATCCTCATGGAGCGCTTCGCCGAAGACGCCGCGCTGCTCGACAAGCTGCGCAGCTTCCTCAAGCACGAAGCGGTGCTGAGCGCCCGCGTGGTCGCCGGCAAGGAAGAGGAAGGCGCCAAGTTCCGCGACTACTTCGCCCATGACGAGCTGCTGCGCAGCGCACCGTCGCACCGTGCCCTGGCGATCTTCCGTGGCCGCAACGAAGGGGTGCTGAGCGCCTCGCTGAAGGTCGGCGAGGAACTGCCGGGCACCCTGCACCCATGCGAGCTGATGATCGCCAGCCATGTCGGCGTCGAAAACCGCAACCGCCCGGCCGACAAGTGGCTGGGCGAGGTGGTGCGCTGGACCTGGAAGGTCAAGCTCTACACCCACCTGGAAACCGACCTGTTCGGCGAGCTGCGCGACAACGCCGAAGGCGAGGCGATCAACGTCTTCGCCCACAACCTGCACGACCTGCTGCTGGCCGCTCCGGCCGGCCCACGCGCCACCCTGGGCTTCGACCCAGGCCTGCGCACCGGCTGCAAGATCGCCGTGGTCGATGCCACCGGCAAGCTGCTGGACTACACCACGGTCTACCCGCACGCGCCAAAGAACGACTGGGACCGCACCATTTCGGTCATGGCCGCCCTGTGCGCCAAGCACTCGGTGGAGCTGGTCGCCATCGGCAACGGCACCGCCAGCCGCGAGAGCGACAAGCTGGTGGCCGAGCTGGTCAAGAAGTACCCGGCCCTGAAGATCACCAAGATCATGGTCTCCGAGGCCGGCGCCTCGGTGTATTCGGCCTCGGAGCTGGCCGCCCGCGAGTTCCCGGACCTGGACGTGTCGATCCGCGGCGCCGTGTCCATCGCCCGCCGCCTGCAGGACCCGCTGGCCGAACTGGTGAAGATCGACCCGAAATCCATCGGCGTCGGCCAGTACCAGCACGACGTGTCGCAGGTGAAGCTGGCCCGTGGCCTGGACGCCGTGGTCGAGGACTGCGTGAACGCCGTGGGCGTCGACGTCAACACCGCCTCGGTGGCGCTGCTGACCCGCATCTCGGGCCTCAACGCCACCCTGGCGCAGAACATCGTCGCCCACCGCGACGCCAACGGCCCGTTCGCCACCCGCGCGGCGCTGAAAAAAGTCAGCCGCCTGGGCGAGAAGACCTTCGAGCAGGCCGCCGGCTTCCTGCGGGTAATGAACGGCGACAACCCGCTGGACGCCTCCGCGGTGCACCCTGAGGCCTACCCGCTGGTGCAGCGCATCGCCGCCGGCACCGAGCGCGACATCCGCTCGCTGATCGGCGACAGCGGCTTCCTCAAGCGCCTGGACCCCAAGCAGTTCACCGACGAGACCTTCGGCCTGCCGACCGTCACCGACATCCTCCAGGAGCTGGACAAGCCCGGCCGCGACCCGCGCCCCGAGTTCAAGACCGCCACCTTCCAGGACGGCGTCGAGGACCTCAAGGACCTGGAGCCGGGCATGATCCTCGAAGGCGTGGTGACCAACGTCACCAACTTCGGCGCCTTCGTCGACATCGGCGTGCACCAGGATGGCCTGGTGCACATCTCGGCGCTGTCGGAGAAGTTCGTCAAGGACCCGCGCGAAGCGGTCAAGGCCGGCGACGTGGTCAAGGTCAAGGTCATGGAAGTGGACATCCCGCGCAAGCGCGTCGGCCTGTCCATGCGCATGGGCGACACCCCGGGCGAGAAGGTCGAGGGCAACCGCGGCGGTAACCGTGGCCAGGGCGGCAACCGCCAGCAGCAGGCGCCGCGCCAGCGCGAGACCACTGCCGCGGCACCGGCCAACAACGCCATGGCCGCGCTGTTCGCCAACGCCAAGCAGTTGAAGAAGAAGTGATGGACGTACCGAAAGAGTACGTCGAAAGCGCCTTCAGCCAATTGCTGGGTTGCCGCCTGCAACGCCTGGACACGGGCGTTGCAGAGGTGGCCCTGGCGCTCGCGCCGCACCTGCGCAACCGTGGCCAGAAGCTGCACGGCGGGGCGATCTTCAGCCTGGTCGACATCACCATGGGCCTGGCCTGCTCGGCCAGCCACGGCTTCGACCAGCAGAGCGTGACCATCGAGTGCAAGATCAACTACCTGCGCGCGGTCAGCGAGGGCGAGGTGCGCTGCACCGCGCGCGTGCTGCATGCCGGCCGGCGCACGCTGGTGGTCGACGCCGACGTGCTTCAGGACGACAAGCTGGTGGCCAAGGCCCAGGGAACCTTCGCGGTTCTCTAGCTGATCTAGCCCCATCTGCGGTATTTTCGGCAACATATGCACCCTTTCGCCGGCAAGGCCGGCTCCTACACCGTCCCGGTAGGAGCCGGCCTTGCCGGCGAAAGGGTGCAGAACCGACGCTGAGCCTAGCCGGAACCGCGTAAACCAGGCGACAACGCCAGTTCCTTGCCCAACTACCCTTGTAGACCGTCATCCCTACCCCCATATTGGGGCGACTGACGCGTGAAGGAATCCATCTTGAGCGACCTCCTCAACCGCCGCCTGAGCCTGCTCGGCGACAATCTCGACCTGCTCAAGCAGTGCCTGCACGGCATTGAGCGCGAATGCCTGCGCGTGACCGACCAAGGTCGCCTGGCCCAGACCCCGCACCCCGAGGCCCTGGGTTCGGCGCTGACCAACGAGCAGATCACCACCGATTATTCCGAGTCGCTGCTGGAGTTCATCACGCCAGCCCTGGCCGACCCGGCCAAGGTGCTCGAGAGCCTCGAAGAGGTCCACCGCTTCGTCTACACCCAGCTGGGTGACGAACTGCTGTGGAGCCCGTCGATGCCCTGCGCGCTGCCTGCCGAAGAAGACATCCCGATCGCCGAATACGGCAGCTCGAACATCGGCAAGCTCAAGCACGTGTACCGCAAGGGCCTGGCCCTGCGCTACGGGCGCACCATGCAGTGCATCGCCGGCATCCATTACAACTTCTCCCTGCCCGAGACGCTATGGCCGCTGTTGCGCGCGGCCGAAGGCGGCGAGCAGAGCGACCGCGACTACCAGTCCTCGGCCTATATCGCGCTGATCCGCAACTTCCGCCGCTACAGCTGGCTGCTGATGTACCTGTTCGGCGCCTCGCCGACCCTGGACAAAGGCTTCCTGCGGGGCCGTGCGCACCAGCTCGAGGAGCTCGACGCGCAAACCCTGTACCTGCCCTACGCCACCAGCCTGCGCATGAGCGACCTGGGCTACCAGAGCAACGCCCAGGCCGGCCTCACGCCCTGCTACAACAACCTCGCCAGCTACACCGACAGCCTGCGCAAGGCGGTGGGCACGCCCTACCCGCCCTACGTCGAGGTCGGCACGCACAAGGATGGCGAGTGGGTACAGCTGAACACCAACATCCTGCAGATCGAAAACGAGTACTACTCGAACATCCGCCCCAAGCGGGTCACCTACACCGGCGAGCGACCGATCCAGGCCTTGACCTCCCGCGGCGTGCAGTACGTGGAAGTGCGTTGCCTGGACATCAACCCGTTCCTGCCAGTGGGCATCGACCTGCCCGAGGCGCGTTTCCTCGATGCCTTCCTGCTGTTCTGCGCCCTGGAAGACAGCCCGCAGCTGGACAACGGCGAGTGCGGCCAGTGCACCGACAACTTCCTCAGCGTGGTCAAGCAAGGCCGGCGCCCTGGCCTGGAACTGCGCCGCGACGGCCAGCCGGTCGCGCTCAAGGCCTGGGCCAGCGAGCTGATCGGCCGCATCGGCCAACTGGCGGCCCTGCTCGACCGCGCCCAGGGTGGCGAGGAACACGCCAAGGCCCTGCAAGCACAGCAGGCCAAGGTCGATGATCCCGAGCTGACCCCATCGGCCCAGGTGTTGGCGCGCATGACCGAGCACGACGAGAGCTTCGTCGAGTTCGCCCTGCGCCAAAGCCGCCTGCACGCCGAGACCTTCCGCGCGCAACCGCTGAGCCGCGAGCAGCAACAGGCCTTCGAAACCCTGGCGCGCGAGTCGCTGGCCAAGCAGTCCGCGCTGGAACAGGAAGAAGTCGGCGACTTCGACCTGTTCGTCGGCGCCTACCAGGCCAGTATCCTGGCGATCAGCAACTGATGAACCGCGTCGTCGCCCCGCGCAAGCCGCGCGCCAGCAGCCAGGCCAGGATCGAGGCGATCCTGGCGGCGGCGCGCGAACTGCTGGCCGGGCAAGGGGTGGCGGGGTTGTCGATCTACAGCGTGGCCGAACGGGCGCAGATTCCACCGTCGTCGGTGTATCACTTTTTCGCCAGCGTGCCGGCCCTGCTCGAGGCGCTGACCGCCGATGTGCACCGGGCGTTTCGCGAGGCGCTGAGCGCGCCCATCGACACCACCGCATTCAGTACTTGGCCGCAACTGTCGCGGCTGATCGAGCAACGCATGCTCGACATCTACAACGAAGATGCCGCAGCGCGCCAGCTGATTCTGGCCCAGCATGGCCTGAGCGAAGTGGTGCAGGCTGATCGTCAGCATGACCTGGAGCTGGGCGAGCTCATGCACAGGCTGTTCGACCGGTATTTCCAGCTGCCGGCGATGCCTCGGGATGTGGATGTGTTCGCCTTGGCGATGGAGCTGAGCGACCGGGTCTATGCCCGCTCGATGCAACTGCATGAGGCGATCACGCCGCGCATGGCTGAAGAGGGGATGCGGGTGTTCGAGGCGTATCTGGGGTTGTATCTGCCGCCTTATCTGGCCAAGCGCTGATCCCGAGCCCTGCAAAAATTCTGTAGGAGCGGCCTTGCGTCGCGAAAGGGCTGCGCAGCAGCCCCGGCAATTTTGATGGTGGCTCAAAACCTGGGGCCGCTCCGCGCCCCTTTCGCGACACGAGGCCGCTCCTACAGGGACCGTGCAAGGCTTCAGAGCTTGGCGATGGACACCTCGGTCGATTTGACGAAGGCAATCACCTCGCTGCCCACCTGCAACTCGAGCTCCTTCACGGAACGGGTGGTAATCACCGAAGTGACGATGCCAGAGGCGGTCTGCACGTCGATTTCCGAGAGTACCGGCCCTTCGAGGATTTCCTTCACGGTGCCTTTGAACTGGTTGCGAACGTTGATGGCTTTGATGGTCATGGCGTCATTCCTTTTTGCGGCTTCGAGGATTCAATGAGCCCAACGCAACTGCGTGGGCAACGGGGCGACAGGCTCCGGCTCGGGCGGGGTGCCCGGCACGGACAGAACACGGTTGAGCACTTCGCTTTCCAGCGCCGCCAGGCGGTGCGAACCCCGCACCCGTGGCCGTGGCAGGTCGACGACCAGGTCCAGGCCGACGGCGCCGTCTTCGATCAGGATCACCCGGTCGGCCACGGCGACGGCTTCGCTGACGTCGTGGGTGACCAGCAGCACGGTGAAGCCGTGCTGGCGCCACAGGCGCTCGATCAATTGCTGCATTTCGATACGGGTCAGGGCATCCAGCGCGCCCAGAGGCTCGTCCAGCAGCAGCAGGCGCGGCTGGTGGATCAGCGCCCGGGCCAAGGCCACCCGCTGTTTCTGGCCACCGGACAACGCCGCCGGCCAGTCGTTGGCGCGCTCGGCCAGGCCGACCGCCTCCAGGGCTTCCAGGGCACGACGGCGCCAGTGGCCGGCCAGGCCCAGGCCAACGTTGTCGATGACTTTTTTCCACGGCAGCAGGCGCGCGTCCTGGAACATCAGCCGGGTATCGTCGCGGGCCTCGGCCAGCGGCGCCGCGCCGGCCAGCAGCTCGCCGGCGCCAGGCTGGTCGAGCCCGGCCAGCAGGCGCAGCAAGGTGCTCTTGCCGCACCCGCTGCGCCCGACGATGGCGACGAACTGGCCGGCCGGTATGTGCAGGTCGATACCGCGCAGCACCTCGCGCTGGCCGAAGGCGCGGCGCAGGCCGTTGGCGGCGAGCGGGATGCCGGGCAGCAGGCGCGGCGGTCGTTGCGTGAGCACGCTCATCATGCGCCCTCCTTCCTGGCGACCTGGTACGCCGGGTGCCAGCGCAGCCACACACGCTCCAGGCCACGGGCCGCCAGGTCGGCGAGCTTGCCAAGCAGCGCGTACAGCACGATCGCCAGCACCACCACGTCGGTCTGCAGGAACTCCCGGGCGTTCATCGCCAGGTAGCCGATGCCGGCGTTGGCCGAAATGGTCTCGGCGACGATCAGGGTCAGCCACATGAAGCCCAGGGCGAAGCGCACACCGACCAGGATCGACGGCAACGCACCAGGCAGGATCACCTGGCGGAACAGGGCAAAGCCCGACAGCCCATAGCTGCGCGCCATCTCCACCAGGGCCGGGTCGACGTTGCGAATACCGTGGTAGGTGTTGAGGTAGATGGGGAACAGCGTGCCCAGCGCTACCAGGAAGATCTTCGCCGACTCGTCGATACCGAACCACAGGATCACCAGCGGGATCAGCGCCAGGTGCGGCACGTTGCGAATCATCTGCACCGAACTGTCGAGCAGGCGCTCGCCCCAATTCGACAGGCCGGTGATGAAGCCCAGTACCAGGCCGATGACGCCACCGATGACGAAGCCCAGGCCGGCGCGCCAGCCGCTGATGGCCAGGTGGCTCCAGAGCTCGCCGCTGCGCACCAGCTCGACCCCGGCACTGACCACCGCGCTTGGCGCCGGCAGGATGCGGGTCGACAGCCAGCCGGCGCTGACCGCCAGTTGCCAGACAGCCAGCAACAGCAACGGCAAGGCCCAGGGGGCCAGGCGCTGGCTCCAGGTGCTTGAAGGTGCATGACTCATGGCCAGGCCCTCAGCTCTGCGACACGGACTTGGGCAGGATGTCGTTGGCCACCATCTCCCCGAATGGGCTCACGTAGCCACCGCTCGTCACCGGCTCCGGGCGCTGCACGTCCAGGTGCGGGAACAGCAGCTCGGCGACGCGGTACGACTCTTCCAGGTGCGGGTAGCCGGAGAAGATGAAGGTATCGATGCCCAGCGCCGCGTACTCCTTGACCCGTGCCGCGACCGTCGGCCCATCGCCGACCAGCGCAGTGCCGGCCCCGCCACGCACCAGGCCGACACCGGCCCACAGGTTCGGCGCGACCTCCAGCTTGTCGCGCTTGCCGCCATGCAGCGCGGCCATGCGCTGCTGGCCGACCGAGTCGAAGCGCGCCAGCGAGGCCTGGGCCCGGGCGATGGTGTCGTCGTCCAGGTGCGAAATCAGTGTGTCGGCGGCGGCCCAGGCTTGTTCGTTGGTTTCCCGCACGATCACATGCAGGCGAATGCCGAAGCGCACCTCGCGGCCCTGGGCAGCGGCTTTTTCGCGCACCTGGGCGATCTTCTCGGCCACGGCGGCCGGTGGCTCGCCCCAGGTCAGGTACAGCTCGACCTGCTCGGCGGCCAGGTCCTGGGCGGCGTCGGACGAGCCGCCGAAGTACAGCGGCGGGCGCGGCTGCTGGATCGGCGGGTAGAGCAGCTTGGCGCCCTTCACCTGGATGTGCTTGCCGTCGTAGTCGACCACTTCGCCTTCGAGCACCTTGCGCCAGATGCGGGTGAACTCCACCGAGGCTTCGTAGCGCTCCTGGTGGTTCAGGTGCAGGCCATCGCCGGCCAGTTCGTCCGGATCGCCTCCGGTGACCAGGTTGAACAGCGCGCGGCCATTGGACAGGCGGTCCAGGGTGGCCGCCTGGCGCGCGGCGACGGTCGGCGAGATGATCCCCGGGCGCAGCGCCACCAGGAACTTCAGGCGTTCGGTCACCGGGATCAGCGAGGCGGCGACCAGCCAGGAGTCCTCGCAGGAGCGCCCGGTGGGGATCAGCACGCCGCCAAAGCCCAAGCGGTCGGCGGCCTGGGCGATTTGCGCCAGGTAGCCATGGTCGACGGCGCGGGCGCCTTCGGTGGTGCCCAGGTACTTGCCGTCACCGTGGGTGGGAAGGAACCAGAAGATGTTCAGGCTCATTGGAGTTGTCTCCTCAAGGGTGGCAGGGCCGGAGCGAGGCCCCGGCTCGGGCGATGCGTTCAAGGCGCGCTGGCGACCTTGGCCGGGGGTGTCCAGATCACGTCCTTGATGTTCAAGGGCTTGGGAATCAGCTTCAGGGCCTGGAAGGTGTCGGCGATCTTCTGCTGCGCGGCGACCACTTCCGGGGTCAGCGGCGCGGCGCCATAGCCCTGGCGCTTCACCGAGGTGAGGGTGATGTCGGCTGGCAGGCCGAGCAGCGGCGCGACCTGGTCGGTGACCTGCTGCGGGTTGGCCTGGGACCATTGGCCGACGGCGCGCACTTGCTCGATCAGGGTGTCGATCACCGCCGGGTGCTGGGTCGCATAGCGACGGGTGGCCAGGTAGAACTGGTGGTTGTCGACCAGGTCCTTGCCGTCGCGCAGGGTGCGGGCCTGCAGCTGCTGCTCGGCGGCGGCCTGGTAGGGGTCCCAGATGACCCAGGCATCCACGCTGCCGCGCTCGAAAGCGGCGCGGGCGTCGGCCGGCGGCAGGTAGACCGGCTGGATGTCGCTGTACTTGAGGCCGGCGTCTTCCAGGGCGCGGACCAGCAGGTAATGCACGTTGGAACCCTTGTTGAGCGCGACCTTCTTGCCCTTGAGTGCCTGGACCGACTGGATCGGCGAGCCCTTGGGCACCAGGATCGCCTCGCTGTGCGGCGCTGGCGGCTCATAGGCGACGTAGAGCAGGTCGGCGCCGGCGGCCTGGGCGAACACTGGCGGGGTCTCGCCGGTGACGCCGAAGTCGATCGAGCCGACGTTCAACCCTTCGAGCAGCTGCGGACCGCCGGGAAACTCGGTCCATTGCACCTGGATACCTTGCTCGGCCAGGCGCTTCTCCAGCGAGCCCTTGGCCTTGAGCAGCACCAGGGTGCCGTATTTCTGGTAACCGATGCGCAGGCTTTGAGCCTGGGCCTGGGTGATGGCGCCGAACGATACAGCCGCCGCGAACAGGGCGACCAGACCGCGACGCAAGAAGACTGTGCGCATGGCGCTCTCCTGTGCGAGTGGGTTCGGGTAGCACCTGCTTGCCTCGTTGGCGGGCGAGTAAGGTGGGAACAGCGATGAAGCGTCAGGGTTGCTCAGATACTCCAGCGGGCACTGAGCAGGCGTTCGTTGAGCAGGCCCGGCGCCACAGGCCGGGGCCGGCGTGCCAGGGCGCCGTGAAAGGTCTCCAGTGCGCCCAGCAGGCGCTGCTCCAGCGCTTCGTCCAGGCGTGCGGGACGTTCGCCGTCGGCATAGCTGATCTGGCTGTCGTCGGCGAAGATCCCTTGCAGGGTCTCCTGCGCCTTGAGCGCCGACAGCACCGGCTTGAGGGCGTAGTCCACCGCGAGCATATGGGCGATGCTGCCGCCGCTGGCGATCGGCAATACCACCTTGTGTTCCAGGGCACGCTCGGGCAGCAGGTCGAGCAAGGTCTTCAACGCGCCGGCGAACGATGCCTTGTACACCGGGGTGGCGACCAGCAGGCCGTCGGCCTGGGCCACCAGCTCGTTGAAGTGGCGCACCTGCGGGCTGTCGAAGCGGGCGTGCAGCAGGTCCTCGGCGGGGAATTCCCGCACTTGGAAGGTGACGACCTCGACACCGCGCTGTTGCAGCCAATCGCGCGAGCGTTCGAGCAGCACGCCGGAGCGTGAACGAAGACTGGGGCTACCACCGACAGAGACAACCAGCATTGAAAGCGCTTCCTTCGAATCAATTCAGGGCCGCGAGGGGTTGGCCCCGCTGGATGGAAATGACATTAACAGTTCGTCATATATATCCATAAATCATATTTTTTCATTTGTTTATTCCATAAATAACTATTGGAGGTTCTGCTCTGCAGGCGCGGCCTTGAGTCGCGAAAGGGCTGCGCAGCAGCCCCCGGTCTTGCCCAGTGATGCCGAGAATCCCGGGGCCGCCTTGCGGCCCTTTCGCGACACAAGGCCGCCCCTGCAGGGGACACGGAGGCATAAAAAAGGGCCGTCGAAACGGCCCGAAGATCCCTGCTTGGCTAAGAGCAATGCAACGAGGAATTCATCAGCGGTTGGGCTGCGGGGTCAGGCGCAGGTAGGGTTTGACCGCGCGGTAACCTTTGGGGAAGCGCTGCCGGATCTCGTCCTCGTCCTTGAGCGACGGCACGATCACCACCTCGTCGCCGTCCTGCCAGTTGGCGGGGGTGGCGACCTTGTGGTTGTCGGTCAGTTGCAGCGAGTCGATCACCCGCAGGATCTCGTTGAAGTTGCGCCCGGTACTGGCCGGATAAGTGATGGTCAGGCGCACCTTCTTGTTCGGGTCGATCACGAACAGCGAACGCACGGTGAGGGTGTCGCTGGCGTTGGGGTGGATCAGGTCGTACAGGTCGGAGACCTTGCGGTCGGCGTCGGCGATGATCGGGAAGTTGACCACGGTGTTCTGGGTCTCGTTGATGTCGTCGATCCACTTGTGGTGCGAATCCACCGGGTCCACCGACAGCGCGATGGCCTTGACCCCGCGCTGGGCGAATTGGTCCTTGAGCTTGGCGGTCAGGCCCAGCTCGGTGGTGCACACCGGAGTGAAGTCGGCCGGATGGGAGAACAGCACGCCCCAGCTGTTGCCCAACCATTCGTGGAAGCGGATCTTGCCGGCGCTGGAATCCTGTTCGAAATCGGGGGCGATGTCGCCGAGTTTGAGGCTCATGGAAGCGGCTCCTGTGCTGTGTCTGGCCTTGTAGGTTCAATGTGCCTGCTTCTGGTTAAAAACAAAAAGAATAAATGTCGATTTATTTATAACCATAATGAATACGAATGTGCAGGCACAAAAAAGCCTCGCATCAGGCGAGGCTTTCTTGCGTAGCGCTACGACTTACATGAAGGCGTAAGTGTAGTTGACGATGAAGCGAGTCTGGTCCTGGTCGGCAGCCGAACCCGAACCGGTGCCGCGGTAGACACCCTGGCGCAGGCTGAAGCCCAGGCCTTTGAGGGCGCCGCCCTGCAGGACGTAGTCGATGCGCGCGTCACGTTCCCACTCGCTGAAGGTGCCGTGGCCATTGGTGGCACGGCCGTCTTCACCACGCAGGTAGGAGACGGACGCCTTCAGGCCTGGAACGCCCAGGCCAGCGAAGTCGTAGGAGTACTGGCCGAAGGTGGTGTTTTCACCGGCCTTGGCGAACTGGTTGATCATGCTGTCGGAGAACAGGTAGAAGCTCGCGCCGCCGTTACCTTCCAGCGGGGAGTTCGAACCGTCCTTGCGCACGTTGCCCTGGTTCAGCCAGACGAAGCCGCCGTCATCGCTGATTTGCTGGTGACCCAGCATCAACGCGTGGCTACCCAGGGTATAGGTGAACATCGCCGACCAGGTCTTGTTGTCGACTTCGCCGGCATGCTTGGCGTAGCCGCCGTTGTTGCCGAAGGCATAGCCGGTCTCGCCGTTCTTGCCGTCCTTGCTGCTGTCGAAGTAGCGCAGGTCGGTCTTGAACGACTGGTTCTGGTCGATCTGGTAAACGTGGGTCAGGCCCAGGAAGTGCTGCTTGTAGTAGTCTTCCAGGTTCGAGTAGTAGTACTGCAGGGTCAGGTCTTTGGTGACCTTCCAGTCGCCACCGGCGAACTGGAACTTGTTGCTGTCGCGGAACGCGCCACTGCCGGAAACAGCCAGGCCGGTACGGTTGCTCGAGGCACGACCCATGGCGTGGGTCAGCTGGCCCGCGTTGATGGTCAGGTTGTCGATCTCTTTGGTCTGCAGGGTGCCACCTTCGAAGGTTTGCGGCAGCAGACGACCATCGTTGGACACCAGGATCGGCAGGTTGGGCGCCAGGGCGCTGCCGTAGTGAACTTCGGTCTTGGAGAAGCGCGCCTTGGCGTTGGCGCCGAAGCGGGCCCACTGGGCCACGGAGGAGCCGTTGCTCTCGCTCGGCATGAAGGTGCTGCCATCCTGGTGGTAGCCCTTGCCGCCATCCAGGTGGATGCCCCACAGGGCCTGGGCATCGACACCAAAGCCGACGGTGCCTTGGGTGAAGCCGGAGATGTAGTCAAGCTTGAAGCCCTGACCCGACTCACGCGCGTCTGGGCGTGGCTTGCTGCCATGCGCTTCACGGTTGTCGTTGTTGAAGTACATGGTGCGCGAGCTCACGGACAGCTTGCTGTCCTCGATGAACCCTGCAGCGCCTGCTTGTTGGGCGAGAACCCCCAGTGCCACGGCCAGGGCCAGGCTGGACTTGTACATGTTTTGCTCCTCTACGTTCTAATTTTTGTGCGTCTCAAGTGGTGGGATCTGCTGCCCCACTCACCCGGATCGGCGATTTAGCACCAAAGCGTGACCGCCAAGTCAACCAAAACAGGTCGATTCGCGACTTTCGTCTAAGGCCGCCTCCTGCGCTACAGGATAATGACAATCCTATAAATCCAAAATGACCGTTTTATGAATCTGTAAGATTTTTACGGAATAACTTTGGAACCTTTACTGCCAAAAGTTGTATCGACGACGTCAATAATACCTTTAGGTTATTTGCAAACGTTTGCCGGCAGGCTGACCGACGGCCGGCAAGCGCAACCGGAAAAGCCTAGCAGCCCCCCGCGATCGCGCCAGCCAGGCCCCGGCTACGCCGGTGTTCGCCGGCAAGGCCGGCTCCTACGGTATGTGTGGCCAGCCGCGGACCTGTAGGAGCCAGCCTTGCTGGCGAAGCAGGCGCCGCGGTGTTCGCCCGCAAACCGGTTCTACCTCTGTACGCCGACAAGTCCGACACCGACTAAGCTAATGCAAAAAAGTTATTTATTTTCATTTTCTTAGATCACTTAGGCTTCTCGCCATCCATTCCCCCGAATGCCTGACGAGAGGTTCAACCATGATCCCGCACGCCCCGCTGCGCCTGTTCGCCGCCCTGACCCTCGCCAGCGCCAGCTGGGTAGCCCAGGCCGCGGACCTGACCGTGGCCTACCAGACCACCGTCGACCCGGCCAAGGTCGCCCAGGTCGATGGCGCCTATGAAAAGGCCAGCCAGGCCAGTATCGACTGGCGCAAGTTCGACAACGGCGCCGATGTGATCACCGCCGTGGCCAGCGGCGACGTGCAGATTGGCTATCTGGGCTCCAGCCCGCTGGCCGCCGCCGCCACCCGCAAGCTGCCGGTCGAGACGTTCCTGATTGCCACCCAGATCGGCGCTGGCGAAGCCCTGGTCGCCCGCGACAGCATCAAGACCCCGCAGGACCTGGTCGGCAAGAAGATCGCCGTGCCGTTCGTTTCCACCGGCCACTACAGCCTGCTGGCCGCGCTCAAGGGCTGGAACATCGACCCGTCGAAAGTGCAGATCCTCAACCTGGCGCCGCCGGCGATCATCGCCGCCTGGAAACGCGGCGACATCGACGCCACCTACGTCTGGGACCCAGCCCTGGGCGTGGCCAAGGAAAACGGCAAGGTGCTGATCACCTCGGGCGAGCTGGCCACCAAGGGCGCGCCGACCTTCGATGCCTGGATCGTGCGCAAGGACTTCGCCAGCAAGCACCCAGAGATCGTCAAGGCCTTCGCCAAGGTCACCCTCGACGCCTACGCCGACTACCGCAACGACCCGCAAGCCTGGCTGGCCGACCAGGCCAACGTCGCCAAGCTGGCCAAGCTGTCCGGGGCCAAGCCCGCTGATATCCCGGTGCTGCTGCAGGGCAACGTCTACCCGCTGGCCGCCGACCAGGCCAGCGCCCTCGGCGCACCGACCACCCAGGCGCTGCGCGATACCGCGACCTTCCTCAAGCAGCAAGGCAAGGTCGACGCGGTACTGCCGGACTACGCGCCCTACGTCAGCGCCCAGTACCTCCCCAACTGATACCGCCCGGAGCCCGTCATGGCCTTGCTCGAACTGGAGCGCATCAGCGCACAGTACCCCGGCGCCAGCACCCCGGTGCTGGCCGACATCAACCTGAGCCTGGGGCCGCGCCAGTTGCTGGTGGCCCTCGGCCCTTCCGGCAGCGGCAAGACCTCGCTGCTCAACCTGATCGCCGGCTTCGTCGCCCCCAGCGGCGGGCGCATCAGCCTCGACGGCGTGCCGGTGCAAGGCCCTGGGGCCGAGCGCGGCGTGGTGTTCCAGGACGATGCCCTGCTGCCCTGGCAGGATGTGCTGGGCAACGTCGCCTTCGGCCTCGAGCTGGCCGGCGTGCCCCGTGCCCAGCGTCAAGCCAAGGCCCGCGAGATGCTGGCGCTGGTCGACCTGGCCGGCTTCGGCGAGCGGCGCATCTGGCAACTGTCCGGCGGGCAGAAGCAACGCGTGGGCCTGGCCCGTGCGCTGGCCGCCGACCCACGGGTGCTGTTGATGGACGAGCCGTTCGGCGCCCTCGATGCCTTTACCCGCGAACAGATGCAGGAGCTGCTGCTGCAGGTCTGGCAGCGCACCGCCAAGCCAGTATTCCTGATCACCCACGACATCGAGGAAGCGGTGTTCCTCGCCACCGAGCTGGTGCTCCTGGCGCCCAATCCGGGGCGTGTGGTCGAGCGCCTGCAGTTGGACTTCGGCCAGCGCTATGCCGCTGGTGAGTCGGCCCGGGCGATCAAGTCCGATCCCCGTTTCATCGAAACCCGCGAGCACGTGCTGACGCGGGTGTTCTCGCAACGCCAGGAGTCCGCATGAGCAGCATCGAATTGCCGGCCGCCGCCAAGCAGGCACAACGCACGCCTCCTGTCGTGAAGACCCGCCAGCCCTTGTCGACCCGCTGGATCAGCGCCCTTACCCTGGCCGCCCTGCTGCTAGCGTGGTGGCTGGTAACCGCCGCCGGCTGGATCGAACCCCTGTTCCTGCCCTCGCCCGCCGACATTCTGGCCAAGGGCTGGACGCTGCTCACCCAGGGCTACATGGACGCCAGCCTGTGGCAGCACCTGGGCGCCAGCCTGGGGCGCATCGGCCTGGCCCTGCTCGGCGCGACCCTGACCGCCATCCCGGTAGGCCTGGCCATCGGCTACAACCGCGTGGCGCGGGGCATCCTCGATCCGCTGATCGAGTTCTACCGGCCGATCCCGCCCCTGGCCTACCTGCCATTGATCGTGATCTGGTGCGGCATCGGCGAGCTGTCCAAGGTGCTGTTGATCTACCTGGCGATCTTCGCCCCGATCGCCATCGCCACCGCCACCGGCGTGCGCACCGTCGACCCGGCCAAGCTGCGCGCCGCGCAGTCGCTGGGGGCGAGCAAGGCGCAGCTGATCCGCCACGTGATCCTGCCCAGTGCCTTGCCCGACATCCTCACCGGCATCCGCATCGGCCTTGGCGTCGGCTGGTCGACCCTGGTGGCCGCCGAGCTGATCGCCGCCACCAGCGGCCTGGGCTTCATGGTGCAGTCGGCGGCGCAGTTCCTGGTCACCGATGTCGTGGTGCTGGGCATCCTGCTGATCGCCTTGATCGCCTTCGCCCTGGAGATGGGCCTGCGCGCCCTGCAGCGCAAGCTGGTGCCCTGGCACGGGCAGAGCCATTGAGCAACGAATGACCACGCCGGCAACCCGGCACCTGCAACGAGAAAAAGACATGAGCCTGACCGTTACCCCCTTGAGCCCGGCCCTCGGCGCGCAGATCAGCGGCGTGGACATCAGCCGCGATATCACCGCCGAACAGCGTGACGCCATCGAGCAGGCGCTGCTCGAGCACCAAGTGCTGTTCTTTCGCGACCAGCCGATCACTCCCGCACAGCAGGCCCGCTTTGCCGCCCGCTTCGGCGACCTGCACATCCACCCGATCTATCCCAACGTGCCGGAAACGCCACAGGTGCTGATCCTCGACACCGCCGTCACCGATGTGCGCGACAACGCCGTGTGGCACACCGACGTGACCTTTTTACCGACCCCGGCACTGGGCGCGGTGCTCAGCGCCAAGCAATTGCCGGCCTATGGCGGCGACACCCTGTGGGCCAGCGGCATCGCCGCGTTCGAGGCGCTGTCGGCACCGCTGCGCGAGATGCTGGACGGTTTGAGCGCCACCCACGACTTCACCAAGTCGTTCCCGCTGGAGCGCTTCGGCACCACCGCCGAGGACCTGGCGCGCTGGGAAGCGACCCGGCGCAACAACCCGCCGCTGTCGCACCCGGTGGTGCGCACCCATCCAGTGAGCGGGCGCAAGGCATTGTTCGTCAACGAAGGGTTCACCACGCGCATCAACGAACTGAGCGAGCTGGAAAGCGAGGCGCTGCTCAAGCTGCTGTTCGCCCATGCGACGCGGCCGGAGTTCAGCATTCGCTGGCGTTGGCAGGAAAACGACGTGGCGTTCTGGGACAACCGCGTGACCCAGCATTTCGCGGTGGATGATTACCGGCCCAACCGGCGGGTGATGCACCGGGCGACCATCCTTGGGGATGCGCCGTTCTGACAGGCAGCCGGGAGGCCTTTGGCCTCCTTTCGCGACACAAGGCCGCTCCTACAGGAGATCGCGAACCCCTGTAGGAGCGGCCTTGCCGGGGCGCCGGGCCGGTCGGAAAGGGCCGCAAGGCGGCCCCAGCGATCTAACGGACCAGATGCAGGAACTGCATGTGCCGTTCGTACTGGTCGAGGATGTCGTTGATGATCTGCTCCTTGCTGTAGCCGACCAGGTCGTAGTTCTGGCTACCCTCGGACAAATGCACCTCCGCCCGGTAATAACGGCGGTTCTTCAACTCCTGCGTGCCCAGGCCGCCCAAGGCGAACGATGGGGTGAAATACCCACGCATCTGCACCTGGTAGATGAACGGCTGCTCCTCGCCATGGCCGATCTTCAGGCTGACGTTGTCGTGGCTCGGGTCGTCCTGGGTGATCAGCACCAGGCCCTTCTGCTCGAACACCTCACGCACGTCGGCGATCGCCGGGCGCACCACGTCGTCCATGAAGCGGTACACCTCGTCGCGTGACGGGAAGTGCACCGCCTGGCTCAGGCGCTGGCGCCAGCCGCCGCGACCACGCCGGGACTGGGCGAACGGCGCCAGCGAGTGCATCTGCGCGATCTGCCGCTGCGACTCGAGGTAGAAGGCCTTGTGCAGCCCCCACATCATGCACAGCAGGATCAGCGAGAACGGCAGCGAGGTCAGCACCACCGCCGACTTCAGCGAATCGATGCTGCCGGCGAACAACAGCCCGCTGGTGACCAGCGCGGTCATCGCGCCCCAGAAGATCCGCAGCCAGTTCGGCCCGTCTTCATCCGCACCGCCGCCCTTGGCCGACAAGGTCGACAGCACCACGGTGCCGGAGTCGGCCGAGGTGACGAAGAACACGAAGCTGATGAACACCGTCACGGCGATCACCGTCTTGCTCCACGGGTAAGTCTCCAGCAGCAGGTACAGGCTCATCGACGGGTTGTCGAGGGCCGACTGGCCAAGGGCGGTCATGCCGTGGTTGATCACCTGGTCCAGGGCGCTGTTGCCGAAGATAGACATCCACGCCAGGGTGAAGCCCAGCGGGATCAGCAGCACGCCGAAGACAAACTCGCGAATGGTGCGCCCGCGCGAGATGCGCGCGATGAACAGCCCGACGAAGGGCGCCCAGGCAATCCACCAGGCCCAGTAGAACACCGTCCAGCCGCCCAGCCAGTCGCGGTTCTCGCCGTAGGCATAGACGTCGAAGCTCTTGCGCGGCAAGGCGCCGAGGTAATCGCCAAGGTTCTGGATGAGCGTGTTGAACAGGTGCTGGGTGGGCCCGGCGAACAGCACGAACAACAGCAGCGCGCAGGCCAGGAACAGGTTGATGTCGCTCATCACCCGCACGCCCTTCTCCACCCCGGCGACCGCCACGGCCACCGCCGCGCCCATCATCAGGGTGATGAGGATCACCTGGATCCACTGGCTGTGGCTGATGCCGAACAGGTAGTCGAGGCCGGCATTCAGGTGCAGCACACCGAAGCCCATGTCGGCGCCCAGGCCGAACACCGTGGCGATGATGCCGAAGCCATCCACCGCGTAGCCGATCGGGCCGTTGATGCGCTTGCCGATCAGCGGGTACAGCGCCGAGCGCAGGGCCAGCGGCAGGTTGTGGCGATAGGCGAAGTAGGCCAGCGCCATACCGACGAAGGCGAACACGCCCCAGCCATGCAGGCCCCAGTGCAGGAACAGGATCTGCATCGCCTGGCGCCCGGCCTCGGCCGTGCCCGCCTCGCCCTGAGGCGGCTGCAGCATGTGGGTCAGGGGCTCGGAGACGCAGAAGAAGAACAGCGTGATGCTGATGCCGGCGGCGAACAGCATGCCGGCCCAGGACAGGTAGCTGAACTCGGGCTCGTCGTGGTCGGCACCGAGCTTGATCTTGCCGTAGCCGGACAGCGCGGTGACCACCACGAAGACCAGGTACAGGGTCATAGCCAGCATGTAGTACCAGCCGACCGTGTTGGCCGCCCAGTTCTGCGCCGCCAGCAACCACTCGCCCGCCGCTTGCGGATAGGCGATGACCACCAGGCCGAAGATGAGGATGAAACTTGCCGCGAAGTAGAACACGGGGGGGTTCATGCGGATCTTGCCGTTGGCAAGGTCGGGGGTCGGTGCACTCATGAAACGGGCACCTCGTCACGGGGCGTGAGGTTCGGATTGAACGGGTTCAGCAAAGGCAATCCCTCCTGATGAACACCGGCAATGGACCAGCGTTTTTCGTTGAACAAGCGTTCAAGTTAACCATGGATCGGCTTTCAATGCGACCCGATGCCGCTGGGCGGGCCACTGTCGGGGCAGTGTCGCAGGCCATCGCCGGCAAGCTGGATCCTACGCTCTAGACGACTTTGCGCTACAGAGTAGGAGCCGGCTTGGCGGCGAACAAATCAGAAAAAACAACAGCAATGGGTGATCAGTTCTTGTCCTGGCAATCGAGCTGCAAGTTGGCCTGGGTGATATTGCTTTCGGCCGGCACGCTGCGGGTCAGCCATACGTTGCCGCCGATGGTCGAACCCTTGCCGATGGTGATCCGCCCAAGAATGGTCGCGCCGGCATAGATCACCACGTCGTCCTCGACGATCGGGTGCCGCGCCAGGCCTTTGTGCAGGGTCCCTGACTCGTCGCTGGGGAAGCGCTTGGCGCCCAGGGTCACGGCCTGGTAGATGCGCACCCGCTCGCCGATGATCGCGGTCTCGCCGATGACCACGCCGGTGCCGTGGTCGATGAAGAAGCTCGGGCCGATCTGCGCGCCGGGATGGATGTCGATGCCGGTGGCCGAATGCGCCAGCTCCGAGCTGATCCGCGCCAGCAGCGGCAGGCCGGCGCGGTACAGGTGGTGAGCCAGGCGGTGGTGGATGATGGCGAGGATGCCCGGGTAGCACAGCAGCACCTCGTCGACGCTGCGCGCCGCCGGGTCACCGTGGTAGGCGGCCAGCACATCGGTGTCGAGCAGCACGCGCAGCGCCGGCAAGGCCGCGGCGAAGTCCTGGATCAGGCGCAAGGCATGGGCATCGACATCGCTAACCTCGGTCTTGCCGTGGCGCGCGGCGTAGCGCAGCTCCAGGCGCGCCTGGGCCAGCAGCGCGGTAAGCGCGGCATCGAGGGTGTGGCCGACGTAGAAGTCCTCGCTTTCCTCGCGCAGGTCCACCGGGCCCAGGCGCATCGGGAACAGCGCGCCGCACAACTGCTCGAGGATCTGGCGCAGCGCCTCGCGCGACGGCAGCTCGCGCCCACCCTGCTCGCCGCTGCTGCGGCCATTGCTGCTGCGCCACTGCTCGCGGGCGCTGCGCAGGCCACTGACGATGCCCTGCAATTGCCAATGCCCGATTGATGGTTGTTCGCTCACGGTGTTCTCCTGCCAGGCGGCTTTCTCGATATGCCCCGTCCCCCGTAGGAGCGGGTGTGAACACGATACGGCATATCCCCCCCTTGGAAAAAACAACGCTTTATTCCATCCTGCGCTAAGTCGGGCATAAGCAATGCTGACGGGCTTTCCATTCATGGCTACCCTCAATGCTGCCAATGCATGCCAAAAGGCAATATGGGAATAACAAACTGTTTTTTTATTATTTCCCAGCCTATGCAGCCCACCTCTATAGTCGCCACCTCACTACTTCCACAACAAGCGCGGGGCCTGCCAATGACCAGATTCACCAAACCCCTTCTCAATGCCAGCCTGGCGCTGCTGCTCGGCACCGGCCTGCTTGGCCAGGCGTTCGCCGGCGAGCAACTGAAGACCATCCAGGAAAAGGGCGTGATCAACGTCGGCCTGGAAGGCACCTACCCACCGTTCAGCTTCCAGGATGAGAATGGCAAGCTGGCCGGCTTCGAAGTCGAGCTGTCCGAACTGCTGGCCAAGGAGCTGGGCGTCAAGGCCAAGGTACAGCCGACCAAATGGGACGGCATCCTCGCTGCCCTGGAGTCCAAGCGCCTGGACGTGGTGATCAACCAGGTGACCATCTCCGAAGAGCGCAAGAAGAAGTACGACTTCTCCGAGCCTTACACTGTTTCCGGCATTCAGGCCCTGGTGCTCAAGGGCAGTGACAACGAGAAGAACATCAAGACCGCCGCGGACCTCGGTGGCAAGAAGGTCGGTGTCGGCCTGGGCACCAACTATGAGCAATGGGTGAAACAGGATGTGCCGACAGCCGATGTGCGCACCTACGAAGATGACCCCACCAAGTTCGCAGACCTGCGCAATGGCCGTATCGACGCCATCCTGATCGACCGCCTGGCCGCCCTCGAGTACGTGCAGAAAACCGCCAAGGACAAGAAACCGACCGCACTGGCCGGCGAGAAATTCTCCAAGCTGGAGTCGGGTGTTGCCCTGCGCAAGGGCGAACCTGAGCTGCTCGCTGCGCTGAACAAGGCCATCGACAAGCTCAAGGCCGACGGCTCGCTGGCCAAGCTGTCCGAGAAATACTTCGGTGCCGATGTCACCAAATGATCGCTGAAAGCCTGCAACTCGTTGTCGATTCCGCGCCCTTCCTGCTCAAGGGCGCGGGCTATACCGTAGTGCTCAGCGTCGGCGGCATGTTCTTCGGCCTGGTGCTGGGCTTTGCCCTGGCGCTGATGCGCCTGTCGAAGATCCTGCCGCTGGACTGGCTGGCACGCATCTACGTGTCGTTCTTCCGCGGCACACCGCTGCTGGTGCAGCTGTTCGTGATCTACTTCGGCCTGCCGCAGATCGGCATCGAGCTCGACCCGATCCCGGCCTCGCTGATCGGCTTGTCGCTCAACATGGCGGCGTATATCTGCGAAATCCTCCGCGCGGCGATCTCCTCGATCGACCGCGGCCAGTGGGAAGCCGCGGCCAGCATCGGCATGACCCGTACCCAGGCCATGCGCCGGGCGATCCTGCCGCAGGCGCTGCGCACCGCCCTGCCACCACTGGGCAACAGCTTCATCTCGCTGGTCAAGGACACCGCCCTGGCGGCGACCATCCAGGTGCCCGAGCTGTTCCGCCAGGCGCAGTTGATCACCGCCCGGACCTTCGAAGTCTTCACCATGTACCTGGCCGTTGCCGTCGTCTACTGGATCCTGTGCAGTATCCTGGCGCACTTGCAGAACCGCATGGAAGCACGGGTCAACCAGCACGACCAGGAGCACTGAAGATGATCGTAGTAGAAGGCCTGACCAAGCAGTTCAAGGGCCAGACCGTGCTCAAGGGCATCGACCTGACCGTGCAGCCCGGCGAAGTGGTGGCCATCATCGGCCCCAGCGGCTCGGGCAAGACCACCTTCCTGCGCTGCCTGAACCTGCTGGAGACGCCCGATGCCGGGCGGATCCAGATCGGTGATATCAGCATCGACGCCAACCGCCCGCTGGGCAGCCAGCAAGGGGCGATTCGGCGCCTGCGCCAGCAGGCCGGGTTCGTGTTCCAGAACTTCAACCTGTTCCCCCACCGCACCGCCCTGGAGAACGTCATCGAAGGGCCGGTGATCGTCAAGAAGACCCCACGGGACAAAGCCATCGAGCTGGGCAAGCGCTTGCTGGCCAAGGTCGGCCTGGCGGGCAAGGAAGACGCCTATCCACGGCGCCTGTCCGGTGGCCAGCAGCAGCGGGTGGCCATCGCCCGCGCCCTGGCCATGGAGCCGGAGGTGATCCTGTTCGACGAGCCCACCTCGGCGCTCGACCCCGAGCTGGTGGGCGAGGTGCTGGCGACCATCCGCGGCCTGGCCGAGGAAAAGCGCACGATGATCATCGTCACCCACGAGATGAGCTTCGCCCGCGACGTGGCCAACCGGGTGATCTTCTTCGACAAGGGGGTGATCGTCGAGCAAGGCGAGGCCAAGGCGTTGTTCGCCAACCCGCAGGAGGAACGCACTCGGCAGTTCCTGCGCAAGTTCCTCGGCACCGCCGCCGCCCAGGACTGACCGGCAGCCGCGCGGGGCTCAGGCCTCGCGCAGGTTGTGGCACCGGCGAAAGCGCGCTTCCAGGTTGCGATCGGGCATCTGGTGGCTGCGCAGGGCGTTGAGGGTCTGTTCCACATAATCCCGGGTACTGCCATAGCGCCCCTTGGCGCTGGCGAGAATCTGGCTGAACAGGGTGTCCGGCAGGTTGCCGGCGTAGCACGGCAGGTGCCGCTCCAGCACAAAGCCCAACGCCTGCACCTTGCTACCATCGCCCAGGCGGCAGCTGAGCCAGTGTGGACGATAGGCCGGGTACGGCATTTCGCGCTGCCACAGGGCCATGAGCGAGTCGTCGAGGTTGCTTTCATCCAGGCGGTAGGCGAAACCGCTGCAGGAACCACCACGGTCCAGGCCGAACACCAGGCCCGGGCACTCTGGGGTGCCACGGTGCTCGTGGGACCATAGGTACAGGCCACGGTGGTAGCCATGCACCCGTGCCCGCTGACGCTCGATCGAGTTGCATTCGGGGCGCCAGATCAATGAACCGTAGGCGAACAGCCAAACTGGGCCGCCCTCATGCTGGGACATGGTGTCCTGCATCGAGCGCTGCAGTTGTTCGGCGGTGAGTTGTTGGCCGAAGTCGAGCGACGGCGGATAGGAGACTTGCCAGGATGAACTTTCAAGTGTCGACATGAGCTGCCGCCATTATTTCCTGTGAACTACTAAAGTGCAGGTATTGCCGTATCTGTTCGGCGGCTATCGCTGGGGAGCGGGCTTGCCCCGCGATGGGCGTTGCACCTAACGTAAGACAGAAGGTACTTTGCACTCAACCCCAAAAACAGGATTTCATTAAAGCATCCGCTGAACGGAAACTAATAGTCCGAGTATAGCGAAACTTATTACCGGCACCGGTAACAATCCCCGCCCTATAATCAAGCGCAAAACGCTTGGTTATTAAACCCGGCACACTCTCGCGGCGTGCCAGGTTGTTTCAACCCCGCGGCGCGTAAGCGAATACGTCGGCGCGCATGCGATGGGCATCCATACCCGCCTCGACCAGGGCATCGAGGGTGGCATAGACCATGTTCGGCGAGCCGCTGGCGTAGACATGCACCTGGTTGAGGTCGGCAATGTCCTCGCACACCGCTTCGTGCAACAGGCCGCAACGCCCTTCCCAACCGCACAGGTCGCTGACCACCTTGTGCAGGAACAGGTTCGGCAGGCGCTCCCACTCGTCCCAGTGCTCGATCTGGTAGAAATCCTCGGGCCGGCGCACGCCCCAGTACAGGTGCACCGGGTGCTTGAAGCCCTTGGCCCGGCAGTGCTCGACCAGGCTGTGCATCTGGCCCATGCCGGTGCCCGCGGCAATCAGCACCAACGGGCCATCGGGCAGCTCGGCCAGGTGGGCGTCGCCAAATGGCAGCTCGACCCGGGCGATGCCGGTGCGCTGCAACTGCTCGATCAACTGCACCGCGCTGCTTTCGCGGGCCAGCACATGCAGCTCGAGGTCGCGCCCGCCATGGGGCGCCGAGGCCAGGGAGAACGCTGCCTTGTCCATGCCCTCGCGCTCGATCATCAGGTACTGCCCGGCGTGATAGCGCGGCACCTTGCCGGCCGGCGCGCGCAGGCGCACGCGCCAGACGTCGCCACCGACCTCGCGGCACTCGCTCAGGGTACAGGCCAGCTTGCGCACCGGCAGCTCGCCCAGGGCCAGCACACCATCCCACAGCAACACGCAGTCCTCCAGCGGCTCGGCGATGCAGGTGAACAGCTCACCGTGGTCGCGGACCTGGCCTTCCTGGCGCACACGGCCTTCGACCAGCAGCGCGGCACACACATGGCAGTTACCGTTGCGGCAGCTGTTCGGGCAGTCGTAGCCCAGGCGCCGCGCGGC
This sequence comes from Pseudomonas muyukensis, assembly GCF_019139535.1. Classification (NCBI taxonomy): domain Bacteria; kingdom Pseudomonadati; phylum Pseudomonadota; class Gammaproteobacteria; order Pseudomonadales; family Pseudomonadaceae; genus Pseudomonas; species Pseudomonas muyukensis. The sequence goes on along the minus strand of NZ_CP077073.1, from coordinate 873,927 downwards.
ATCCAGAATCCTTTCACCCGGTTCGACCGCCAGTACCGCCCCGGAAGGCTGCAAGGTTACCTGCATCAATCTATTCCCAACTGGTCCCACAACTCATCGATACGGCGGGTGACGGCCTCGTCCTTGACGATGACCCGACCCCATTCGCGTGTAGTCTCGCCCGGCCACTTGTGGGTGGCATCCAGGCCCATCTTCGACCCCAGCCCCGATACCGGCGACGCAAAGTCGAGGTAGTCGATCGGGGTGTTGTCGATCATCACCGTATCACGCTTGGGGTCCATGCGCGTGGTGATGGCCCAGATCACATCGTTCCAGTCGCGGGCGTTGATATCGTCGTCGGTTACGATAACGAACTTGGTGTACATGAACTGTCGCAGGAACGACCAAACACCCAACATCACGCGCTTGGCGTGGCCCGGGTACTGCTTCTTCATGGTCACCACCGCCATGCGGTACGAGCAGCCTTCCGGCGGCAGGTAGAAGTCGGTGATTTCGGGGAACTGCTTCTGCAGGATCGGCACGAACACTTCGTTCAGCGCCACGCCGAGGATCGCCGGCTCATCCGGCGGCCGGCCGGTGTAGGTGCTGTGGTAGATCGGCTTGTGCCGGTGGGTGATGCGCTCGACGGTGAACACCGGGAAGCTGTCCACTTCGTTGTAGTAGCCGGTATGGTCGCCGTATGGCCCTTCCGGGGCCATTTCGCCGGGGTGGATCACCCCCTCGAGGATGATCTCGGCGGTGGCTGGCACCTGCAGGTCGCTGCCGCGGCACTTGACCAACTCCGTGCGGTTGCCCCGCAGCAGGCCGGCAAAGGCGTATTCGGACAGGGTGTCCGGCACCGGGGTCACGGCGCCGAGGATGGTCGCAGGGTCGGCGCCCAGGGCCACGGCCACCGGGAAGGGTTGCCCAGGGTGCTTTTCGCACCACTCGCGGTAGTCCAGCGCGCCGCCCCGGTGGCTCAGCCAGCGCATGATCACCTTGTTGCGGCCGATCACCTGCTGGCGGTAGATGCCGAGGTTCTGGCGCTCCTTGTTCGGCCCGCGGGTCACGGTCAGGCCCCAGGTAATCAGCGGCGCCACGTCGCCCGGCCAGCAGTGCTGGATCGGCAACTGGCCAAGGTCGACGTCGTCGCCCTCGACCACCACTTCCTGGCACACGGCATCCTTGACCACCTTGGGCGCCATCGACACGACCTTCTTGAAGATCGGCAGCTTCGACCAGGCATCCTTGAGGCCCTTCGGCGGCTCGGGTTCCTTGAGGAACGCCAGCAGCTTGCCGATTTCGCGCAGCTCGGCGGTGGACTCGGCGCCCATGCCCATGGCCACGCGTTCGGGGGTGCCGAACAGGTTGCCCAGTACCGGGATGTCGAAGCCGGTGGGCTTTTCGAACAGCAAGGCCGGGCCCTTGGCGCGCAGGGTGCGGTCGCAGACTTCGGTCATTTCCAGTACAGGGGAGATGGGAACCTGGATGCGCTTGAGTTCACCGCGCTGTTCCAGGCCACGGATGAAGTCGCGCAAGTCGCGATACTGCATGCAAGAGCCTCGTGTGGGGGCGTGTCGGTCGGGTGGCAGAGTGTAGCGCCGTTCGGCCGTGCGTTGGGGCAAAAATGAAAAGGGGCCGCTTCGCGTCCCATCGCCGGCAAGCCGGCTCCTACAGGGTTCGTGTAGGAGCCGGCTTGCCGGCGATGGGCTGCAAAGCAGCCCCATTCAATGCCTGGTCGGGAAGCTTACTTGCGCTTCATCGACAGGAAGAACTCGTCGTTGGTCTTGGTCTGCTTGAGCTTGTCGACCAGGAACTCGATGGCGGCGATCTCGTCCATCGGGTGCAGCAGCTTGCGCAGGATCCACATGCGCTGCAGTTCGTCGTCGGCGGTCAGCAGCTCTTCGCGGCGAGTACCGGACTTGTTGATGTTGATGGCCGGGAACACGCGCTTCTCGGCGATGCGGCGGTCCAGCGGCAGCTCCATGTTGCCGGTACCCTTGAACTCTTCGTAGATCACTTCGTCCATCTTCGAGCCGGTTTCCACCAGCGCGGTGGCGATGATGGTCAGCGAACCGCCTTCCTCGATGTTACGGGCGGCACCGAAGAAGCGCTTGGGCTTTTCCAGGGCGTGGGCGTCGACACCACCGGTCAGGACCTTGCCGGAGCTCGGGATCACGGTGTTGTAGGCGCGCGCCAGACGGGTGATGGAGTCGAGCAGGATGACCACGTCCTTCTTGTGCTCGACCAGGCGCTTGGCCTTCTCGATGACCATTTCGGCAACCTGCACGTGGCGGGTCGGCGGCTCGTCGAAGGTCGAGGCGACCACTTCGCCGCGCACGGTGCGCTGCATCTCGGTCACTTCTTCCGGGCGCTCGTCGATCAGCAGGACGATCAGGTGGCACTCGGGGTTGTTACGGGTGATGTTGGCCGCGATGTTCTGCAGCATGATGGTCTTACCGGCCTTGGGCGGTGCGACGATCAGGCCACGCTGGCCCTTGCCGATGGGGGCGCAGAGGTCGATGACTCGACCGGTGAGGTCCTCGGTGGAACCGTTGCCCGCTTCCATCTTCAGGCGCTTGTTGGGGAACAGCGGCGTCAGGTTTTCGAACAGGATCTTGTTCTTGGCGTTTTCCGGACGGTCGAAGTTGATGGTGTCGACCTTCAGCAGCGCGAAGTAACGCTCGCCTTCTTTCGGTGGGCGGATCTTGCCGACGATGGTGTCGCCGGTGCGCAGGTTGAAACGGCGGATCTGGCTGGGCGAAACGTAGATGTCGTCAGGGCCGGCCAGGTACGAGGCATCCGCCGAACGCAGGAAACCGAAACCATCCTGGAGAATCTCCAGCACGCCGTCACCCGAGATCTCTTCGCCGCTTTTCGCGTGCTTTTTCAGCAGGGCGAAAATCACGTCCTGTTTGCGCGAACGGGCCATGTTTTCGATGCCCATCTGTTCGGCCATTTCCAAAAGATCGGTAATCGGCTTTTGCTTGAGTTCTGTCAGGTTCATAAGGGGAGTGACGTAATCATGTAAGGAAGGGAAAAATTAAGCATGTGGCTTAATGAGGCCGCGCCGCTAGATGGCGACAGGATCGCGTACTGATTCGAATTAGGGATGCTTCGGCGACGGCGTGCAGAGGGCACTGGAGAAGCAGTGCGAGGCCGAATGTAACACTTGCTTTTTTCGACGTCTAGTGGTTTTGCCCACTGATTTCCGGGGCTATCCGCCTGGATAGGCCTGAGCCCGCGGCGCGCCGCACAACAAGGAATTTGCCTACGACAGGTAAAGAAAAGCCCCGCATTTGCGGGGCTTGTTCACATCACAGGCTGGCGTCGAGGAACGCCTTGAGCTGCGATTTGGACAGCGCGCCGACCTTGGTCGCCTCGACGTTGCCGTTCTTGAACAGCATCAGCGTCGGGATGCCACGCACGCCGTGCTTGGCCGGGGTTTCGGCGTTTTCGTCGATGTTCAGCTTGGCGATGGTCACCTTGCCTGCATACTCAGAGGCGATGTCGTCCAGTACCGGCGCGATCATCTTGCATGGGCCGCACCATTCAGCCCAGTAGTCGACCAGCACCGCGCCTTCAGCCTTGAGTACGTCGGCTTCGAAGCTGGCGTCGGTGACATGTTTGATAAGATCGCTGCTCATGGATATCTCCAGGTCGTAAGCAAAAAAACGTTGCCCATCATAGCCGCACCCTCGTCCTACAGGAAGCCACAGACGATTGAGTGTATCTATAGTTGTGCAAGACGCCACGAATCGAAACCGTCATGCCACGGTCATAACATTGCTATGACATTGCCATGCATCAAGCCTTGCAGTGCCGCTCGTTGGCGTATGCCGATGATCGTGGCACGATTGCCGGGTTAACGACCGAGAACTTGCAGATCATGCCGCAAACCACCGCGAAGAACCTGTCCCTGATCGCCGCCATCGACCTTGGCTCCAACAGTTTCCACATGGTCGTGGCCAAGGCCCATCACACGGAAATCCGCATTCTCGAGAGGCTCGGGGAAAAAGTGCAGCTGGCCGCCGGTATCGACGATGAGCGCCGGCTCAGCGAAGAGGCCATGCAGCGCGGGCTCGAGTGCCTCAAGCGCTTCGCCCAGCTGATCAACGGCATGCCGGCCGGCTCGGTGCGCATCGTCGGCACCAACGCCCTGCGCGAAGCGCGCAACCGCAACGAATTCATCCAGCGCGCCGAGGCCATCCTCGGCCACCCGGTGGAGGTCATCTCCGGCCGTGAAGAGGCGCGCCTGATCTACCTGGGGGTCTCGCACACCCTGGCCGACACCCCTGGCAAGCGCCTGGTCGCCGACATCGGCGGCGGCAGCACCGAGTTCATCATCGGCCAGCGCTTCGAGCCGCTGCTGCGCGAAAGCCTGCAGATGGGCTGCGTGAGCTTCACCCAGCGCTACTTCCGCGACGGCAAGATCACCCCGGCGCGCTACGCCCAGGCCTACACCGCCGCGCGCCTGGAGCTGATGAGCATCGAGAACGCCCTGCACCGCCTGACCTGGGACGAGGCCATCGGCTCGTCCGGGTCCATCCGTGCCGTCGCCGCGGCGATCAAGGCCATGGGCCAGGGCAGCGGCGAGGTCAACGCCGAAGGCTTGGCGGCGCTCAAGCGCAAGCTGTTCAAGCTCGGCGAAACCGACAAGATCGACTTCGAAGGGGTCAAGCCTGACCGACGCACCATCTTCCCGGCGGGCCTGGCGATCCTCGAGGCGATCTTCGATGCCCTGGAGCTGACCCGCATGGACCACTGCGACGGCGCCCTGCGCGAAGGCGTGCTGTTCGACCTGCTGGGCCGCCACCACCATGAAGACGTGCGTGAACGCACCCTGAACTCGCTGATGGAGCGCTATCACGTCGACCAGGGCCAGGCAGCACGGGTCGAGCGCAAGGCCCTGCACGCCTTCGACCAGGTGGCCCAGGCCTGGGACCTGGAAAACGGCAACTGGCGCGATCTACTGGGCTGGGCGGCGAAAGTGCACGAAGTCGGGCTGGACATCGCCCACTATCACTATCACAAGCACGGCGCCTACCTGATCGAACACTCCGACCTCTCCGGGTTCTCCCGCGAGGACCAGCAGATGATGGCCCTGCTGGTGCGCGGCCACCGCCGCAACATCCCCAAGGACAAGTTCGCCGAGTTCGGCGACGAAGGCATCAAGCTGATCCGCCTGTGCGTGCTGCTGCGCTTCGCCATCCTGTTCCACCATATCCGCGGCACCCAGCAGATGCCCAAGGTGGTGTTGCAGGCCGGCGACAACAGCCTGGAAGTGGTCTTCCCCGAGGGCTGGCTGGAACAGAACCAGTTGACCCAGGCCGACTTCGCCAACGAGGCGGAATGGCTGGCGCGGGTCAATTTCGTGCTTAGCGTGCGCTGACGGGCCCAGGGGGGCGCTTTGCGCCCCTTTCGCGACACAAGGCCGCTCCTACAGAAGATCGCGATCGCCTGTAGGAGCGGCCTTGCCGAGGCGCCGGACCGGTCGGAAAGGGCCGCAAAGCGGCCCCAGCAAGCCATCTAGCGTACGTTCAACACCGGGTTGCTCAGCCGCTCCAGCAGCGTCGCCTGGGCGCTGCGCGGGTTCTGGTTGCCGGTCGGCGTGCTGCGCACGTAGCGCCCGTCCGGCTGCAGGCTCCAGGCCTGGGTGTTGTCGGTGAGGTACCCCTCCAGCTCCTTCTTCACCCGTAGCAGCAACTTCTTGCCCTCCACCGGGAAGCAGGTCTCCACGCGCTTGTCGAGGTTGCGCTCCATCCAGTCGGCGCTGGACAGGTAGATCTGCTCCTCGCCGCCATTGAGGAAGTAGAACACCCGGGTGTGCTCGAGGAAGCGACCGATGATCGAGCGCACATGGATGTTGTGCGACACCCCCGGGATGCCCGGACGCAGGCAGCACATGCCACGCACCACCAGGTCGATGCGCACGCCCGACTGGCTGGCCTTGTACAGCGCCTTGATGATCTTGGCGTCGGTCAGCGAGTTGAACTTGGCGATGATGTGCGCCGGCTTGCCCTCCAGGGCGAACTGGGTCTCCCGGGCGATCATGTCGAGCATGCCCTTCTTCAGGGTGAAGGGGGCGTGCAGGAGCTTTTTCATGCGCAGGGTCTTGCCCATGCCGATCAGCTGGCTGAACAGCTTGCCGACGTCCTCGGTGAGGGCGTCGTCGGAGGTCAGCAGGCTGTAGTCGGTGTACAGGCGGGCGTTGCCAGCGTGGTAGTTGCCGGTACCCAGGTGCGCGTAACGGACGATTTCGCCCTGCTCGCGGCGCAGGATCAGCATCATCTTGGCGTGGGTCTTGAAACCGACCACGCCGTAGATCACCACCGCGCCGGCGGCCTGCAGGCGGCTGGCCATCTGCAGGTTGGACTCTTCGTCGAAGCGCGCGCGCAGTTCGATCACCGCGGTGACCTCCTTGCCGTTACGCGCCGCGTCCACCAGGGCGTCGACGATCTCCGAGTTGGCCCCGGAGCGGTACAGGGTCTGGCGCACGGCGAGCACGTGCGGGTCCTTGGCAGCCTGGCGCAGCAGGTCGATCACCGGGGTGAAGGACTCGAACGGGTGCATCAGCAGGATGTCCTGCTTGCCGATGACGCTGAAGATGTTGTCGGCGTTCTGCAGCAGCTTGGGGATCGCCGGGGTGAACGGCGTGTACTGCAGCTCCGGGTGGCTGTCGAGCCCGGTGATGCTGAACAGGCGAGTCAGGTTGACCGGACCATTGACCTGGTACAGCTCGCTCTCGCTCAGGCTGAACTGCTTGAGCAGGTAGTCCGACAGGTGTTTCGGGCAGGTATCGGCCACCTCCAGGCGCACCGCATCGCCGTAGCGACGGGAGAACAGCTCGCCGCGCAGGGCCCGGGCGAGGTCGTCGACCTCCTCGGAATCCAGCGCCAGGTCGGCGTTGCGGGTCAGGCGGAACTGGTAGCAACCCTTGACCTTCATGCCCTGGAACAGGTCGTCGGCGTGGGCGTGGATCATCGACGACAGGAACACATAGTTGTCGCCGGGGCCGCCGACCTCTTCCGGTACGCGAATCACCCGCGGCAGCAGGCGCGGCGCCGGGATGATCGCCAGGCCCGAGTCGCGGCCGAAGGCGTCGACACCCTCGAGCTCGACGATGAAGTTGAGGCTCTTGTTCACCAGCAGCGGGAACGGGTGGGTCGGGTCGAGGCCGATCGGGGTGATGATCGGCGCGATCTCGTCACGGAAGAAGCGCCGCACCCAGGTCTTGAGCTTGGGCGTCCAGTAGCGGCGACGGATGAAGCGAATGGCGTGCTTCTCCAGCTCCGGCAGCAGCACGTCGTTGAGGATCGCATACTGGCGATCCACTTCCAGGTGCACCAGCTCGCTGATCCGCGCCAATGCCTGGTGCGGCTGCAAGCCATCGGCGCCGGCCTGTTCGCGGGCGAAGTTGATCTGTTTCTTCAGGCCCGCCACGCGGATTTCGAAGAACTCGTCGAGGTTGCTGGAGAAGATCAGCAGGAACTTCAAGCGCTCGAGCAGCGGGTAGGACTCGTCCAGCGCCTGTTCCAGCACGCGGATGTTGAACTGCAGCTGCGAGAGCTCGCGATGAATGTACAGGCTGCTGTCGTCCAGGCTCGGCACGGCGATCGCCGGGGCTGGCGTCGGCGCGGGGGGCGCGGCTTCGGCCACGGCCTCCGGCTGAGCGGCGACCGGCAGGTCCGGCGGGGTCTGCACCATTTCTTCGGGCACGGCCTGGGCATCCTTGATCGCGACAGGGGTGAGCACTTCGTTATTCATCTGACGTTCCTGGGAAGGCGTTACTGCCCTCTCATCAATTGAGCGGCACGCACGGCGAAATAGGTCAGGATGCCATCGGCGCCTGCCCGTTTGAAAGCGGTGAGGGATTCGAGGATCACGGCCTCGCTGAGCCAGCCGTTCTGGATCGCCGCCATGTGCATGGCGTACTCGCCGCTGACCTGGTAGACGAAGGTCGGCACCTTGAACTCGGTCTTGACCCGGTGAACGATGTCCAGGTACGGCATGCCCGGCTTGACCATGACCATGTCGGCGCCTTCGGCGAGGTCGGTGGCCACTTCGTGCAGGGCCTCGTCGCTGTTGGCCGGGTCCATCTGGTAGGAGGCCTTGTTGGCCTTGCCCAGGTTCAGCGCCGAGCCGACCGCGTCGCGGAACGGGCCGTAGTAGGCGCTGGCGTACTTGGCCGAATAGGCCATGATGCGCACGTTGACGTGGCCGGCCAGTTCCAGGGCTTCGCGAATCGCACCGAGGCGGCCGTCCATCATGTCCGAGGGGGCCACCACCTGGGCGCCGGCGTCGGCATGGGACAGGGCCTGGCGCACCAGGGCGTCGACGGTGATGTCGTTCTGGACATAGCCCTCTTCATCGAGGATGCCGTCCTGGCCGTGGGTGGTGAACGGGTCGAGGGCGACGTCGGTGATCACCCCCAGCTCCGGGAAGCGCGCGCGCAGGGCACGGGTGGCGCGCTGGGCGATGCCGTCCGGGTTCCAGGCTTCGGCACCGTCGAGGGATTTCTTCTCGGTCGGGGTCACCGGGAACAGCGCCAACGCCGGGATACCCAGCTCCACCCAGCCCTGCGCGGCCTCCAGCAGCAGGTCGATCGACAGGCGCTCGACGCCCGGCATGGACGGCACTTCTTCGCGGCGGTTGTCGCCGTCGAGGACGAATACCGGGAGGATCAGGTCATCGACGGTCAGGGTGTTTTCGCGAACCAGGCGACGGGAAAATTCGTCGCGGCGGTTGCGACGCAGACGGGTAGCAGGAAACAGACGATTGGCGGGGGTAAAGCTCACGGCAGACTCCTGAGCCCGCGCAGGCGGGCTAGCGCGACAGTTATAAGCGGCCATTATGACGCCTGTGTTACGCCCTGAGGCAACCCTGCGACTTGTGGCCGCAGACATTGTCCTTGTAGGAAATGTTCACGTCGAGACACATTTGGACACTTTCCCCAAGGCGCCCGAAGGGGTAGGCTGCGCGTTCATTTCGCCAGCACGCCAGAAAATGCTTCAACAATTCCTGAACGATTTCGGCTACTTTGCCCTTTTTCTCGGCACGTTCTTCGAAGGCGAGACCATCCTGGTGCTCGCGGGGTTTCTTGCGTTCCGCGAGTACATGGATATCAAGCTGGTGGTGCTGGTGGCCTTCTGTGGCAGCTACGCCGGCGACCAGCTGTGGTACTTCATGGGCCGCCGCCACGGGCGCAAGATCCTCGCCCGCAAGCCACGCTGGCAGGCCATGGGCGACCGCGCGCTGGAACACATCCGCCGCCACCCGGACATCTGGGTGCTGAGCTTCCGTTTCGTCTACGGCCTGCGCACGGTGATGCCGGTGGCCATCGGCCTGTCCGGCTACCCGCCACGCCGCTACCTGCTGCTCAACGGCATCGGCGCCGCGGTGTGGGCGTTGGCGCTGGGCCTGGCCGCCTACCACTTCGGCGCGATCCTCGAAGGCATGCTGGGCAGCATCAAGAAATACGAGCTATGGGTGCTCGGCGGCCTGCTGGTGCTGGGCCTGCTGCTGTGGCTGCGCCGGCGTTTTCGCAACAGCCGCGCCGAGCGTCGCGCGGCGGCACAGAGCCAGGCCGCCGAGGCTGAGCAGGCTGTAGCCCAGGAGCAACAGCCAGGACAGGGGCGCGACCAGCGCTAAGCCCAGCACGCCGGCCAGGTACAGGGCCGGCGCATTCGACAGCAGCCGCAGCCACTCCAGGCGCCGCGCCCAGGGCCGGTCCTCCAGCGCCGCGCCCAGCACGAACAAGCCGAACGCCATCAGCGTCCAGCCCAGTACCAGGGCCGCGGGCGACAGCCGCTCGGCCGAATCCATCAAGTAACTGCCCAACGCCACATAGACCGCGAACTGCGCCGTCACGTACAGCTGCTGCGCGCCGCCCAGCGGGATGGCGAACTTGCGAAAGCCTGCCAGGTCCTGCTTGGCCTGTGGATAAGCCGCCGCCACGTCCGCCGGGCGCCAGCCGGTGGGCATGAACCAGATACGCAGCTTGTCCCACCAACTGCCGGCACGCCGGGCGTCGTGCCACAGCTGGGCATAGAACTGCAGGTTGGCCCACAAAGGGTTCCAGCTGGCCAGCGGCGTGGTCACGCCGAAGATCACCGGTTCACGTTCGTCTTCTTCCTGGAAGGTGCCGAACAGCCGATCCCAGATTATGAACACGCCACCGTAGTTGCGATCCAAGTACACAGGATTCTGCGCATGGTGGACGCGATGGTTGGACGGCGTGATGAACATCCACTCGAGCCAGCCCAGCTTGGGCACGTGCCGGGTGTGCACCCAGAACTGGTACAGCAGGTTCAGCGAGGCCACGGTGATGAACACCAGCGGCGGCACGCCCAGCAACGCCAGCGGCAGGTAGAAGATCCACGAGAAGATGAAGCCGCTGCTGGTCTGGCGCAGGGCGGTGGTGAGGTTGTACTCCTCGCTCTGGTGGTGCACCGAGTGCGCCGCCCACAGCACGTTGCGCTCGTGCCCGAGGCGGTGCAGCCAGTAGTAGCACAGGTCGTAGAGCACGAAGGCGAACACCCAGGTCCACCAGGCATCGACGGGCAAGCGCAACAGGGCCAGGTGCTCCCAGGCCACGGCGTAAGTAACCAACCCCACGCCTTTGGTCAGCAGCCCGGTGCTGGTGGACAGCGCGCCGGTACTGAGGCTGTTGATCGAGTCGGCGAGCTGGTAGTTGTGCCGCCCGCGCATGCGGTCGGCGATCAGCTCGACCGCGATCAGCACGAAGAAGAACGGCACGGCCAGCAGAATCAGGTCCATGAACGGCCACCTCCAAGGTTATCCACGAAGATTAGGCCGCCTGCCGGGCAAATCCCATGGATACATCTGCCAAACTAGAGGACATTTAGTGCCTCGACACTGGAGTATTGAGCATGACGAAAAAAGTTGCGGTGATTCTGTCCGGTTGCGGCGTGTACGACGGCGCCGAAATCCACGAAAGCGTGATAACCCTGCTGCGCCTGGATCAGCGCGGCGCCCAGGTGCAGTGCTTCGCGCCGAACATCGCGCAGATGCATGTGATCGACCACCTGACCGGGGAGCAGATGCCCGAGTCGCGCAATGTGCTGGTGGAGTCGGCGCGCATCGCCCGTGGCGCGGTGAAGGATATTCGCGAAGCCAAGGTCGAGGACTTCGACGCGCTGATCGTGCCCGGCGGTTTCGGCGCGGCGAAGAACCTTTCGAACTTTGCCGTCGAGGGCGCCAACTGCAGCGTGCAGCCGGATGTGCTGGCCCTGGCCGAAGCCTTCGCCGATGCCTGCAAGCCGGTCGGGCTGATCTGCATTTCGCCGGCGCTGGCGGCGAAGATCTACGGGCCGGGCGTGGTCTGCACCATTGGCAAGGACGCCGGCACCAGCGCGGCGGTGGTGAAGATGGGCGGCACCCATGAAGAATGCGATGTGCATGACATCGTCGAGGATGTGCAGCGCAAGCTGGTGACCACCCCGGCGTACATGGAGGCGAAGTCGATCAGCGAAGCCGCCAGCGGCATCTACAAGCTGGTGGACCGGGTGCTGGAGCTGACCCACGAGAACGACTGATAAACGCGGGTGTACCGACCTCATCGCCTACAGGTAAAGCGCAGACTCATGGCTGCTGCGGTCCCTGTGGGAGCGGCCTGGTGTCGCGATGGGCTGCGTAGCGGCCCCGGCGATTTTGCATGATGCCGAGATCGGGCCGCTACGCGCCCCATCGCGACACCAGGCCGCTCCCACAGCGCTAGGCGAATGCTTGCGCGATAGCGTCAGGCTTTGGACAAGCGGGTCAGGATCCGGTCCAGCGCATTGGCAAACGCCTGCTTCTCACGCTCGCCATAAGGGGCCTGCCCGCCCCCAACCTGGCCCTGCTCGCGCAGCTCGGTGAACAGGTTGCGCACTGCCAGGCGCTCGCCCATGTTGCGTTCGTCGAACTCGCGGCCGCGCGGGTCCAGCGCCGCCACGCCCTTCTTGATCAAGCGATCGGCCAGCGGCACGTCGCTGCAGATCACCAACTCGCCAGGCTCGGCGTTCTCTACCAGGTAGTCGTCGGCCGCGTCCATGCCGCTGGGCACCACGATCAGCCGCACGCAGGCGAAGGCCGGCTTGATCTGCGGCTGGCCGGCGACCATCACCACCTCCAGCTTGCGCTTGAGGGCGAACTTGACGATCTGGTCCTTGGCCGCCTTGGGGCAGGCGTCGGCATCGATCCATACACGCATTGCTTTCGTATCCTCGCAAAGCTGGGAGGGCTGCGCCCTCCTTTCGCGACACAAGGCCGCTCCCACAAAGTGACCAGTATGCCTGTGGCTGCGACTGTCTTGCACGGGGGCAACACCAGGTCTCAGGTAGACACGGCCACTGTGGGCGCGGCCTGGCGGTCCCAGCCTATGATCAGTTGGCCGCCGCTCGGCGCTTCTCGGCCAGGCGGCTACGTCCGTACAGCACCACAATGGCCAGTAGCGCCAGCACCTGCGCGCTCAGCGAGTAGGCATCGGCATGGATGCCCAGCCAATCGAACTCGAAGAACGCCACCGGCCGCGTACCCAGCACACCGGCCTCTTGCAGCGCCTTCACGCCATGCCCGGCGAACACCACCGACAGCGCGCACAGCAGCGCCGCGTTGATGCTGAAGAACAGCGACAGCGGCAGCTTGGCCGAGCCGCGCAGGATCACCCAGGCCAGGCCCATCAGCAGCACCAGCGCCGTGGCACCGCCGGCCAGCACCGCCTGGTGCCCGGCGGGCCCGGCCTGCAGCCACAGGGTCTCGTAGAACAGGATCACCTCGAACAACTCGCGGTACACCGAGAAGAACGCCAGCACGGCAAAACCGAAGCGCCCGCCACCGCTGACCAGGCTGCTCTTGATGTAGTCCTGCCAGGCCGCGGCGTGGCGGCGGTCGTGCATCCATACCCCCAGCCACAGCACCATCACCGCGGCGAACAGCGCGGTGCAGCCTTCGAGCAGTTCGCGCTGGGCGCCACCCACGTCGATCACATAGGCGGCCAGGGCCCAGGTGGCGAAGCCGGCGACCAGCGCCAGGCCCCAGCCGATGTTGACGCTACGCACCGCCGACTGCTGGCCGGTATTGCGCAGGAAGGCGAGGATCGCCGCCAGCACCAGGATCGCTTCCAGGCCCTCGCGCAGCAGGATCAGCAGACCGGAAATGTAGCTCAGCGACCAGCTCAGGCCATCGCTGCCCAGCAGTTTGGCGGCCTCGTCCAGTTTCGCCTTGGCCTCGGCCAGGCGCTGTTCGGCCTGGGCCACCGGCAGGCCGTCCTGCAGCGACTGGCGGTAGGCCATCAAGCTCTTCTCAGTGTCCTTGCGGGCCTGGGTGTCGATGTTGTCGAGCGAGCTTTCCACCAGCTCGAAGCCTTCCAGGTAGGCCGCCACCGACAAGTCATAGGCCTGGTCGTGGTCGCCGGCACGGTAGGCTGCCAGGCTCTTGTCCAGGGTGCTGGCGGTGTACTCGAGCAGTTGTGCCGGGCCACGCTTGGCCTGCGGCGGCTGCGCGCGCTGGGCACGGAACGCGGCCACGGCACCGGCGCCTTCGCTGGCGGCGACCTCGGCCGGGGTCTGCCGGGCCAGGTCGGCAAGGTTCCAGGCCTTGTCGCCCTTGGCTGCCTGCGGATCGGCGGTGAAGCTGGCGATGTAGGCCGCCACGTCCCAGCGCTGGCGCTCGTCGAGCTGGTCGGCGAACGACGGCATCTCGGTGCCTTCGATGCCCAGGCCAAGGGTGTTGTACAGGTCGAACAGGCTCAGGTGGTCGAGCCGCTCGACACTGCGCAGGTTGGCCGGCGGCGGCTCGAGCCCGGTGCCGGCCGGGCCGTCGCCCAGGCCGCTGTCGCCGTGGCAGATCGAGCAGTTCTGCGCGTACAACGCGGCGCCACGGGCCGGATCCGGGGTGATCACCGGGGCCTGGCTGACCTCGTAGGCCACGGCCAGGCGGGCGCCTAGCTGGCGAGCCTGGCGCGCCACCCCGGCGCCATCCTGGCGCTGCTCGATGGCCTCGCGCAGGCCCTGCACGCCCTGCGCCAACGCGCTTCGCTCGGGGTTGTCCGGCAGGCCCTTGATCAGCTCGGCCAGCACACCGCTGAATTCCTGTTGCTCGCGGTATTCACCGTCGTCCACCACCTGGCCGTCACGCACCGTCGGCGGGTAGTCGGCACCGATGTAGTCCAGCAGGTGCAGGGCCTTGGTCGCATCGGCCGGGGCTTCGGCCAGCGTCGGGGCGCTGCACAGCGCCAGCAGCGGGCCGAGCAACAAGGCGGGCAGCCAGGCGAACAGACGGGAACGGGAATTCATGGCCAATCTCGACGTAAATACGAAAGAGAACATTGTTCACTTCCACTCTGTGTCACTCAAGGCTCAGGGGCAGATTTCATGAAAAATCCCGTGACAAATTCATCGAGCGACGCCGTCCGACCGGCTTTTACGACTGATGGCAAACCCGCCGAAGTTGCGAAGCAATTCGCCATCACCAGGCTACTACTTTGGGTATAATCCCGCGCCGCCGTAATAGCTATTAGCAATCAAGGCGCCTCCATCGAGAGGTTCTGGCGATAAACAGAGGGATCTGCCGCCCCCGCCCGCGCGGCTCATTTGTTTCAGGGAAAGAAGAAGTCCGATGGTATCCCGCGCTTTGACCCTGGCGACCTTGCTCGCCGCCGTGCAGCTCACCGGCTGCTCGGTCTTTCGCAGCTACGACAGCGAATTGCAGGAGACCAACAAGCAGTTGGCCGCCGGCAACGTCGATGCCGCCCTCGCCCTGCTGGAAAACCACAACAAGGGCGAGCAGAAAGACCTGCTCTACTACTTCGAAAAAGGCGAGCTGCTGCGCTCCAAGGGCGACCTCAAGGGCAGCCAGGACGCCTGGCGCGCCGCCGACAGCGTGGTGTTCCAGTGGGAAGAGTCGGTCAAGCTCGACACCGACAAGTACCTCAGCCAGTTCGGCAGCTACCTGGTCAACGACAAGGTCCGCCGCTACGAAGGCTATGACTACGAAAAGGTCATGCTGACCACGCAGATGGCCCTGAACCTGCTGGCGCAGAACGACTTCGATGGTGCCCGCACCGAGATCAAGAAGACCCACGAGCGCGAAGCGGTGATCGCCGAACTGCGCGACAAGGAGTACCTCAAGCGCGAGGAAGCGGCCGAGCAGGAAGGCATCAAGACCGAATACAAGGACCTGCAAGGCTACCCGGTCGCCAGCCTCGATGCCCCGGAGGTGGTCAGCCTGAAGAACAGCTACCAGAGCGCCTTCAGCCACTACCTGTCCGGTTTCGTCTACGAAGCCCTCGGCGAAAAGGGCCTGGCCGCCCCCGGCTACCGCAAGGCCGCCGAACTGCGACCGAACACCCCGCTGCTGGACCAGGCCCTGCTCGAGCTGGACAAGAACAGCGCCAAGGCCACTGAAAGCGACGTGCTGATCGTGGTGCAGAGCGGCCTGGCCCCGGCCCGGGACTCGATCCGTATCCCGCTGCCGCTGCCGATCGAGGACAACCTGGTGATCACCCCGCTGTCGTTCCCGATCATTCGCGACGACACCTCCACCGCGCACCTGGGCGAGATCCGCCTGGACGACCGCGCCCTGGCCCTGACCGCGCTCAACAGCACCAGCGCCATGTCGCGCCGGGCCCTGCGCGACGACATGCCGGGCATCATCCTGCGTACCAGCGTGCGCGCCATCAGCCGCGGCGTGGCGCAGAAAAACCTGAACAAGGCCAACCCCATGGCCGGCCTGGTGGTGGGCATCGCCTCCAGCGTGCTCGAAGGCGCCGACACCCGCACCTGGCGCACCCTGCCCGACCAGACCCAGGTGGCGCGGGTCCGTCTCAAGCCTGGCGAGCACCAGCTGAACCTGCCGTCGAACCTCGGTGGCACCCAGGTCAAGGTGAAGATCGACCGGCCCTACCAGGTGGTGAGCCTGCGCGTGGTCGGCAACCGTGTATTCGCTGGCGGCCCGGCCGTCGAAGTCACCCCGCAGGCCCCGGCGCAAGCCGTCGCCAGCCTCAAGTAAGCACAAGGATCGCACATGCGCAAAACATGCCTCGCCCTGGCCGCCGTCGCCCTGCTGGCCGGCTGCGCCACCCCGCCTCCCGCCCCCGGCAGCGCCGCCAGCAAGGTGGTGACCATGGGCCAACTGGATGACATCGAGGTCGGCCAGATGCGCGTCGCCCGGGAAAACGGCTTCCTCACCGTCAACGTGGCGCTGAACAACACCAGCCGCAGCAACCAGACCCTCTACTACCGCTTCGCCTGGCTGGGCGACGACGGCTTCCCGGTAGCCGACGAAGAAAGCTGGAAGGCCCTGCCGCTGTACGGCAAGCAGGCCAAGTTCCTGCCGGCCATCGCCCCCACCCCCGCTGCCCGCGACTTCCGCCTCGAAGTCCACACCCGGTAACCCTTTTCAGGAGCACGTTCCATGTTTGCACGCCTTTCCCTCGCCGCCATCGCCATCGCCCTGGTCAGCGGCTGCAGCACCCCTTCGCCGGTTCTTGGCGGCAAGAACATCAGCTACGGCGACAGCAAGGCTGTCGAGCTGGTCACCAACGAGTTCGGCTCCACCGACCTGCAGATGATCGCCGAGAGCATGACCCGCTCCCTGGCCCAGTCCGGCGTGCTGCACGGCCGTCCGGTGGTGCAGGTGTACGACGTGAAGAACAAGACCAGCGAGTACATCGATACCCGCGAGATCACCACCTCGATCAAGACCCAGCTGATGAAGTCCGGCGTGGCGCGCTTCGCCAGCGACAACACCGACATGCAAAGCCAGGTCGACCAGCTCAAGCTGCAGAACCAGAGCGGCCTGTACAAGAAGAAGACCGTGGCCAAGACCGGCAACATGATTGCCGCCAAGTACCGCCTGGAAGGCTCGATCAGCTCCATCGTCAAGCGCAGCAGCGACTACAAGGACGTGTTCTACAAGTTCAGCCTGCAACTGATCGACGTGGAAAGCGGCCTGGCCGAGTGGATGGACGAAAAAGAAATCCGCAAGACCACGGAGCGCTGATCGATGCGTGCATGGATGGCAATCATTGGCCTGGCCTGCGCCTTCGCCGCGCAGGCGGCCCCCAAGGTGGCGGTGACCGACCTGGCCTACCAGGCGCAGGTGGAGGAGTACATCCACACCGTCAACGCCCAGAGCAGCGGCCAGGCCGGCATGTACCACGCCAGCGGCCAGTCGAGCTACAGCGAGTTCGAGAGCCTCAACAGCTACATCGAGCAGACCGAACTGCGCAAGTTCGGTGGCGACATCAAGGGTGAGATCCTCAAGACCGGCATGTTCCAGCTGGTCCAGGGCCGCCCCTACACCGCCGACGCGAAGGAAGACGTGTACGACGTGATCCGGCGCATCAAGAACGGCGCGTTCAAGGGCGCCGACTATGTGCTGTTCGGCACCTTGTCGGACATCGACTTCCAGCAGGACATCAACTCGCTGGACCACACCGACAGCTACTCGGCGGTGCTGGGCCTGACGGTGGTCGCCGACTTCAGCCTGATCAACACCCGCACCTACGAAATCACCTCGGCGTTCACCGCCATGGGTGAAGGGCAGGACACCAAGCTGGTGAAGGGCCAGGACCGGCGGGTGACGCTGAACCGCCCGCGGGTGGTGCGGGATGTGTCGAAGGCGCTGGGCGAGGATGTGGCGCAGCAGCTGGCGGAGCAACTGGGCGGCTCGCTGCCTGGGCAACCCAAAGCGCCGCGTGGCCGCGACAACCTGCCGCCGGATGAGCCGGCACGGGTGCTGAACTAAGTACGCATTCCCTGTAGGAGCGGCCTTGTGTCGCGAATGGGCCGCATAGCGGCCCCAGGGATTCAGCCGTGATGCACAAATCCCTGGGGCCGCTATGCGGCCCTTTCCGACCGGTCCGGCGCCCCGGCAAGGCCGCTCCTACAAGGAAACGTGTCCGCAGCCATCAAGGCCTGGCGCTGTCCTTCCAGCCGCCGCCCAAGGCCAGGAACACGCCAATCTGCCCCATCGCCACCTGGCTGTTGGCCGCCGCCAGCTGGGCACGCACATCGGTGTAGGTGCGGGTCGCCTGCAAGTCCGCCAGGAACGACTCACGCCCCACCTGGTAACGCAGGTGCGTCTGGTCCGCCGACTCCTTCGCCGAACGCTCGGCGTCGGCCAGCGCATCGCGCCGGTCCAGCAGCGCGCTGTACTGCGCCAGGCGGGTCTGGGTCTCGCGGATGGCGTTGAGCACCACCCCGTCGAAATGCGCCAGCGCCGCCTGGGTCGAGGCCTCGGCCATGCGAATGCGCGCGCGGGTGCCGTTGGTGGGAATGTTCCAACTGACCTGTGGGCCAAAGCCCCAACGATTGGCCGAGGGCTCGCCGAGGTTCTTGGCCAGGCCGATGGTGCCGATCTGCGCGCCGATGCTGATATCCGGGTACAACGCCCCGGTGGCCACGCCGATGGTCGCGGTGGCCGCGGCCAGCTGGCGCTCGGCCTGGCGCACGTCGGGGCGACGCTTGAGCAGCGCGGCACCATCGCCAACCGGGATCAACTGCGCCAACTGCGGCAGCTCGGCGCAATCGGCGGTGCCCGCCGGCAACTGCTCCAGCGGCTTGCCCAGCAGCGCGGCCAGGGTGTACAGCCCGGCCTCGCGCTCGGCCTTGAAACGTGGCAACTCGGCACGCAGCGACTTGAACTGGGTCTGCGACCGGGTCACCTGGGTCTCGTCGCCACGCCCGGCGTCACGCAGGCGCTGGGTCAGTTGCACGCTCTGCTGCTGCAGGTCCAGGGACTCATGGGCGATATGGTATTCCTCGTTGGCCGAGCACACCTGGGTATAGGCCTTGACCACGTCGGCCACCAGGGTGATGCGCGCGGTGTCGGCAGCGGCCTGCACGGCGTCGGCATTGGCCTTGGCCGCCTCGGTGCCGCGCTTGAAGGTGCCCCACAGGTCGAACTGGTAGCTGGCGCTGATGATCGCCTCGCCGATATTGGCCACCGGCACTTTCTCCGGCAGCAAGAAGGCCTCGCCGGACTCCTGCAGGCGCTGGGCACCCAGCTTGACCCCACCGTTGAAGCCGCCTTGCGACTCGGCCACTTCCACCTGGGCACGGGCCTTGGCGATGTTGGCGGCGGCCACGCGCAGTTCGGTGTTGGCACTCAGCGCCTGGCGCACCAGCTGGTTCAGCCGTGGGTCCTGGTACAGCTGCCACCAATCCTCGGGCACCGGCGCCGACACCACGCTGTCGGCGTCCTGGCGCAGCGGGCCGTTCAGGTCTTCGCGCTGCACGGCGGCGTCCTTGGGCAGCTGGTAGTCGGGGCCGACCATCATGCAGGCGCCAAGCGACAGGCACAGCCCCGCCAGAATCAGCTGTTTCATGGCTGCTGCCCCTCGATGATCGAGACCGTGGCGGTGCGCCCGGCGATCATGCGAAAGTCTTCCGGCACCTCGTCGAAGGCGATGCGCACTGGAATGCGCTGGGCCAGGCGCACCCAGCTGAACGCCGGGTTGACGTTGGGCAGCAGGTTGGCGCCGCTGCTGCGGTCGCGGTCCTCGATGCCGGCGGCCAGGCTCTGTACACGGCCACGCAGGCGGGTGGTATCACCCATCACGCGGATGTCCACGGCGTCGCCAATGTGGATGCCGCCCAGCTTGGTTTCCTCGAAGTAGCCATCGACATGGTAGGAGGCGCTGTCGACCACCGACAGCACTGGCCGGCCGGCGCTGACGAACTCGTGGGCGCGCGGGGCGCGGTCGTTGAGGTAGCCGTCGACCGGGCTGCGCACCACCGAACGGTCGAGGTTGAGCTGGGCAACGTCGACCTGCACCTGGGCCTCGTTGACCGCCGAGCGCGCGCGGGCCTCGCGGGACTGGCTCTCTTCCAGCTGCTCGGCCGCCACCAGGTTGCCCAGCTTGCGGTTGCGCTGCGCCTCGCGGGAGGCCTGGGCCAGGGTTTCCTGGCGCTCGGCCAGGGTCGCCTTGGCCTGGCGCAGGGCCAGGGTGAAGCGGTCCTGGTCGATGGTGAACAACACCTCGCCACGCTTGATGGTCTGGTTGTCGCGCACCTCGACCTGCTGGATCAGCCCAGACACGTCGGGGGCGATCTGGATCACGTCGGCGCGGATGTGGCCGTCGCGGGTCCAGGGGGCGAACATGTAGTACACCACCATCTGCCACACGAGCACGGCGGCGAAGGTCACTACCAGCAGGGTCAGGACCACGCGGCCCAGGGTCAGCAAAGGTTTTTTCATGGCAGCATCAGGCTTCGGCAAAAGTGGTCCACCGCGCCAAGCAGCACGGCATACAGGGCAACGTTGAACAACGCCCGGTGCCAGACCAGGCGGTAGAAGTGCAGGCGCACCAGCACCGCGTGCACCCCAAGGAACAACAGGTAGGTGCCAAACATCATCACCAGCAGCGTGGGCAGGAACACCCCGCTGATATCCAGTTCACCGATCACAGGGGCGCTCCGTCGAGGCCGGGGGGCAGTTGCGTTTGTTCGGCAGGCTCGAGCATCACTTCCACGCCCGGCAGCAACGCCAGGCGCAGGCCGCTCAGGGCATGCAGCAGGTGGGTGCGGGCATCGCCGCGCTCGTGCAGCTCATCGAGGTTCAGCGCCAGGCGCGCGCGCTCCATGTTGCGCAGCAACGCCGCCGGGGCATGCAGGCGTTCGCCTTGGCGCAGGCAGGCGGCGTAGTGGCCGCCGACTTCCTCGATCACCGTCTGCAGGCGCTGGCGGGCCTGCTGGCCGGCACGCGGCATGTAGGCCAGCAGGTCGAGCAGGTTCAAGCCCACGCGCAGGTCGCGCAGCGCCACGCCACTGTCCTGGCCGGTCTGCGACAGCCGCGGCAGGTGCTGCATCAGGCGATCGAGCAATTGCACGCCAACCTGGCGGTGCTCGGCCAGGGTCGCCGGCTCAGTCATCTCGACGATGTCGCGCCAGACGAAGCGGGTCATGCGCTTGGCGGCCAGCTCGACGCCGAACGGGCGCACCACCAAGGTCCAGATGAAGGCGAACAGCAGCCCCACCGGGCCCGCCAGGTTGGCGTTGATGAAGGTGAAGAAGTCGGCGTCGTAGGCGCCCTGGATACTGATGAAGGTCGAGGTGTTGACGATGGTCAGCAAGGTCCCCAGGTAAAAGCGCGGCTGTACGGTCAGGGTGCCGATGCAGATGAACGGCACGGCGAAGGCCAGCACCAGCATCGGGAAGTCGTGCAGGTTGGGCAGCACCAGGAACAGGTACAGGCTGGAGAAGATCACCGACATCAAGGTCCAGAAGAAGAACCGGTAGATCTGCGGGGCCGGGTCGTCCATGGCGGCGAAGAAGCTGCACGACACCGCGGCGAGGATCACCGCGCTGGCGCCATCGTTCCAGCCCAGGCCGATCCACAGGCCGCAGGCGACGACGATGGCGGTGACGGTGGAAAACACCGAGTAGAGCATCAGCCCGCGGTCGAAGAACGGTGTCAGCCGGCCCAGGCGCCAGTGGCGGTAGACCGCGCGCCAGGGTGTGGCGTCGTCCTTGCGCAAGGCATGCTGCAAGGTGCAGCAGTCCTGCCACAGGTCGACCCATTCGGTCAGCCGGTACAGGGCGTTGGACAGCAGCAACTGGTCGCGCTGATCGAGCGCCGCGGCGCCAGGCTGCAGGCGGTCGATCTGCTCGTGCAGGGCGGTCCAGCGTGCCACGGCGGCGCTGTCGGCGGTGCCCCTGAGCCATTCGCGGGCGTGCTCGAGCACCGGCTGAAGCTGCGCGAACTGCGTCGGCGCGCGGTTTTGCAGGGCCACCAGGGCATCGTCCAGGGCGTCGATCACCGGCAGCAGGTGGATCATTCGCCCACGCAGCTCGCGGGCGTTCTTCAGGGTGTGCGGGCCGGCGCCTTCGTGGCCGAGCTGGCCAATCATCGGCTCCAGCGTGTTGAAGGTGGCGACCATTGCGCCGCGCATGCCGCCGACCTTGTCGGCGCTGGCTTCGCGGGCAAGGTAGGTGTCGCTGTAGCGGATCGCCTCGGCGAACCAGCTGCCGGCCGAGCCCAGCACCACCGGCGCCAGCCGGCGTGGCCAGAACACCGCGCCGACCACCGCCGCGCAGACGATCCCCAGGCAGATCTCCTGGGCCCGGGAGGACGCCACGTCGAACACCGCCAGCGGGTTGTCGACCACGGCCAGGGCGATCATCGGCAAGGTGTAGCCGGCCAGCATCAGCACGTAGTTGTTGGCGGTGCGCAGGTTCAGCGAGAGGAACAGCAAGGTGCCGGTCCACAGGGCGATGGCGATGCTCAGCAGCAAGGGCGACTGCACCAGCGGCGGCACCAGCAGGATCGCCCCGCCGGCCCCAAGCAAGGTGCCCAGGGCGCGATACAGGGCCTTGGAGGTGGTCGGGCCGAGGAACGGGCTGGAGACGATGTACACCGTGGCCATGGCCCAGTACGGGCGCGGCAGCTGCATCAGCAGGGCGATGTACAGGGCGATCATCGAGGCGGCGAAGGTGCGCACGCCGTAGAACCAGTCGCGGGCCGGGGGAACCGAGCTGAAGAAGCCGTTCATGCTGGCAGGTCCGCCTCTTCGAAGGCGCGGATCACCCGCAGGGTGGCTTCCAGGTCGGCCTGGTCGATGCCGGCAAGCACATCGCGGCGCAGGCGCACCAACTCGCCTTCGATCGACTCGGCAAGCTCGCGCCCTGCCGGGGTCAGGCTCAGGGCCTTGGCCCGACGGTCCAGCGGGTCTTCGCTGCGGCACACCAGGCCGGCCTTGCACAGCTGGTCGAGCAGGCGTACCAGCGACGGGCTTTCCAGGCCCGCAGCCTGGGCCACGGCCACCTGGTGCACGCCATCGCCCAGGCGCACGATCATCAGCAGCGGCACGGCGCAGGCTTCGGAAATGCCATAGCCGGTCAGGGCCCCCTGGCACAGGCGACGCCAATGCCGGGCGGCCACGACCATGCCGCTGCTGATTTTCAGGTGCAGTGCGTCGAGGGACATGTGAGAACCGAGGATATTCATAGTTTGCTAACTATCAATATACGCCCTGCCCTCCCCCTGTCGTCAACCGGGGGCGACAGGGGGAGCAGATGAAAGGTTGTTCATCTACCCGCCATCCGGCCGGATAACGCGATCCCTGTAGCAGCGGCCTGGTGTCGCGAAAGGGGCGCAAAGCGGCCCCAGGTTCTGAGCCACCCTCGAAATTGCCGGGGCTGCTGCGCAGCCCTTTCGCGACGCAAGGCCGCTCCCACAGGGTCAAGCTAAATCAATAAGTTACGGCCATGCCTTGGCTCAAGGCTGGATCTGGTCTTCCAGCTTCATGGTCAGTGCCAGGGTGCTGCCCAGCTGGATGGCCTGGTCACGCCAGCCCAGGTAGCGCGTCGCGTCGCGGCTGCTGAAGTACACGGCCAACTCCTCGGCGGCATGCATCACCCCGGTCGCCGCCGCCAGTTCCAGCCAGTACAGCCCGGCCCGGGTGTCGGCCTCCACGTACACGCCATGCAGCAAGCGATAGCCAACCTCGAAACGGCAACGCTTTTCGCCGCGCTGGGCACCGCGCAGGAACCACTGGTAGGCCTCGAGCGGATCGACCTGCCACACCTGGTCGCCCTCGCAGACCTCCTCCTCGTACAAATCGCCCAAGGCCGCGGCGGCATGCACCATGCCGCGCTCGAAGGCATGCCGGTAGTACTCCGCCGCATTGGCGTAGCTGACCTCCACGCCCTTGCCGAAGTAGTGCTGCTGCCCCAGGTTGAACCAGGCCGCCGCATTGCCCTGCAACGCCGCCATGCGCAGCAGGTGGCCGGCCAGCGAAGTGTCGCCGCGCCAGTACTTGCCGTTGAGCCAGATCCAGCCCAGGTCATTGAGCGCCGCCACGTTGCCCAGCAGGGCCTGGCGACACAGGTCGTGATACACCGCCTGCAAGTCGACCGCTTCGTCCAGGCGATCGATCAGGCCGAAACGCTCGCCGGGCAGTGCCTGCTGGCTGGGCATGCCGACCCCGGCGAACAGCCGGTGACGCTGGCCCGGGCGCGCCGGCGCCGGCACGATCCGCTCGGGAAGCAGCCGGGCAAGCAGCGAATGGATATTGCTGGCGGCAGACATGTTCATCCTCATTGAACGACCCACAGCTCCAACCTCCACTGTGTTGAGGCGTGATTCTGCGCGATGGCACGACAAAACCTGTCGCGAACGATTCAAAGCCAGGCAACCAATTGCCGCTTCCTTGATCTGAGCAGGGCTGTGGCCAATTGCCATGCCCCGCCCGTGCCGCCATCCTATGCCGGCAAGCCTAGACAAGGACGTTTCCTTTTGCCGTTCGCCACCACCCGCGCCACCCTCAGCCGACAATGGGCGTTGCTGCGCCAGTTGCCCAGTCGCTCCCCCGGGATCACCAGTGCCGAACTGGTGTGGCGCCTGCGTGACGTGGGTTTCAGTGTCAGCAAGCGCACGGTCGAGCGCGACCTCAACGAGCTGTCGTTGATCTTCCCGCTGGAGCGCAACGACAAGAGCATTCCGTTCGGCTGGCACTGGTCAGCCACTGCCGGCAGCGAGTTGCGCGGCAATTTCGACCTGCATGGCTACCTGCGCGGCGACACCTTGCAGCCTGGGCAGGAGGACGGTATCGAATTGCAGGCGTGGATCAGCGACCTGCTGGCGCGGCGCCTGCGCGAGGCGCCGCTGACCGGCGACATGCAGCTGACGGCCCTGGAGCAGGGGCACAGGCTGCGCGCGACCGTGGCCGACGGCTGGTCGTTGCGCTGGTGGCTGCTGAGCCAGGGGGATGGGCTGGTGGTGGAGGCGCCGCAGGCGCTGCGCGAGGAGATCGCGCGGACCCTGGCCTCGGCGGCCGCGCAGTACCTGAAATGATCGCGGCCTTGCTGGCGAAGCAGGTGGCGCGGTGGAGGGCACCGGCTGTGCCGGTGTTCGCCAGCAAGGCTGGCGCCTACGGATAAAGGCCTGGCAGCCCCCAAAGCCGTAGGCGCCAGCTTGCTGGCGAAGCAGGCGACAGAGCAACGTGATCGCCAATCAGCGCTCGCGCAGCGCCTCGCTACGGGCCTTGATGATCGGCTTGAGCAGGTAACTCATGATGGTCTTCTTGCCGGTCATGATGTCCACCGTGGCAACCATCCCCGGGATGATCAGCAGCGGCTTCTCCTCAGTGCCCAGGTGGCTCTTCTCGGTGCGCAGCTTGATCACGTAGTAGGTGGTCTTCTTGTCTTCGTCGGTGATGGTGTCGGCACCGATCTGCTCAAGCTTGGCCTTGAGCCCGCCATAGATGGTGTAGTCGTAGGCGGTGAACTTGACCGTGGCTTCCTGGCCTGGGTGCAGGAAGGCGATGTCCTTGGGCAGGATCTTCGCCTCCACCACCAGGGTGTCGTCCAACGGCACGATCTCGATGATGTCGCTGCCCGGCTGGATCACCCCGCCGATGGTGTTGACCAGCAACTGCTTGACGATGCCGCGCACCGGCGAGGTAACCATGGTGCGGTGCACCCGGTCGTCCAGTGCCTTGCTGGTGGCGGTGGCCTTGTTCAACTCGGTCCGGGCTTCGTTGAGCTGGGTCAGCGCCTCGCTGCGGAACTTGCCGCGAGTCTCTTCGATCTTGCTCTGGACTTCCTTGATCGCCGCCTCGGCACGGGGAATGGCCAGGGCGGTGGAGTCCATCTGGCCACGGTTCTCGACCTCGGCGCGGCGCAGGCGCAGCACTTCGACCTGGGAAATCGCGCCCTGGGCCACCAGCGGTTCGGACATGGCGATTTCCTGGCGCAGTAGCTGCAGGCTGTTGGCGTACTGGGCACGCTTGGAGTTGAACTCGCGCAGCTCCTGCTGCTTCTGCACCAACTGCTGTTGCAGGCCACCGATCTCGTCCTGCAACTGCTGGCGTCGGCTCAGGTACAGCGACTGTTCGTTGGCCGCCTGGCTCGGCGCGGCCTTGCGCAGCTCCTCGTCGATCTGCAGCGGCTTGTCCTCGACCTCGGCGTTCAGGCGCTGTACGCGCAGGGCCATGGCCAGGCGCGAGGCCTCGGTCTCGTCGACGTTGGAGGCGAAGCGGGTTTCGTCCAGGCGCAGCAATGGCTGGCCGACTTCGACGACCTCCCCTTCCTTGGCGAAGATCTCGGCGACGATACCGCCCTCGAGGTTCTGGATTTTCTGCACCTTGGACGACGGGATCGCCTTGCCCTCGCCGCGCGTCACCTCGTCGATGGGCGCCACGCTGGCCCAGACGATCAGGAACAGGAAGAACGCGATCACGCCCCAGATGGTCAGGCGCACCACCCGTGGCGCGTCCTCGATCAGCGCCTTGTTGACCTCGGGCAGGGGCTGCCCGGCCAGCGATTCGGAGCCTTTGAAATAACGGCGCAGGCTGTCCTTGAAACGCCCCATATCCAGCTTATGCAACACTGATCTGCCCCTTCTTCAGCGCATCCATGACGGCGGCTTTCGGGCCATCCGCGACAATCTGTCCACGATCGATGACGATCAGCCGGTCCACCAGCGACAACAACGAGGCGCGGTGGGTGACCAGCAACACGGTCTTGCCTTCGACAACCGCCGCCAGGCGCTGCTTGAGGCGCTCCTCGCCGGTGTTGTCCATGGCGCTGGTGGGTTCGTCGAGCAGCAGGATCTGCGGGTTGAGCAACAGCGCCCGGCCCAGGGCAACGTTCTGCCGCTGGCCGCCGGAAAGGTTCTGGCCCCGTTCGCCGACCTGCAGTTCGTAGCCGTCGGGGTGCAGGCGAGCGAATTCGTGTACGCCGGCCAACTCCGCGGCCTGCAGGATCAGCTCATCCTCGATGTAGCGGGCACCGCTGACCAGGTTGTCCCGCAGGGTGCCGGCCAGCAGCTGGATGTCCTGGGGCACGTAGCCGATGTTGTGGCGCAGTTCGCTGACGTCGATCTGGCGAATGTCCACGCCATCGACCAGCAGCGAGCCGTTGTCCGGCTCGTACAAACCGACGATCAGCTTGGCCAGCGAACTCTTGCCCGAGCCGCTGCGGCCGATGATGCCGACCTTCTCGCCCGGGCGAATGCTCAGGTTGATGCCCTTGAGCGCCTGGTTCTGCTGGTTGGGGTAGGTGAACTCGACGCCGCGGAACTCGATGGCGCCCTGCAGCACCTGGCGGCTCAGCGGGCGTTCCTCGAAGTTGCGCTCCTGGGGCAGTTCCATCATCTGGTCGGTGGCGACCATGGTCACTTTGGCTTGCTGGTAGCGGGCCAGCAGGCCATTGAGCGAGCCCAATGGGCCGAGGGCGCGGCCGCTGAGCATGTAGCAGGCCACCAGGCCGCCCATGCTGAGGTTGCCGTCGATGATCAGGTACACGCCCACGCAGATCATCGCCACGCCGGCCAGTTGCTGGATCAACGCGGTGATGTTCATGGCCAGGCCCGACAGCACCTTGACCCGCAGTTCCAGGCGGCTGAGGGTGCCGAGGGTCTGCTCCCACATGTACTGGCGCTCACTCTCGGCGTTGTTGACCTTGACCGCGTCCAGCCCGGCGAGGGTTTCGATCAGGCTCGACTGGCGCTCGGAGGCCAGCGCCATGGTGCGCTCCATGGTCGACATCAGCGGCTTCTGCAAGGCATAGCCGATCCCCAGGGCCAATGGGAAGGCCAGGATCGGGATCCACACCAGGTGCCCGCCGATGATGGCGATGACCATCAGGATCAGCAAGGTGAACGGCAAGTCGATCAGGCTGGTCAGGGTCAGCGAGGCGAGGAAGTCGCGCAGGCCCTGGAACTCATGGATGTTCTGGGCGAAGCTGCCGACCCGCGCCGGGCGATACTTCATGGCCATGCCGACGATGCGCTCGAACAGCGTCGCCGAGATGATCAGGTCGGTCTTCTTGCCGGCCAGGTCCAGGCAGAGGCTGCGCAGCCCCTTGAGAATCAGGTCGAAGACGTAGGCGCCGGCGATGCCGACCGCCAGCACCCACAGGGTCGAGGTGGCCTGGTTGGGCACCACGCGGTCGTACACGTTCATCACGAACAGCGGCGCGGCCAGGGCGATCAGGTTGATCACCAGGCTGGCGGCGATGGCATCGATGTACAGCCACTTGCTGCGCAGCAGGGTGTCACGGAACCATGAGCGCGCCCGTGGAATCAGGTTGCCGTGGTTGACGTCGAACTTGTGCTGCGGCTGGGCGAAGAACACCTTGCCGCTGTAGTCGCCCTGCAAGGCTTCGCGGGTCACCAGCACCTCGCCGCCGTCGCTTTCGCTGAGCAGCAGGCGCGCGGTGTCGTCGTTCTCCCAGCCCAGCAGGACGGCGCAGCGGCCTTCCTTGAGCAGCAGCATGGCCGGCATGGCGATGCTCGGGATCTGCTCCAGCTTGCGCTGCAGCAACCGCCCCTGCAGCCCGGCGCGAGCGGCGGCACGGGGCAGCAGCTCGGCGGTCAGGCGTTGGGAGGGCAAGGGTAGCCCGGTGGTCAGCATGGCCCGGCTGGCGGGCTTCTGATGCAGGACACACAGGGTCAGCAGACTGTCCAGCAGCGGGTCGTCATGCTGACTGCGTGGATCGTGGCTGAGTTGGACTCGACTGACTTCGGATTCCACGCGGCGCTCTCTTCATCCTTGCGGGGTTGGTTCAAGGCGCCTTTCAGTTCATGCCTGGCAGGTTCACCTTGGGTTTCAGGTCGTTCTGCACAACGGCGGCCATCGGGGCTACGACACCCTGGCTCTTGAGCAGTTGGCCAATGGTCGCCTTGATTCGGTACTGAGTAAACATTTGCGTGTTCTTCACCTCTACCAGACGACGCTGGGCGGTGAAGGTTTCATTCTCGCTGTCGAGCAGGTCGAGCAGGGTTCGCTCGCCCAGGCTGAACTGCTGCTGGTAGGCACTGCGCACGCGGTTGCTGTGATCGACGTACTGCTGGGCGATCGGCACCTGGGCGTTGGCGTTGTCCAGAGCATTCCATGCCAAGCCTAACTCCTCATTGAGCTGGCGCAAGGCGTTGTTGCGAATATCCAGGGCCTGGTTGGCCAGGTACGACTTCGACTCGAGGTCGGCCTTGTTGCTGCCACCGGCGTACAGGTTGAAGTTCATGCGCAGCATGGCCTGCCACTCGTTGTTGTGGCCGACGGCGCCGTCGAGGTTGTTGTCGGCGGTGCGGCCGAGCTCGGCGTCGAAGCGCGGGTAGAAAGTGGACTTGGCCGCGTCGTACTGCTTTTCGGCGGCGGCGATGTCCGACTCGGCCGAACGCAGTATCGGGCTGAACTCGATCAGTTGGTGACGCGCTTCGTCGAGGGTTGCCGGCAGCAGGTCGACAAACGGCGCAGGCGTGCTTAACTCGTCCGGCATTTGCCCGACGACGCTGAGGTAGTTGGTGTTGGCGTCGGCCAGGTTGGTCTGCTCGGTGATCAGGTTGTTGCGCGCCTGGGCCTGGCGGGCTTCGGCCTGGTCGAGGTCGGCCATGCGCCCGACCCCGCGGCTGGTGCGCAGCTTGATCTGGTCGAGGATGCGGTCGTGGTTGCGCAGGTTGTCTTCGGCCAGGCGCACCATCTCGCGACGGGCCAGCACATCCAGGTAGACCTGGGCGACGGTCAGCGCGGTGCGCTCGGAGGTGCCCAGCAGCGAATAGGCCCGGGCATTGACGGTGGCTTGTTGACGCCCGACCTCGCTGGAGGTGGCAAAACCGTCAAAAACCATTTGCCGCAGACGAATGGCTGACTCGCCACGGTTGAGCGTCTCCCAGCGATTGCGGGTGCTGGGGCTGTCGGTGCCTTCCCGACCGTAACCGGCTGTCACATCGACCCGCGGCAAATAGCCGCCCTGGGCGGCGCGCAACTGGTAATCCGCAGCCGTGCGGGCGTTCACCCCGGCCTGGATTTCCGGGTGCACCTCGAGGGCTTTTTGCATGGCTTCGGGCAAGGATTGTGCTTGAACGAATGTGGCGGCGAGAGCGAAAGGAAGAGCGGTGAACAGTGACGCACGCATGTTTGCTGGTTCCCGAGAGAGCTGTTGTCCTAAATCACAGCCGAAGCTGTCCCTGCCTTGGAAAATGGCAAGCCCTGATCCTGTGGGTAGGAAACTTCCGAATAGGCAGTGCGATTAATACGAAAGAGAGAGCTGTGGCTGGCCAAATATCAATGTGACATTACCTCGACGATTGTTTAGGATGGCAGCCAGAAGGTCAATAGTTTGGCATAAACTTAATAGCCAGAAATTATAGACGTAAAATTGACGCAAATCAGCGTCAAAAACATTATTGAAACATTCCATCAGTCGCCGCCTCACGCGCGAGCAGGCATGGAAGCCAACTGAACGGGTAGTCCGGAGAGTCCAATGAGCACTGTTGTTGCCATCGTCAAAAGCATTGTTGGCCAAGTCATCGCAGTTTCCCCAGAAGGCATCCGGCGCGTTCTCATCGAAGGCGACCGCCTGTTCGCCGGCGAGCAGGTAGACACCGGCGCCGGCGGCGCGGTGTCCCTGGAGCTGGCCGACGGCCGCGTGCTCGACCTGGGCCGCGACACCCAGTGGAGTGCCGACAGCCCCGACAGCAGCACCGACCTGAGCCAGGCCAGCGCCCAGGCGGCGCCTTCGGTCGAGGAGCTGCAGCAGGCCATCGCCGCTGGCGTCGACCCCACCACCGAACTGGAAGCCACCGCCGCGGGCCCATCCGCTGCGGGTGGCGGTGCGGCGGGTGGCGGCCACAGCTTCGTGATGCTGCAGGAGACCGCCGGCGCGGTCGACCCGAGCATTGGCTTCCCGACCGGTCCGATCGGCTTCGGCAACGGCCAGGGCAGCGAAGAAGTGGGCGCCCTGGACGCCAACGGCGCCAATACCACCAGCAACGCCCCCAATGTCACCGGCCTGACCCTGAACGCCACCCCCACGATCACCGAGGCGGGTGGCGTGATCGTCTATACCGCCACCGTCGGCCAGCCGCCGCTGAGCAACCTGACCGTCACCTTGTCCAACGGCGCGGTGATCGTCATTCCGGCGGGCCAGACCACGGGTAGCGTGAACGTCACCATTGCCCCGAACGACACGCCCTATATCGACGGCGGCCAGATTTCCGCCAGCATCACCGGCACCACGGGCGGCAACGGCCTGGTCATCACGCCGAACACCACCCCGGCAGTGACCCAGATCACCGACACCATCGACACCACCACCGCCACCCTGACCGCGACCCCGAGCGTCACCGAAGGCGGCGTGATTACCTACACCGTGACCCTGACCAACCCGGCGCAAACCCCGGTGACCGTCACCCTGTCCAATGGCCAGACGGTTACCATCGAAGCCGGCAAGTCGTCGGGCAGTGTCGATTTCCAGACCCCGCCCAACGATGTCTACAACAATGGCAGCACCGTCAGCACCACGATTACGGGGGCAACGGGCGGTAACTTCGAGAATCTGGTGGCGAACCCGACGCCAGCGCAAACCGTCATCAGCGACTCGGTAGACACCACCAGCGCCACCCTGACCGCCACCCCGAGCGTCACTGAAGGCGGCGTGATCACCTACACCGTGACCCTGAGCAACCCTGCCCAGACCGAGGTGACCGTCACCCTGTCCAACGGCCAGACCGTCACCGTCAAGGCCGGCGAAAGCACCGGCAGTGTCGAGTTCCAGACCCCGGCCAACGACGTGTTCGTCAATGGCAGCACCGTCAGCACCAGCATCACAGGGGCCACTGGCGGCAATTTCGAAAGCCTGGTGCCAAACCAGACACCGGTGCAGACCCAGATCACCGACAGTATCGACACCGTGGGCGTCACCATCGCCAGCAACGGCGATGTCACCGAAGCCCAGCAGCCGACCTTTACCGTTTCGGTCAGCCAGAAACTGGATCACGACCTGACCGTGACCCTGAGCAACGGCGACAAGGTGGTCATCGCTGCCGGCCAGACCGAGGCGACCTACACTCTGCCGGCCCAGGGCGACGATGTGTTCAAGGACGCAAGCTCGGTGTCGCTCGGCGTGACCGATGCCAGTGTTGCGGGCAAGACCTTCGAGAACCTCGAGCTCGGTGGCAAGGCCACCGTGCAGATCACCGACACCATCAGCGAAGTCGTGGCTACCTTGTCTGCCGACAAGACCACCGTCAGCGAAGGTGGCCAGATCACCTACACCGTCACCCTGACCAACGGCCAAGGCTTGTCGGTCACTGGCCACAACGGCCTGACCTTCACCCTGACCGATGGCACCAAAGTGACCATTCCAGCGGGCAGCGCCACGGGCACCATCACCATCAACGCACCAGACGACGTATTCGTCGGCGGCCAGCCTTCGATCGTGAACAAGCTGGAAGGCGTGACCGGCGCTGACAACTTCGAGAAGCTGACCCTCGGCAAAGACGAAGTCAAAACCGAAGTCACCGACGAGCCAGGTACCGGTACTCCGGGCACCGGCAACGAAGGTGACAAAGTGACGGTCACCATCGTCAGCAAAGGCGATGTCACCGAAGACCAGCAACCCGCCTTCACCGTCAAAGTCAGCCAGAAACTGGACCATGACCTGACCGTCACTTTGTCCAATGGCGACAAGGTGGTGATCCCGGCCGGCCAGACCGAAGCCGAGTACAAGGCCAAGGCGCAAGGCGATGACGTCTTCAAAGACGGCGATACCCTCACCGTCGGTATCACCGATGCTGCCGTGGACGGCAAGACCTTCGAGAATCTGGAACTGGGCGGCGACGCCAGCGTGCAGATCACTGACACCATCAGCGAAGTCGTGGCCACACTGTCCGCAGACAAGACCACAGTGTCTGAAGGCGGCCAGATCACCTACACCGTGACCCTGACCAACGGCCAGGGCTTGTCGGTGACCGGCCACAACGGCCTGGTCTTCACCCTCACCGATGGCACCAAGGTCACTATCCCAGCGGGCAGCGCCACGGGCACCATCACCATCAATGCCCAGGACGACGTATTCGTCGGCGGCCAGCCGACCATCGTCAACAAGCTGGAAGGCGTGACCGGTGCGGACAACTTCGAGAAGCTGACCCTCGGCAAAGACGAGGTCAAAACCGACGTCACTGACGAACCCGGCACCGGCACTCCAGGTACCGGTAACGAGGGCGACAAGGTCACCGTCACCATCGTCAGCAAAGGTGATGTCACCGAAGACCAACAGCCGGCCTTCACCGTCAAAGTCAGCCAGAAGCTGGACCACGACTTGACCGTCACGCTGTCCAATGGCGACAAGGTGGTAATCCCGGCCGGCCAGACCGAAGCCGAGTACAAGACCAAGGCGCAAGGCGATGACGTCTTCAAAGACGGCGATACCCTCACCGTCGGCATCATCGATGCTGCCGTGGACGGCAAGACCTTCGAAAACCTGGAGCTCGGCGGCGACGCCAGCGTGCAGATCACCGACACTATCAGTGAAGTGGTCGCGACTCTGTCGGCGGACAAAACCACAGTGTCTGAAGGTGGCCAGATCACCTACACCGTCACCCTGACCAACGGCCAGGGCCTGTCGGTCACTGGCCACAATGGCCTGACCTTCACCCTGACCGATGGCACCAAAGTGACCATTCCGGCAGGCAGCGCCACCGGCACCATTACCATCAATGCCCCGGACGACGTGTTCGTCGGCGGCCAGCCGACCATCGTCAACAAACTGGAAGGCGTGACCGGTGCGGACAACTTCGAGAAGCTGACCCTCGGCAAAGAGGAAGTGAAGACCGAAGTCACCGACGAACCCGGTACCGGTACTCCGGGCACTGGCAACGAGGGCGACAAAGTCACCGTGACCATCGTCAGCAAGGGCGACGTGACCGAAGACCAGCAACCCGCCTTCACCGTCAAAGTCAGCCAGAAACTGGACCATGACCTGACTGTCACCCTGTCCAATGGTGACAAGGTGGTAATCCCAGCCGGTCAGACCGAAGCTGAGTACAAAACCAAAGCCCAGGGCGATGACGTCTTCAAGGACGGCGACACCCTGACTGTCGGCATCACCGATGCTGCCGTGGACGGCAAGACCTTCGAGAATCTGGAACTGGGCGGCGACGCCAGCGTGCAGATCACCGACACCATCAGCGAAGTGGTCGCGACGCTCAGCGCCGACAAGACCACCGTCAGCGAAGGTGGCCAGATCACCTACACCGTGACCCTGACCAACGGCCAGGGCCTGTCGGTCACTGGCCACAATGGCCTGACCTTCACCCTGACCGATGGCACCAAAGTGACCATTCCAGCGGGCAGCGCCACGGGCACCATCACCATCAACGCACCAGACGACGTGTTCGTCGGCGGCCAGCCGACCATCGTCAACAAACTGGAAGGCGTGACCGGTGCGGACAACTTCGAGAAGCTGACCCTCGGCAAAGACCAAGTGAAGACCGACGTCACCGACGAACCCGGTACCGGTACTCCGGGCACCGGCAACGAAGGCGACAAGGTCACCGTGACCATCGTCAGCAAGGGCGACGTGACCGAAGACCAGCAGCCTGCCTTCACCGTCAAAGTCAGCCAAAAACTGGACCACGACTTGACCGTCACGCTGTCCAATGGTGACAAGGTGGTGATCCCGGCTGGCCAGACCGAAGCCGAGTACAAGGCCAAGGCCCAGGGTGACGACGTCTTCAAAGACGGCGACACCCTGACTGTCGGCATTACCGATGCCGCCGTCGACGGCAAGACCTTCGAGAACCTCGAGCTCGGTGGCAAGGCCACCGTGCAGATCACCGACACCATCAGCGAAGTCGTGGCTACCTTGTCTGCCGACAAGACCACCGTCAGCGAAGGCGGCCAGATCACCTACACCGTGACCCTGACCAACGGCCAAGGCCTGTCGGTGACCGGCCACAACGGCCTGACCTTCACCCTGACCGATGGCACCAAAGTGACCATTCCGGCAGGCAGCGCCACCGGTACCATCACCATCAACGCGCCAGACGACGTGTTCGTCGGCGGCCAGCCAACCATCGTCAACAAGCTGGAAGGCGTAACCGGTGCGGATAACTTCGAGAAGCTGACCCTCGGCAAAGACGAAGTCAAAACCGAAGTCACCGACGAGCCAGGTACCGGTACTCCGGGCACCGGCAACGAAGGCGACAAGGTCACCGTGACCATCGTCAGCAAAGGTGATGTCACCGAAGACCAACAGCCTGCCTTCACCGTCAAAGTCAGCCAGAAGCTGGATCACGACCTGACTGTCACTCTGTCCAATGGTGACAAGGTGGTGATCCCTGCTGGTCAGACCGAAGCTGAGTACAAGACCAAAGCCCAGGGCGATGACGTCTTCAAGGACGGCGATACCCTCACCATCGGCATCACCGATGCTGCCGTGGACGGCAAGACCTTCGAGAATCTGGAACTGGGCGGCGATGCCAGCGTGCAGATCACCGACACCATCAGCGAAGTCGTGGCTACCTTGTCTGCCGACAAGACCACCGTCAGCGAAGGCGGCCAGATCACCTACACCGTCACCCTGACCAACGGCCAAGGCCTGTCGGTCACTGGCCACAATGGCCTGACCTTCACCCTGAGCGATGGCACCAAAGTGACCATCCCGGCAGGCAGCGCCACCGGCACCATCACCATCAACGCCCCGGATGACGTGTTCGTCGGCGGCCAGCCGACCATCGTCAACAAACTGGAAGGCGTGACCGGTGCGGACAACTTCGAGAAGCTGACCCTCGGCAAAGAGGAAGTGAAGACCGAAGTCACCGACGAACCCGGTACCGGTACTCCGGGCACTGGCAACGAGGGCGACAAAGTCACCGTGACCATCGTCAGCAAGGGCGACGTGACCGAAGACCAGCAACCCGCCTTCACCGTCAAAGTCAGCCAGAAACTGGACCATGACCTGACTGTCACCCTGTCCAATGGTGACAAGGTGGTAATCCCAGCCGGTCAGACCGAAGCTGAGTACAAAACCAAAGCCCAGGGCGATGACGTCTTCAAGGACGGCGACACCCTGACTGTCGGCATCACCGATGCTGCCGTGGACGGCAAGACCTTCGAGAATCTGGAACTGGGCGGCGACGCCAGCGTGCAGATCACCGACACCATCAGCGAAGTGGTCGCGACGCTCAGCGCCGACAAGACCACCGTCAGCGAAGGTGGCCAGATCACCTACACCGTGACCCTGACCAACGGCCAAGGCCTGTCGGTGACCGGCCACAACGGCCTGACCTTCACCCTCACCGATGGCACCAAGGTCACCATCCCGGCCGGCAGCGCCAGCGGCACCATCACCATCAACGCCCCGGATGACGTGTTCGTCGGCGGCCAGCCTTCGATCGTGAACAAACTCGAGGGTGTAACTGGTGCAGACAACTTCGAGAAGCTGACCCTCGGCAAGGACGAAGTGAAGACCGACGTCACCGACGAACCCGGTACCGGTACTCCGGGCACCGGCAACGAGGGCGACAAGGTCACCGTGACCATCGTCAGCAAAGGCGATGTCACCGAAGACCAACAGCCGGCCTTCACCGTCAAAGTCAGCCAGAAACTGGATCACGACCTGACCGTCACTTTGTCCAATGGCGACAAGGTGGTAATCCCGGCTGGCCAGACCGAAGCCGAGTACAAGGCCAAGGCACAAGGCGACGACGTCTTCAAGGACGGTGACACCCTCACCGTTGGCATCACCGATGCTGCCGTGGACGGCAAGACCTTCGAGAACCTGGAGCTCGGCGGCGACGCCAGCGTGCAGATCACCGACACCATCAGCGAAGTGGTCGCGACTCTGTCGGCGGACAAAACCACAGTGTCTGAAGGTGGCCAGATCACCTACACCGTCACCCTGACCAACGGCCAAGGCCTGTCGGTCACTGGCCACAATGGCCTGACCTTCACCCTGAGCGATGGCACCAAAGTGACCATCCCGGCAGGCAGCGCCACCGGCACCATCACCATCAACGCCCCGGATGACGTGTTCGTCGGCGGCCAGCCGACCATCGTCAACAAACTGGAAGGCGTGACCGGTGCGGACAACTTCGAGAAGCTGACCCTCGGCAAGGACGAAGTGAAGACCGACGTCACCGACGAACCCGGTACCGGTACTCCGGGCACTGGCAACGAGGGCGACAAAGTCACCGTGACCATCGTCAGCAAGGGCGACGTGACCGAAGACCAGCAACCCGCCTTCACCGTCAAAGTCAGCCAGAAACTGGACCATGACCTGACTGTCACCCTGTCCAATGGTGACAAGGTGGTAATCCCAGCCGGTCAGACCGAAGCTGAGTACAAAACCAAAGCCCAGGGCGATGACGTCTTCAAGGACGGCGACA
The DNA here is from genome assembly GCF_019139535.1 of Pseudomonas muyukensis. NCBI lineage: Bacteria > Pseudomonadati > Pseudomonadota > Gammaproteobacteria > Pseudomonadales > Pseudomonadaceae > Pseudomonas > Pseudomonas muyukensis. The sequence continues at coordinate 836,829 of NZ_CP077073.1, read as the reverse complement.
CCCTGACTGTCGGCATCACCGATGCTGCCGTGGACGGCAAGACCTTCGAGAATCTGGAACTGGGCGGCGATGCCACCGTGCAGATCACCGACACCATCAGCGAAGTCGTGGCTACCTTGTCTGCCGACAAGACCACCGTCAGCGAAGGCGGCCAGATCACCTACACCGTGACCCTGACCAACGGCCAAGGCCTGTCGGTGACCGGCCATAATGGCCTGACCTTTACCCTGACCGATGGCACCAAAGTGACCATCCCAGCAGGCAGCGCCACCGGCACCATCACCATCAACGCCCCGGATGACGTGTTCGTCGGCGGCCAGCCTTCGATCGTCAACAAGCTGGAAGGCGTGACCGGCGCTGACAACTTCGAGAAACTGACCCTCGGCAAAGACGAAGTCAAAACCGAAGTCACTGACGAACCCGGCACCGGCACTCCAGGTACTGGCAACGAAGGCGACAAGGTCACCGTCACCATCGTCAGCAAGGGCGACGTGACCGAAGACCAGCAACCCGCCTTCACCGTCAAAGTCAGCCAGAAGCTGGACCACGACTTGACCGTCACGCTGTCCAATGGCGACAAGGTGGTGATCCCGGCTGGCCAGACCGAAGCCGAGTACAAGGCCAAGGCGCAGGGCGATGACGTCTTCAAGGACGGCGACACCCTGACTGTCGGCATTGCCGATGCCGCCGTCGATGGCAAGACCTTCGAGAACCTGGAGCTCGGCGGCGATGCCAGCGTGCAGATCACCGACACCATCAGTGAAGTGGTCGCGACCCTCAGCGCCGACAAGACCACCGTCAGCGAAGGCGGCCAGATCACCTACACCGTGACCCTGACCAACGGCCAAGGCCTGTCGGTCACTGGCCACAACGGCCTGACCTTCACCCTGAGCGACGGCACCAAGGTCACCATCCCGGCGGGCAGCGCCAGCGGTACTGCCATCATCACCGCCCCGGACGATGTGTTCATCGGCGGCCAGGCCACCATCAGCAACAAGCTGACCAGCGTCACCGGTGCCGACAACTTCGAGAAGCTGACCCTCGGCAAAGAGGAAGTGAAGACCGAAGTCACCGACGAACCCGGTACCGGTACTCCGGGCACTGGCAACGAGGGCGACAAAGTCACCGTGACCATCGTCAGCAAGGGCGACGTGACCGAAGACCAGCAACCCGCCTTCACCGTCAAAGTCAGCCAGAAACTGGACCATGACCTGACTGTCACCCTGTCCAATGGTGACAAGGTGGTGATCCCGGCTGGCCAGACCGAAGCCGAGTACAAGGCCAAGGCGCAGGGCGATGACGTCTTCAAGGACGGCGACACCCTGACTGTCGGCATCACCGATGCCGCCGTCGATGGCAAGACCTTCGAGAATCTGGAACTGGGCGGCAACGCCAGTGTGCAGATCACCGACACCATCAGCGAAGTGGTCGCGACCCTCAGCGCCGATAAAACCACCGTCAGCGAAGGCGGCCAGATCACTTACACCGTCACCCTGACCAACGGCCAAGGCCTGTCGGTGACCGGCCACAACGGCCTGACCTTCACCCTGACCGATGGCACCAAAGTGACCATTCCGGCAGGCAGCGCCACCGGCACCATTACCATCAATGCCCCGGACGATGTGTTCATCGGCGGCCAGCCGACCATCGTCAACAAGTTGGAAGGCGTGACCGGCGCGGACAACTTCGAGAAACTCACCCTCGGCAAAGAGCAAGTCAAAACCGAAGTCACCGACGAACCCGGCACCGGTACCCCAGGCACCGACAACCAGGGCGACAAGGTCTCGGTCACCATCGTCAGCAACGGCAATGTCACCGAGGACCAGCAGCCAAGCTTCACCGTCAAGGTCAGCCAGAAACTGGCCCAGGACCTGACCGTGACCCTGGACAACGGCGACAAGGTAGTGATCAAGGCCGGCCAGACCGAAGCCGAGTACAAGACCAAGGCCCAGGGCGACGATGTGTTCAAGGACCCAGGTTCGGTCTCGGTCGGCATCAGCGATGCCACCGTCACCGGCAAGACCTTCGAGAACCTCGAGCTCGGCGGCAAGGCCACCGTGCAGATCACCGATACCGTCAGTGAAGTCGTGGCCACCCTGAGCGCCGACAAGGCCACCGTCAGCGAAGGCGGCCAGATCACCTACACCGTGACCCTGACCAACGGCCAGGGCCTGGCGGTGACCGGCCACAATGGCCTGACCTTCACCCTGTCCGATGGCACCAAGGTGTCCATTCCGGCCGGCAGCGCCAGTGGCTCCTTCACCATCACCGCCCCGGACGATGTGTTCATCGGCGGCCAGGCCACCATCAGCAACAAGCTGACTGGTGTCACCGGTGCCGACAACTTCGAGAAACTGACCCTCGGCAAGGACGAGGTGAAGACTGGCGTCACCGACGAGCCGGGCTCGGGCACCCCAGGCACCGGCAACCAGGGCGACAAGGTCTCGGTCACCATCGTCGGCAACGGCGACGTGAACGAAGCCGAGCAAGCCTCGTTCACCGTCAAGGTCAGCCAGAAGCTCGACCAGGACCTGACCGTCACCTTGAGCAATGGCGACAAGGTGGTGATCAAGGCCGGCCAGACCGAAACCGAATACAAGGCCAAGGCCCAGGGCGATGACGTGTTCAAGGACGGCGGCCCGCTGACCGTCGGCATCAGCGATGCCAGCGTGGTCGGCAAGACCTTCGAGAACCTCGAGCTCGGTGGCGCGGCCACCGTGCAGATCACCGATACCGTCAGTGAAGTGGTCGCGACCCTCAGCGCCGACAAGACCACCGTCAGCGAAGGCGGCCAGATCACCTACACCGTCACCTTGAGCAACGGCCAAGGCCTGTCGGTGACCGGCCACAATGGCCTGACCTTCACCCTCACCGATGGCACCAAGGTCACCATCCCGGCCGGCAGCGCCAGCGGCACCATCACCGTCAACGCGCCGGACGATGTGTTCATCGGTGGCCAGCCGACCATCAGCAACAAGCTGACCGGCGTCACCGGCGCCGACAACTTCGAAAAACTGACCCTGGGTCAGAACGAAGTGAAGACCACCGTCACCGACGAACCGGGCTCGGGCACCCCAGGCACCGGCAACCAGGGCGACAAGGTCTCGGTCACCATCGTCAGCAACGGCAATGTCACCGAAGACCAGCAGCCAAGCTTCACCGTCAAGGTCAGCCAGAAACTGGCCCAGGACCTGACCGTGACCCTGGACAACGGCGACAAGGTGGTGATCAAGGCCGGCCAGACCGAAGCCGAGTACAAGACCAAGGCCCAGGGCGACGACGTGTTCAAGGACCCAGGTTCGGTCTCGGTCGGCATCAGCGATGCCAGCGTCGCCGGCAAGACCTTCGAGAACCTCGAGCTCGGCGGCAAGGCCACCGTGCAGATCACCGATACCGTCAGTGAAGTGGTCGCGACCCTGTCGGCGGACAAGACCACCGTCAGCGAAGGCGGCCAGATCACCTACACCGTGACCCTGAGCAACGCCCAGGGCCTGTCGGTCACCGGCCACAATGGCCTGACCTTCACCCTCACCGATGGCACCAAGGTGACCATCCCGGCCGGCAGCGCCAGCGGCACCTTCACCATTACCGCCAAGGACGACCCGTACCTCGGTGGCCAGCCGAACATCGTCAACAAGATCGAGTCGGTCAGCGGCGGCGACAACTTCGAGAAGCTGAGCCTGGGCAGCAACACCGTCACCACCACCGTCACCGACGAACCGGCCGGCCAGGGCGACCTGACCACCGTCGGCATCAGCGGCGACACCTCGGTGGTCGAAGGCGATACCGCCCACTACAACCTGACCCTGAGCAACCCGTCGAAGTCCGAGGTGACCATCACCCTGACCTACAGCGGCACCGCCACCGACGGCCAGGACTTCACCGGTGTGGTCACCGTGAAGATCCCGGCTGGCAGCAGCGGCACCAGCTTCGACATCAAGACCATCGACGACAAGCTGGTCGAAGGCTCGGAGAACTTCACGGTCAAGATCAGCGGCGCCAGCGGCGGCGGCTTCGAGAACCTGCAGGTCGACGCCGGCAAGGCCAGCGTCACCACCACCATCATCGACAACGACCACGCCCCGGTCGCGACCGGCGGCGCGGTGACCGGCACCGAAGACACCGACTACGTATTCCAGTGGGGTGACTTCAACGTCAGCGACGCCGATGGCAATACCGGCCTGGCCGTGACCATCAGCAAGCTGCCGGACCTGGGCAGCCTGAAGTTCTTCAACGGCACCTCGTGGGTCGATGTGTCGCTGAACCAGACCGTCAGCCAGGCTGACATCGCCGCCGGCAAGCTGAAGTTCGTGCCGCTGGCCAACCAGTCGGGTATCGACGGCTATGGCGGTAGCGGCGTGGGCAACAAGCAGGCCGACTACGCGCAGCTCAAGTACAAGCCCAACGACGGCACCAACCTGGGCAACGAAGCGACCCTGAAGGTCGATATCCGCCCGGTCGCCGACAAGCCCGACCTGAACATCGCCAGCAACGATGTCAACTCGATCGGCCTGGTCCGGGAAACCTGGAACAACCTCACCGGCCTGGGCAGCAATGGCAACGGCATCTCCGGCGATACGCTGAAGAACGTGTTCGCCAACTCCGGCAGTGCCAGCAAGACCGAGACGGTCAGCGGCGTCGACTCGAGCAGCAACGTCACCCCAGGCAGCGGCTCGAAGACCTCCGGCCTGATCTACCTGGAAGCCGGCAAGACCTACGCCTTCACCGGCACCGCCGATGACAGCCTGCAGATCGTCATCGGCGGCAAGAACGTCGCCAGCGGCATCTGGGGCTCGGCCAGCGGCGCGATCTCCGGCAGCTTCACCCCGACCACCAGCGGTTACTACACCCTGGAGATCTACAACGCCAACCAGGCCGGCCCCGGCAGCCTGGACGTCAACATCCGGGTCAACAATGGCGCGGCCATGGACCTGAACAGCTCGAACATCCCGATGTACCCGAGCGTCAACGACCTGAGCAACGCCGGCGTAAGCGTGTCCGACCTGCACGGCAGCAACGGCCAGGGCTACTACGACGGCTACAAGCTCAACGAAGGCAGCGAGAACGGCGCGCCGGTCAAGCTGGTGGGTATCAGCACCAACCTGACCGACACCGATGGCTCCGAGAGCCTGAGCGTCAAGCTCGGCGGTATCCCGGCAGGCTCGGTGCTGTCCGATGGCGCCGGCCACACCGTCACCGTCGGCAAGGACGCGGTGGACGTCACCGGCTGGAACCTGGGCAGCCTGACCATCAAGCCACCGGCGTACTACCACGGTCAGTTCGACGTGAAGGTCACCTCGACCTCCAGCGAAAGCGTTGGCGGCAGCACCGCCACCAGCGAAGGCACGATCAAGGTCAACGTCTACCCGCAGAGCTACAACACCAGCAACCTGTCGTCCGACAACGACAGCGTCGTCGGCACCGATGGCAACGACATCGTCGTCTCGGACGTCGCCGGGCTGCACGTGGTGCCGGGCCAGAACTACAACCTGGCGTTCATCGTCGACACCTCTGGCAGCATGGGCTCGTCGGGCGTGGACGCGGCGCGCAAGTCGCTGGAGTCGGTGTTCAAGACCCTGGCGGCGAGCGTCAAGGGCGATGCCTCCGGGACGGTCAACATCCTCCTGGTGGACTTCGCCACCCAGGTCAAGAGCAACGTCTCGGTGACCCTGAACGATGCAGGCCTGCAGCAGTTGCTCAACGCACTGAACAACCTGCGGGCCGACGGCGGCACCAACTACGAAGACGCGTTCAAGACCACCGCCAACTGGTTCCAGAACCTCAAGGACGGCGGCAGCACCGGCAGCAACCAGACGTTCTTCATCACCGATGGCAAGCCGACCTACCATCAGACCAACGAGAACCCCAACCCGACCCTGGGTACCTCGGGCATCACCCTGGATACCTTCCTGGCGTCGATCAACTACAAGCCGGGCATGGCGTTCAACGGCTACATCGACAGCAGCAGCACCAACTACGTCAGCATCGACAATGCCGGCAACCTGCAGGTGCAGTACTACCGCAATGGCTGGAAGTATGGTGTCTCCGGCGAGCTGCACGCCGAAGGCAACGGCACCTATGAACTGTCGTCGCGTGGCGGCCTGGGCTACGACACCACCAATGCCACCCAGAGCAACTCGCTGGACAGCTTCAAGCTGCTCTCGGGGCTGTCCACCGTCGAAGCCATCGGCCTCAACAACGGTGTCAACGCCAACGACCTGAAGCCGTTCGACTCCGATGGCAAGCCACAGACCAACATCGACCCGAGCAAGCTGGCCGAGGCGATCCTCGGCCACACCGAAGTCACCAACCCAGGCAACGACACGGTCAATGGTGGCGACGGCAACGACATCATCTTCGGCGACCTGATGACCTTCAACGGCATCGCCGGAACTGGCGTCGAGGCGATCCAGGCCTATGTCGCCGGCAAGATTGGCGTCGACACTGGGGATGTGGATGGTCGGGCGATGCACAAGTACATCACCGAGCACTACAGCGAGTTCGATATCTCGCGCAGCAACGATGGCGCCGACACCCTGCTCGGTGGCAATGGCAACGACATCATCTTCGGCCAGGGTGGCAACGACTACATCGACGGCGGCAAGGGCAACGACATCCTGCTCGGCGGCGCCGGCAACGACACCCTGCTCGGCGGTGAAGGCAATGACATCCTCATCGGCGGCAAGGGCGACGACATCCTCATCGGCGGTAGCGGTGCCGACACCTTCGTGTGGAAGGCCGGCGACCTGGGCAAGGACGTGATCAAGGACTTCAACGTCAAGGAAGGCGACCGCCTCGACCTGAGCGACCTGCTCCAGGGCGAGAAGGCCAGCACCATCGACAACTTCCTGAAGATCACCACGGTCGGCGGCGAGTCGACCCTGCAGGTCAGCACCGAAGGCAAGCTCAACGCCGCCGGTGGCCTGGCCAACGCCGACGTGACCATCAAGCTCGAGGGGGTGAACTGGTCGAACACCACGATCAATTCGTTGATCAGCGGTGCCGACCCGACCATCAAGATCGACAACTCCAATAGCTGATGCTGCCCCCCCGGCGGCGGCCTGCAAGGGCCGTCGCCGCGGCGGCCGGGGTTCCCCAGCCAACGCTTCCCGCGCATACTCGTGCACCAGGCCAGCAGGCCTGGTGAACTTTGCCTATGCTGCTGACACCAAGAAGGAATCATCGTGACGAGGGATCACGCCATGTTCTACGTGCACCGCGACGCCGCCGGCCAGTTGCTGCGGGTGGAAGCCGCCCCGTTTGATGAGTATACGGACATGGTCCCGGCCGACAGTGCCGAGATCCAGGCGTGGTTCGCCGACGACGTCGTGGAAAACAGCCTCAAGCAGCTCAAGCAGAGCGACCTGGACATGATCCGGGTGCTGGAGGACCTGATCGAGGTGCTCACCGCCAAGGGCGTGTTCAGCATCACCGACCTGCCTCCAGGCGCCCAGGCCAAGTTGCTCAACCGCTCCAGCGCGCGCAAGGCGCTGGGCAGCCTGAACAACCTGATCGAGGAAGACGAGGAAGGCGGGTTGATCTGAGCGGCCCGACCCACCAGCGCGCCGGCGCCCACAGCATCATGCAGGCGCCGGCTTGCCGGCGAACCACCCCTGGCGTTCAACGCCAGGGCGCAGGCTCACCCACCAACTGCCCCTGAATCCCCTGCACGCCCATCTCGCGCAGCACCTTCAATTCCCCTTCGGTCTCGACCCGCTCGGCAATCAGCGGCAGGTCGATGCTGTGCGCCGCACGCTGGATGGCCTCGATGAACAGGCGCTTGTGCCGCTCGTGGTCGATGTTGCGGATATAGCCGCCGTCGATCTTCAGGTAGGCCAGCCCCAGGTGGGCAAGGTTGCCGATCATGCTGAAGCGCCCGCCAAAACGCTGCAGCGCCAGGCTGAAGCCCAGCCCGCGCAGGCGCCGGGTCAATTGCTCGAGCACCGACTGCTCGGGCAGTTGCTCCTCGCCGATCTCGAAGGTCAAGCGCGGCCCGAGTGCATTGTGCTGCCCCAGCAGGTCATAGACCCGCTGCAACGCCTTGGGGTCGGCCAGGGTCGCGGCGGACAGGTTCAGCGCCAGCGACTCGCCATGCCCCTGCAAGTGCCTGAGGACCTTCTCCAGCACCAGCAGGTCCAGGCGCGCCATCCAGCCGAAGCGCTCCAGCCAGGGCAGGAAGCGCCCCGCCGCCAGGGCTTGGCCCTCGGCATCGTGCAGGCGTGAGATGACCTTGTAATGCAGCACCTTGTCCGGCGCCTTGCTGTCCACCACCGGCTGGAAGAACAGCTCGAACTGCCCCTTGGCCAGCGCCTGGTCCAGGCGCGTGTGCCAGGCATGGTGGCTGTCGGCGGCCTGGCCTGCGGCGCCCTGCTCCAGGCATACCCAGCCCGGCTCCGGCTGGCTCTCGGCACGGGCCAGGGCTTCGTCGGCGAGCTTGAGCAGCGCCTGTGGCGCATCCCCCGGGCTATAGGGGGCCAGGCCGATGCAGGCCACCGGGTCGACATCGCTGGCGCCGGTTTCATGCAGGCTCTGCAAGGTGGCCTCCAGGGCCTGGGCCAGCTGGATCGCCTCGTCATGGACCATGCCCGGTGCCAGCACGGCGAACTCGCCGCCGCGGCTGCGGGTGATCAGGTCGTTGGTTTCAGGGAAGTTGGCGCAGGTGCGCCGCAGTTGCTCACCCACCGCTTGCAGCAGCTGGTCGGTGCGCTGGCCACCCAGGCGGGCGTTGAGACCCGCCAGGTCCTGCACCCGCAGCAACAGCAGGTAGCCGGCGCGGGCTTCCTCCAGGTTGCTGACACGGGCATTGAGCTGCATCTCGAAGTAACGACGGTTGGCCAAGCCGGTAAGGCTGTCCTGGTAGGACTCGGCGCGTAGCTTCTCGCTGCGCTCGGCCTGCTCGGTGAACAGGGCCTTGAGCTTCTCGACCATCTGGTTCATCGCCTGCACCACCCGGCGCAGTTCAGGCGTGCGTGGCAACTCCGGCAGGCTCAGGAACTCACGCCGGGCGATGGCGTGGGACTGCGCCACCATGTAGTCCAGCGGCCGCAACTGACGGCGCAGCAGCAGCGCGCCCAGCACCGCGCTCACCGCGCCGCACAGCAGCAGCCAGCCAAGGCTGCCCAGGGCGCTCTGCCACAGTTTGGCCAGGGCGAACATCGGGTGGCTGATCACCTCGACCCGCGCGGCTTGCTGCCAGCCGCGGCTGACGATGGCATCGCCGCCGGCCGGCTCCAGGCCGATCAGGTGGATGAACCAACCCGGCACGCCACCCGTGTCGGGTTCGGCATGGCGCTCGACCAGCACCGCGTTGGAACCCAGGTCGATGACCTTGATGCTGGAGTAGTAGCCACTGTCGAAGATCGAGCTGACCATCAGCTCGACCATCGCCGGATCGTCGATGTTCGGCGTCAGCGACAGCGCCAGCGCGGTGGCCGCATCCTGGGCATGGGAGCGCAGCTGGTTGACGTACTGGCTGCGCGAGCTCTCCAGGCTGACCATGAAGCTGCCACTGAAGGCGACCACCAGGAACAGGCAAATGGCTAGCAGCAATTGTTTGAACAGTGACATCTGTGCTCCTTCAGTAAACCGGTTCGGCCGGGAACCCTTCGGCCTGCATTTTCTTCAGCAAGTCCTGCCAGCGCGACAGGCGCTTGGTGTCGCCGACCTTCTTGTTGCCCGCGGCGCCGGTCAGCCACAGGCCTTCGCCGTTGAAGGCATAGACCGGCAGCAGGTCGGTACGCTGGCTGGCCGGCTTGATCGCGTCCATCAGGCTGTCGAGCACCAGCGGCTGGGCCTGTGGGTTTGAATAATAGGTCAGGACCATGTGCGCGCGGTTCTGGCGCAGGGCCTTGACGTAGGTGATGCGCAGTTTTTCCGCGGGGATGCCCATGCGCCGCAGGCTGAAGTACTTGGCGATGGCGTAGTCTTCGCAGTCGCCGGCGCCCTTGATCAGCGACTGGACCGGCGTGGCCCAGTAGTCGACCTCATGCCACAGGTCGATGTCCTCGACATAACGCAGCTGCTTGTTGAAGAACAGGTTGACCACTTGCAACTGCTCCAGCTCGCTCCCTTGCTTCTGGGTCGCCAGCAGGTTCTGCCAGGCGTCGATCCGCCCCTGGCCCGCGCCCAGCGTGCCGTACAACGCCTGGGCGCGGCGGCTGATCTGGGAGAAGTCCCAGTCCGCCTGCGTGCCGCCCAGCAGCAGGCAGCCCAGCAGCAGGGCCAGCCCGAAACGGCGCGCGGTCGCATGGAAGCTCCAGGGTATCGCCACTGCGGGCACCTGTTCTGATCATTCGAAAGCAGCGATGGTGCGGGCAGCGGCCAGAAAAGACAATGGCACCGTGCGATCATGCCGCCAACTGTCGGCAAACCCGCTTCGCACAAGGTCTGACGGCCTTGTCTGGCTTCACAAGGCTGCCGACTTGCTTCACGATAGCCGCGTTTTGCGATCACGCTGCGACGCCGGCGCCGATCAATCCGTTTGACAAGGGCCCCCCACCCTCACTAGGGTTATTGGATCCAATATTGACGTTGCCGAGGCGAACCCCGCGTGGCTGACAAACCCAAACTCCTGAGCACCGTGCTGGGCAGCGAACAGGTGCCGGCGCACCTGGCCCGCGGTGTCATCGAAGAGCGCCTGCGCAGCGCCATCCTCGACGGTCGCCTGCCGCCGGGCACCGCCCTGCGCCAGCAGGAGCTGGCGACCCTGTTCGGTGTCAGCCGCATGCCGGTGCGCGAGGCGCTGCGCCAGCTCGAGGCCCAGTCGCTGCTGCAGGTGGTGATGCACAAGGGCGCCGTGGTCGCTCCCTTGATCGGTGAAGACGCCGTCGACACCTACGCCCTGCGCGTGATCCTCGAAACCGAAGCGCTGCGCCAGTCGATCCCCTTGCTCGACGCCGAGGATATCGCCCAGGCCAGGACCTTCATCCGCCAGCTGGAAACCGAGACCCGCCACGCCGAAATTGGCCGGCTCAATCGCCTGCTGCACATGGCCCTCTACAGCAAGGCGCACAACCAGAAGCTGCTGCGCATGATCGAGGTCGAACTCAACGAGGAAGAACGCTTCCTGCGCTTCCACCTGTCGTCGATGGGCCTGGGCAAGCTGACCCAGGATGACCACATCGCCCTGGTCGATGCCGCCAGCGACAAACTGGTGGACGAAGCCGTCACCTTGTTGGAGGCGCACCTGAACAACGCCGCCCGCACCATTCGCAACTACCTCGATCGGCAAGCGGCCAACTGATCCCATTCGGCGGCCATGCCGCCCAAGGTCGGACGATCCGGCATAAGGAACGGCAGTGCACGTGCAGACGCGACAGCAATCCTCGACCGAAACACCGTCCAGGGTCCGCCTGATCTGCCTGGCCTGTACCCGACAGCAGCTTATCCAGTACCGCACATGGGCACGCACCCTCAGCGACCCCATCGAACTGGTCGCGGTGGACGTACCCGCCACGGTCATGCCCGGCGCACTCGACCCGACGCAACCGGCCAGTGAGTTGGCCAAGACCCTGGCCGAGCACTTGCAGCCCTACCTGGCGCAGCCCCACGCCCTGTTTGGCCAACACCAGGGGGCTCATGTCGCCCTGGCCCTGACCCAGCTGGCCCAGGGTCGCTACCCTGGGCAGACCCGGCATTTGTTTGTTTCAAGCTGTGACAGCCCGGCATACACCGCCACAGGCTCTGCCCACCCGGCCCTGCAGGTGCCGATCACCGTGCTCTACCCCCCGGGGGCATTGGCCGCCATGCTCGGCTGGCACAGCCAGGCCCGACGCGCGCTGGAGTTGATCGAGATGCCGGCCAGCACGGTCGACGCCTCAATGCTCAACCAGCGCCTGGTGCGCATCTTCAACACCCACCTCGGGCTGCTCGGCTTCTAGGCCCATTACCGACGCTGAACCGGCGATTTCGGGCATTTGCGCTGCTTGGCCTGTTGCAGGCCATGGCAGTGCCAGCATTTTGAGCACACTCTACTCTCCCGCAGCGGCCGCTGATCATCAGTAACGGGCCTGGCCGCCTGCGTCCTCATTCACCTGCAGAAGGACTCTGGCACCGGGCAAGGACCGCAAGCGATCAGCCGCCCCTGAATAATCACGCCCCGCAAACTCCGTTTATCAGTGCTCCGAGTGAGGCATTCACTCTGCGTCCGAATTTTCTGATAGTTAATTATCGGAAGGAGCACTTATTGCCAAAATAAAACTAATCAACTGTTTTATTCGGACAACTATTATTTTAAAAAACCGCACATCATAAATAGTTGAAAAAACAATTGCAGCGCACTTCAAAGTTGATCTAACTTTTATATCGCCAAGCACGGGCGGCCCGGATACTCCGTGGTTCCTGGCCTACAGACAGCCCTGCGGCCCTTGCAGCCTGTTCGTCATCGAAACTTAGTTCGAGGTATCTGTTCGCCTCGAACTTGGGGGACGCACAGGTTGCACGGTCATCCAGAACCCTGAAACCCGATAACAACGGACCTTTTCATGAAGCCTTTGAAGCGCACACTTTCCGACAAGAAACTTGAACTTTCCCGCCACCCATTGTTTTCCGAGATCGACTCGTTGGCGACCTTGCAGCGGTTCATGGAAACCCATGTATTCGCCGTCTGGGACTTCATGTCGCTGACCAAGCGACTGCAACAGGAACTGACCTGCGTCAGCCTGCCCTGGCTGCCCCCGGCCGACCCCGCCGCCGCTCGTCTGATCAACGAAATCGTGCTGGGCGAAGAGTCGGACGATCGTCTCGACCATGGTCACTACAGCCATTTCGAGCTGTACCTGGATGCCATGCGCGAGGTTGGCGCCAGCACCGTGGCCATCGAGCGATTCATCAGCCTCCAGCAGCAGGGCGTCGCTGCCCACGAAGCGCTGCAACGCGCCGGTGCCAGCGAGGCGGCGCAAGGCTTCGTCCGCGATACCCTGGAAACCGCCCTGCAGGCCCCGGCCCATCGCGTCGCCGCCGCGTTCCTGCATGGCCGGGAAAGCGTCATCCCGATGATGTTCCAGCAGATTCTCGACGAATGGGGCATCGGCAACGAGCAGGCACCGACATTCCGTTACTACCTGCAGCGCCACATCGAAGTCGACTCCGAGGATCACGGCCCCGCCGCCGAACAGTTGCTGGACCGCTTGGTCGCTGGCGACCCGCAGCGCCAGGAAGACGTTTATGCCGCCGCCATCGCCGCCGTGGACAGCCGCATGGCCCTATGGGACGGGCTGCGGGCCACCTTGCTGGCGCCGATCGCCGAGGTCGCGCCATGAATGCGTTCGACTACCGTTCCTTCGCCGACGCCTGGGAAGAGCGCGCGACCATCCGCACCCGCCCACGGCGGCGGGTGGAGGATGACCAGCGGCTGATCTACCCGCTCAGCCGCCAGCCCCTGGTACTGGGCGCCACTTTCCAGCGCGAGTGCCCGCACCTGCGCGATTTCGTCCTGGTGCAGAGCCTCTACAAGTTCATCAACGACGTGGTGATCTTCGAGACCGAAATCGTCGACCGCACAGCCCGGCGCATCGCCAAGGACCGCTTCGCCGTACGCTTTCCGTTTGCCTGCCGCTACGACGCCATGACCGTGGTCGTCGACGAGGACTACCACGCCCTGGTCGCCATGGACTTCCTCCAGCAGACCATCGCCCTGACCGGCGTGGAGCCCATCACCCTGCCCCAGGAAATCGAGCTCAGCCGCGCCATCCCGGCCGCGCTGGAGCAAGTGCCCGAGACCCTGCGGGACGCCCTGGAGCTGATCTGCGTAGGGATAGCCGAAAACACCCTGACCGACGATGTCGCGGCCTTCGCCCGCGACGACTCGGTCAAGCCCTCGGTGAAGGGGTTGATGGCCGACCACCTGCTCGACGAAGGCCGTCACTCGAGCTTTTGGGCCCGGCTGACACGCCTGTATTGGCAGTCCGCGGCCGAAGCCGACCGCCAGGCCATCGCCGCGGTACTGCCGGTGTTCCTGCGCCAGTACCTGACCAGCGACATCCAGCAAGCCTTCGACTGCGCCCTGATCGCCGCGTTGCCGGTGCACGAGTCGGTGCGTCAGGCCTTGCGCGAGGAAGCGCAGGCACTGGCCTACCCGATCAACCACCAGCATCCGCTGCTGGGCAACATCCTGCGCTTCTTCCGCGCCAGCAGCATGCTCGAGTCGCCCTGCGTGCAAGACGCGCTGCGCGACTACCTGCCCTGAGGATCCCGACATGAGACGCCTCGACATACTCCTGGTGGGGACCAGCCCCACCCTTGGCCTGCTGGCCCAGACCCTCGACGCGCACGGCCACGGCGTTGCCCAGGCCGACAGTGGCGATGCCCTGCGCCAACAGCTGGCGACCGCGCCGAGCCTGGTGGTGGAGGACGGCAGCCTGGCCCTGGCCAGTGGCGACTGGCAGCCACTGGGGCCTGCCCCCTTGCTCCGCCTGCGCCTGGGGGCCAGCTTCAGCAATACCCTGCCGCGCCTGGAGACCCTTTGCTGGTGCGGCAATGCCAGCGCTCAGCGCCTGATTGGTCGCGCGCCGGTGGCCTCCCCGGCCTCTGGCAACGGTCAGCAACTGCGTGAGGCTGTGCAACAGGCCTTGGCCGAACAGCTGGCGCTGCACATCACCCGTTTCGCCCGCAATCCGCAATACCTGCAAGAGGCCCCCACGGTCGGCCCCGGCGAGCAGGAACGCGAACATGGCCTGGACTGGCTCGAAGCCCTGGCCTACCGCCACCCGTTCAACCGCACGCTGCGTGCCGACCTGTTGGAAAGCGCCGAGGCTGGCTTGGTCGACCAGTTGCAACGCAGCCTGTGGCAACAGGCACAGCGTCCGGCGCTGAACCAGGACGGCCAGCGCTACAGCTACCGGCAACTGCATGCACGGGCGTTGGGTATCCAGCGCGCCCTGCTGCCGCTGCTGCCTGGCGGGACGAATGCGCCAGTGGTGGCCGTGTGCATGGACAAGTCGCCGGCGCTTTACGCCAGCCTCCTGGCGGTGCTGGGCAGCGCCGCCATCTACCTGCCGCTGGACCCGGCCACGCCAGCCGAACGGCGGCAGCGCATCCTCGCCGACGCCGGTGCCTGCGTGCTGCTTCACGATGGCCAGCAGCCTGTGGATATCTTGCAACTGGATGTGCGTAACCTGGCTGACGCCACAGAAACCGAGCTGCCCAGCCTGGTCCTGCGCGATACAGCGCCAGATCACCCTTGCGTGGCGATCTATACCTCCGGCACCACCGGCCAGCCCAAGGGCGTGCTGCTCAGCCAGCGCAACCTGACGCATTTCATGGCCTGGTACCGGGAGCATGTGGCGTTGGATAACCAGGCCCGGGTCCTGCAATTCTCCACCATCGGCTTCGATGCCTCCCTGCTGGACATCCTGCCGACCTTTGCCTGTGCTGCCGAACTGGTGCTGCCCAGCGAGGATCAACGGCGCGACCCACAACGCCTGCTGCAACTTATCCACAGCCAGGAAATCACTCATGCCTTCCTGCCACCGGCCCTGTTGAGCATCCTGCCGCGCGATACCCACCTGGGCCTGCGTCACTTGATTACCGGGGGCGATGTCTGTGAGCCCGAAGTCATCGCCCGCTTATCCGGGCAGTGTCGGCTGCACAACATCTATGGGCCGACCGAGACGACCGTGCTGGCAACCACCCGGGTGTTCGCCGCTGGCGACAGCAACCGTGACCTCGGGGTGCCCATCGCCAACACCCAGGTGCTGATCCTCGACCCCGAGCTGCGGCCAGTGCTGCAGCAGACACCCGGCGAGTTGTACATCAGCGGTCCAGGTGTCGGCCTCGGCTACCTGAACAACCCCAGCCTCAGCGCCGAGCGCTTCGTCGAGCTCGAGCTGCCGGATGGCCGCCGGTTGCGTGCCTATCGCACGGGCGATATCGGCAAGTGGGGCGAACACGGCATCGAAATATGCGGGCGGCGCGACAACCAGGTGAAGATCCGCGGCTTTCGCGTCGAGCCTGAGGAGATCGAGCACTGTCTGCGCGATAGCCGCCTGTACGCCCAGGTGGCGGTGGTGATCGACGACCAGCGTCGGGTACTGGCGTTCGTCGCCCACCCCGAGTGCGACGCTGCCGCACAGCGCTTGCGCGAGCACGCCGAACGGCAGTTGCCCGACTACATGCGCCCGATGTTCTACCAGGTGCTGGAGCACATGCCCTACACCGCCAATGGCAAGGTCGACCGCCAGAGCCTGGCACTGCGCCCCTTGGCACTGCCGAGCAGCCAGCGCCTGGCACCACGGACCGCGACCGAGCAGCGCCTGGCAGGCCTGTGGAGCACGTTGCTGGAGCTGCCAGAGACGGACATTTCCTGCGACGACAGCTTCTTCAACCTTGGCGGCCACTCGATCCTGCTGTCGCGCTTGTTGCTGGAGATTCGTCAGCAGTTCGGCCAGGGCGTGGCAATCAACCGGTTCATCGAGCAGCCAACCCTGCAGCGCCTGGGGGCGCTGCTCGATGGCGAAGACGCAGGCACGAGTGCATCGTTGGCGCGCCTTGAGCAGGATGCCAATCGCGCGCTCAACCTGCAGGTGCTGCCGGTGGATCACCTGGGCGATGTGCACAAGGTGATCGTCACCGGGGCCAATAGCTTCCTGGGTGTACACCTGGTCGAAGCCTTGCTGGACTGGGGGGCCAGCGAAGTGGCCTGCCTGGTCCGGCGTGGCGACGGGGTGTCGGCGGCCGAACGCTTCGCCCAGGCATTGCGCGACAACCACATCACCCTGGACCTGGGCCGCGTGCGGGTGTTCGAGGCCGACCTGCGCAAGCCGCGCCTGGGGCTTGCCCAGACCGACTACGACTACCTGGATAACGGCTATGGCGCCTTGCTGCACAACGCGGCCCAGGTCAACCATGTGCTCGACTACCAGGTGCTGGCGGCCGACAACATCGAGCCGCTGTTCGAGTGCCTGCGCTTGTGCGAAGGGCGGCGCAAGAAGATCTTCAACTTCGTCTCGACGTTATCCGCCTGCAGCGCGGTCGGCCCCGACGGGCGCGTGCTGGAAGCAGACCCGGCGCCGACCCCGCCCATCTACATCCGCAATGGCTACAACCTGAGCAAGTGGGTCGGCGAGCGCATCCTCAGCCGTGCTCGCGAGCAGGGCGTGTGGGTCAACCTGTTCCGCCCCGGCAACATCACCTTCGACAGCCGCACCGGCGCCTGCCAACCCCAGCGCAACCGCCTGATGCTGATGCTCAAGGGGTCGTTGCAACTGGGGCAGGTGCCAGGCCTTGAGATCGACTTCGACCTCATGCCCGTGGACTTCCTGGCCCGCTTCATCGCCTTCCACGGCAGTCGCCACCAGAGCGGCCACTGTGTGTTCAACCTGCACAACCCCGAGCCGCTGCGTTGGCGTGACTACCTGGCATCGTTCCGCGCCCAGGGCCATGCCTTCGAGCTGGTCAGTGTCGAGCAGTGGCAACGCCAGTTGCGCCGGGTCGACCGCGACAACGCGCTGTACGACGTCCTGGGCTTCTATCTGGACGGCTTCGAGGAAGACATCGGTGACATCTCTGGCATCGCCCATGACAACGCCCGTGCCGGCGTGTTGCGCATGGGTAGCCACTACCCCAGCAAAAGCCCCGAGCTGCTTGGCCGCGGCTGTCGCTACCTGGCCGATATCGGCTTTATCTGATCCTTTCAAACCCAACAGGAGCACTACGACATGCAAGCATGCAAACCCGATACCCTGATCCGCAACCCGCAAGGCTGCCAGGTGGCGTCCAGCGTTGAGATCGCCGCACCGGCCGCCAGTGTGTGGAACATTGTCGGCAACTTTGCCGGGTTCCCGGTATTCATCCCCGCCTTGGCGCATATCGAAATGACAGGCCAAGGCGTGCGTTCGGTGCGCAAGAAGCTATTCAAGGATGGCAACGTGGTGATCGAGCAGTTGAACTCGCGGGATGACCAGGCCATGAACATGACCTGGAGCCTGATCTACACCAGCCTGAACATCGGCAACCTATGGGCGGCCATGGAAGTGGTGGCGCTCGAGGGTAACCGCAGCCGCGCCACCTGGACGATCCAGGCCGAGCCATGGGAAGGCGGGCCCGAAGCGCTGCCGGGATTCCAGGCGTTCCTGCAGGGGTTCGCTGATGAAGCCATGGGCAATGTACGTAACCTGCTGAGCTGATAACGCCAGTAGGCAGGCAGAAACAACAAGGCCGCTCCCATCGGGAGCGGCCTTTTTGTTTCTCAAGCAGACGCCACGGCCATTGAACTGGCCTTGTGTCATGCCTCGGGCTCCTACAATGATCGCCGCCCGCCAACGGCCTGTAGGAGCCAGCCTTGCTGGCGAACCAGGCGACGCGATTTTCCTGGGGGACCGAGGCTGCAGGTTTGCGGCCGCTACGCGTCCGATCGCGACACAAGGCCGCTCCTACAGGGAGCGCACATGCCTGGGTTTATTGCGCCACAAAGACAAAACCCCTACCTGCTCACGCAGATAGGGGTTTTGCGAAATGAATCTTGACGATGACCTACTCTCACATGGGGAAGCCCCACACTACCATCGGCGATGCATCGTTTCACTGCTGAGTTCGGGATGGGATCAGGTGGTTCCAATGCTCTATGGTCGTCAAGAAATTCTGTATGCCGACCCGTCCAGCAGGGACGTCTCGGCGAATCTCTGTACTCTCTACTTAAAGACAAAACCCCTACCTGCTCGCGCAGATAGGGGTTTTGCGAAATGAATCTTGACGATGACCTACTCTCACATGGGGAAGCCCCACACTACCATCGGCGATGCATCGTTTCACTACTGAGTTCGGGATGGGATCAGGTGGTTCCAATGCTCTATGGTCGTCAAGAAATTCGGTTGCCGTGAATGCCTTGCAGCACTCTCAGCCAATTCGGATATGTGAATTTGTGGCCCTACGAATCTTCGGGTCTTTCGTCTTCACCACCACAATCTGCGTAAGCAAATTGCTTGGGTGTTATATGGTCAAGCCTCACGGGCAATTAGTATTGGTTAGCTCAACGCCTCACAGCGCTTACACACCCAACCTATCAACGTCGTAGTCTTCGACGGCCCTTTAGGGGATTCAAGATCCCAGTGAGATCTCATCTTGAGGCAAGTTTCCCGCTTAGATGCTTTCAGCGGTTATCTCTTCCGAACATAGCTACCCGGCAATGCCACTGGCGTGACAACCGGAACACCAGAGGTTCGTCCACTCCGGTCCTCTCGTACTAGGAGCAGCCCCTCTCAAATCTCAAACGTCCACGGCAGATAGGGACCGAACTGTCTCACGACGTTCTAAACCCAGCTCGCGTACCACTTTAAATGGCGAACAGCCATACCCTTGGGACCGGCTTCAGCCCCAGGATGTGATGAGCCGACATCGAGGTGCCAAACACCGCCGTCGATATGAACTCTTGGGCGGTATCAGCCTGTTATCCCCGGAGTACCTTTTATCCGTTGAGCGATGGCCCTTCCATACAGAACCACCGGATCACTAAGACCTACTTTCGTACCTGCTCGACGTGTTTGTCTCGCAGTCAAGCGCGCTTTTGCCTTTATACTCTACGACCGATTTCCGACCGGTCTGAGCGCACCTTCGTACTCCTCCGTTACTCTTTGGGAGGAGACCGCCCCAGTCAAACTACCCACCATACACTGTCCTCGATCCGGATAACGGACCTGAGTTAGAACCTCAAGGTTGCCAGGGTGGTATTTCAAGGATGGCTCCATGAGAACTGGCGTCCCCACTTCAAAGCCTCCCACCTATCCTACACAAGCAAGCTCAAAGTCCAGTGCAAAGCTATAGTAAAGGTTCACGGGGTCTTTCCGTCTAGCCGCGGATACACTGCATCTTCACAGCGATTTCAATTTCACTGAGTCTCGGGTGGAGACAGCGCCGCCATCGTTACGCCATTCGTGCAGGTCGGAACTTACCCGACAAGGAATTTCGCTACCTTAGGACCGTTATAGTTACGGCCGCCGTTTACCGGGGCTTCGATCAAGAGCTTCGCTTGCGCTAACCCCATCAATTAACCTTCCGGCACCGGGCAGGCGTCACACCCTATACGTCCACTTTCGTGTTTGCAGAGTGCTGTGTTTTTAATAAACAGTCGCAGCGGCCTGGTATCTTCGACCGGCGTGGGCTTACGCAGCAAGTGCTTCACCCTCACCGGCGCACCTTCTCCCGAAGTTACGGTGCCATTTTGCCTAGTTCCTTCACCCGAGTTCTCTCAAGCGCCTTGGTATTCTCTACCTAACCACCTGTGTCGGTTTGGGGTACGGTTCCCAGTTATCTGAAGCTTAGGAGCTTTTCTTGGAAGCATGGCATCAACCACTTCGCGCTCTAATGAGCACTCGTCATCAGCTCTCGGCCTTAAGATCCCGGATTTGCCTAAGATCTCAGCCTACCACCTTAAACTTGGACAACCAACGCCAAGCTGGCCTAGCCTTCTCCGTCCCTCCATCGCAATAACTGGAAGTACAGGAATATTAACCTGTTTTCCATCGACTACGCTTTTCAGCCTCGCCTTAGGGACCGACTAACCCTGCGTCGATTAACGTTGCGCAGGAAACCTTGGTCTTTCGGCGTGCGAGTTTTTCACTCGCATTGTCGTTACTCATGTCAGCATTCGCACTTCTGATACCTCCAGCAAGCTTCTCAACTCACCTTCACAGGCTTACAGAACGCTCCTCTACCGCGTCATCAAAGATGACACCCGTAGCTTCGGTGCATGGTTTGAGCCCCGTTACATCTTCCGCGCAGGCCGACTCGACTAGTGAGCTATTACGCTTTCTTTAAAGGATGGCTGCTTCTAAGCCAACCTCCTAGCTGTCTAAGCCTTCCCACATCGTTTCCCACTTAACCATGACTTTGGGACCTTAGCTGACGGTCTGGGTTGTTTCCCTTTTCACGACGGACGTTAGCACCCGCCGTGTGTCTCCCATGCTCGGCACTTGTAGGTATTCGGAGTTTGCATCGGTTTGGTAAGTCGGGATGACCCCCTAGCCGAAACAGTGCTCTACCCCCTACAGTGATACATGAGGCGCTACCTAAATAGCTTTCGAGGAGAACCAGCTATCTCCGAGCTTGATTAGCCTTTCACTCCGATCCACAGGTCATCCGCTAACTTTTCAACGGTAGTCGGTTCGGTCCTCCAGTCAGTGTTACCTAACCTTCAACCTGCCCATGGATAGATCGCCCGGTTTCGGGTCTATACCCAGCGACTAAAGCGCCCTATTAAGACTCGCTTTCGCTACGCCTCCCCTATTCGGTTAAGCTCGCCACTGAATATAAGTCGCTGACCCATTATACAAAAGGTACGCAGTCACCTAACAAAGTAGGCTCCCACTGCTTGTACGCATACGGTTTCAGGTTCTATTTCACTCCCCTCTCCGGGGTTCTTTTCGCCTTTCCCTCACGGTACTGGTTCACTATCGGTCAGTCAGTAGTATTTAGCCTTGGAGGATGGTCCCCCCATGTTCAGACAAAGTTTCTCGTGCTCCGTCCTACTCGATTTCACTGGCAAGAGATTTTCGTGTACGGGGCTATCACCCACTATGGCCGCACTTTCCAGAGCGTTCCACTAATCTCAAACCAGCTTAAGGGCTGGTCCCCGTTCGCTCGCCACTACTAAGGGAATCTCGGTTGATTTCTTTTCCTCAGGGTACTTAGATGTTTCAGTTCCCCTGGTTCGCCTCTTGCACCTATGTATTCAGTACAAGATACTCAGCTTATGCTGAGTGGGTTCCCCCATTCAGAGATCTCTGGATCACAGTCTGTTTGCCGACTCCCCAAAGCTTATCGCAGGCTACCACGTCTTTCATCGCCTCTGACTGCCAAGGCATCCACCGTATGCGCTTCTTCACTTGACCATATAACC